>JAZNRZ010000010.1:0-48199 GCA_045590975.1 Candidatus Nanosyncoccaceae bacterium | reverse complement strand
GTAAAGCCAGGCGACGGTTCGAATTTTGGTAAAGCTTTGGCCGTTTTAGGCGTTATTACAGCTGTTTCTTTTATTCTCTATATGATTGCCTATACACTCATACCAAAAACAGGAATCGAAGAGATTGTTGGCAAGTGGGATTGCGGAAAGTATTCCATGGAAGGCGTCTCCTTCGATTTCGATCTAGACCTCGAAGAGGACGGCATGAAACTTACTCAAACGACAAGCCTATACAACTACACAGTCACAACGGACATAGACTATGAGTTCCTCAAAAAGTTCATCGATGGCGACGATACGGTATATGTCGTAAAGTTCTCAAAGATTAGAACAAAAGATAGCGAAGGTAAAAGCAGCACGTCTACTGTAGACGACGATATTGGTCTTTATTTTAGACTCAACGATTCAAGCAAAAAGCTTAGCTTTGAGATGAGCGAAAACACTGTTTCCTGCAAACGAAGCGACTAATCTAGTAAATCCGAGTCGAGTGTAATCTCGAGATCGTATTCTGGGAAAAGATTTTTGCTGGCTTTTTTGACTTTTTCGAAATATTCGGCGCGCTTTTTGGTCGCAAAATCGATAATAATATCAAAGCTAATAATCTTCTCTTCTTTATCTACATGAAAACCATGAAGTTCAATAACTTCTGGATAATCTTCTAGCATATCCTGAAGCTTATGATAGAGACTGCGAGTTTCCTCGTCCTTAGTATTGATGGAATAGACACCAACTGCAGCTAGCGCAATCTGATAGCGTTTATAGACAGTTTTGCGAATCTTGCGAGTTAGACTATCAATCTGCGGAGCGGTCATAGTACTTGCGACCTCGATATTTACCGAAGCTACAGTCATGCTTGGACCATAATCATGAAGAAGCAAATCATAAGCACCTTCGACGCCATCAATCTTGCTAATAGTATTGCGAATGCGGCGGCCAAGGGCTTTATCGGTCCTTTCGCCAAGTAAAATACTGGCTGCGCCACGAAGAATCTCTAGGCTCGAGCGAAGAATAAAGATACAAATTACGATAGCAAGATATGGCTCAATATTGATATGCGCGAAAGTATAAGTAGCAACCGCAATAAGCGTCGAAGAGGAGATAAGAGCATCAAAGAAAGCGTCTTTTGCTGTAGCGTGCAAAGTGTCCGAATCCGCCTTTTTACCCATCGCAAGAGTATAGGCGCTAAGAATTACTTTAGTTACGACGGCAATCGAGATCACAATAGTCGTGACAGGAGTATAATCTAGCTCGCTAGGATTAAAGATCTTCTTAATCGCCTCAAAGCCCGCAGTAAGGCCAATATAGCCAATAATTGCACCAACAATAAGCGTGCCCATGTATTCACTACGACCATGGCCTAGTGGATGCTTTTTGTCTGGCGCTTTGTTTGCAAGATGAGAAACAATAATCGTAGCAATCGAGCTAAGACAGTCGCTCAAGCTATTTGCAGCATCAACAACAATCGCAATCGAGTGCGACATAATGCCTACAAAAGCTTTCGCGGCCGCGAGAATAAGGTTAGTCAACAAACCTACAACGCCAGTTTTTACAATTATCTTATGGCGTTTTTCTTTTTCGACTGTCATAGTTTAATTATTTTGCTCCAGATCGTTTAAATACGCCCGCAACAGTGCGGAAGAAGATAGAGACATCCATCATTGGTGTCCAGTTTTGAATGTAGTAGATATCCAGCGCACGGCGCTCGTTGAACGAGATGTCACGGCGGCCAGAAACCTGCGCAAGGCCAGTTAGGCCAGATTTGACAGACAAGAGCAGGCCCCTATCGCCATAATCTTTAAGCTCGCATGGCTGAAGCGCGCGTGGACCAATAAGGGAGATTTGACCAATCAACACATTGAATAGCTGTGGCAATTCGTCGATTGAACTAGCACGCAAGAACTTACCAAACTTCGTATAGCGTGGATCATTCTTGATATAGTCACCATGTTCACGATATTTCTTTGCAAGCTCTGGTTTACCCATCTTTTCGAAGGCCTGCTCTGGAGTTAGGCCGCTATATTCCTGACGAATCGAGCGGAACTTCAAAAGCGGAAATTCCTTATTAAAGCGAGTCAAACGAGTGTCTTTATAGATCGCTGGAGCCTTAAAATCGATACACTTCTGAATAATGTAGACGACAAGCAAAATTGGCGAAGAAAGAATAATTAAAATCAAACTCGAGACGATATCGACAGCGCGCTTAAATACTCTTGCGGCACCCGTTAATGGAGTTACGCGAACGCGAATAACTGGAACCGCAGAAATAAACTCTGTATCCTTTGACAGGGCAATCACTGAGTTCTCTGGCGGAGAATAGTAGAACAAGGCATGAGCATCAATCGCAAGCTTATTTGCTTCTTCTAGACCATCCTCAGCAGCATAAATAACAGCATCTGGACGAAGACGCTTGATTGCTTCGCTTAGGCTAGGATAGCGACGACGATTCCACTCGGTTGGAATGTATTTAGAATCTGCGACTACACCGCAAACCTTAAAGCCAGAATCTGGCGGAGTACCAACAAGAAGCTGACGAACGTTCTCGCCGTCACCGGCAACAACTGTACGGATTAGACCCCTGCTATGCTTCCTGGTTAGAAGGAAAATTCCGCGAATAAGAGCGCGTTCCAAAACTAGCGCAATAAAGCAAACTACGATTGCATAGAGAGCGATAATCTTGACCGGGAAGAGGCTATCGTGTGGAGAGATAGCGGTAGCAAAAAAGTCATAAGAAATAATCGACATCGTACCAAGAACAGAAGCAAGGAAAAGCCTTCCCGTTTCGCGAGCACGACGATCAAGAACCGCTCTCCTATAGAGACCAAGGCTAGATAGAATTACGAGCCAGATAGGCAAAAGAACGAAATTAGAAAAAAGGAAGTCCATCGTATCGCCTTCAAAGACATAAGGGCGAGGATCAAAATGAATACGAAAATAGTAAGCAAAAGTAAAGGACGCCACAATTGCCAATGCGTCGCCCACAACTAGAAACACCCGATAGATAAAGCCAGGTTCTTTTTTCATTTGATGCTTATTATAATATAAAAACGCTTATATTTCGAGCTTAAGTATTTTTGCGGCAGCTCTGAGAGTCATTAAATCATCCCCGAGAGTCTCCATATCTGTCTCGCCATCATCCTCGCCGTTCTTGGCAAGATCTAGGCGCTCCTCGATAGCATTGATATGCTGTCTGAACAATCTCTGCGTCTCTTGATATTGCTCCCCTCTTATCACTCTTAGCGAGCGAGCGGCGCGAGGCACTTTTATCAAGAAGCCGGCAGCAACACAATTGTCGATATGTTGAGCAACAGAGGCGACCGAGTTTAAATCCAAGGCAGATGCGATTTCTCGATAAGATGGCGAGAAATTATTCTCGTCCGAGAACTTCTCAATAAAATCTAACATGATCTGCTGTTTCTTAGTCGGTGCTGCCATATTCTGATTATATCACCCCTTACGCTTATGCTTGACGATAACCTACTTTGCTCGTATACTATGTTCCATCTTTGATCGCTCTTTAATGTTTTCGTTCTTCATTAGAGAGCTTTCTGCACAAAGGAGGAATACAGCAATGAGCATTCTTATCATTGGCACCAACAATCCCGTAACGCAGGTCTCTAGCCTGCTCTACTACGCCTTCAACCGCAGCTTCGACATTATTGTTAGCAATGCCGATTCGTGGTCTACGCTTACTCAGGAAGATAGAGAACTCGCTGCAAAGCATTGCATGCATAACAATGCCGAGTTATATCTTGCCGGGATCAAAGCAGACACCACAATCGTCGTTGGTAGCACTAACAGCCGAAGGGTCGTAACGCCAACAATCTTTACAGACAAGAAAAGCGACACCAAAGATGCTCGACCTGGAGATTTCGCAATCTTCCAGTTCATCGAGCGCTTTTATAACGACGCCTTCTTTGTTGTAAACGATAGCGCCAAGGCCCAAAAGCTGCGCGACGCCAACAAGTTAGTCTCTCGTTCGGCTAGCCCTCAGTTCTTCTTAGAGCCGCCCTCGACCGCTAACTGCCCAATCATCGCAATCGGCTTCGGCAATGATGCGATGCCTACGAGATATATCAACGCCGACCTCTTTGGTCTGACTGTGGATTCTTTCCTCTAATGGAGTCCTCCCTCGGAGCTTCCGAGGGATTTTTCTTGCCTACAAAAATCCCCCAGTTAGACTAGGGGATTCTCATACAAAACTATGGTTACAATTATTTCTTGCGGGAAACTGTCAAGAAACCGTTGCGTGGGTTTTCGTTGACAACACGATCTTCTGGAAGGTCACATGGAGTGCCCTTTTCGTTCTTCTCAACCTTAGTGAAGAAATAGATAGTCTGTGGCTTGCCACCGCGTAGAGTAACTTCAGACTTGTGAAGATAGTAGGTTACGCCCTTAGAATTAGTATGTTTGTAAGCCATTATTAGCTTTCCTCCATTAGTTTGTAACTCTATCTTATGACCCCTTGCGATGCGATGTCAAGAGGTGAAAGCGCTTTTGTTTGTTTTTTATCCGTGCGAAACGGCAATTGCGATTCTAAGCACTACCCAAATGATGGCGCGAATCAAAACAATTACAAATAGAAGCAGCGCAATTAATATAACGAAGCCAGACAAGCACGGATACCACAACGGAGAAGCAAAATCATAGCGATATAGTTCTGTTGGTGGAATCTTTGCTTCGTCTTCCGTTCCGAGAGTTTCTAGAGTTGGATATTTTTCGAGCTCACGCATCCAACATTCCGCATAAGTGCTATAACCATAGGCATAACCAAGCGCATTACAGGTCGCCTCAACTTTAGCATAGACATTTCCGTTTGGGTTCTCGGTTGAACCCTGATTGATTTGCTCCTTTGCCGCAGCAATTGCCTTATTCGCAGCACGAAGGTACTGTTGCTCAAGATAAATTGGACCAGTACCAAAAACTAGCTTATCTTGACCATTCTTCGAAACAATATTTACAACAATATGTTTTCTAGTAAAGTCTTTAAGCTCGTTCAGAGTACGGGCGATTTCTGCCTCGTCGCCAGATTCATCAGCAGCTAGAACCGCGTTTCGAAGTTGCGACATCTTAATATGATCGAGACGTAGAAGAGTGGCCGACCAAAAACAAAGCAAAATGGCAATTATTGCTAATTTCCAATTGCTCAAACGGAACATCTTAGCAAGGAGTTGTTTCACCTTGCTTCTTTTGACGCCACCCATAGTTATATAAATTATATCATAAGCAAAAATTCTATTTTTAAGCCCATCTCTCTCGATGATACAATTAGGTTATGAAGGTTTATTTTTCCGGTATTAGCGGCACAGGTATTGGCCCGCTCGCCGAGCTTGCACAAGATGCAGGTTACGAAGTCTGCGGTTCGGATTTGCAGGCAGGCGCCGTCGCAAAGGAGCTCGAAGAGCGCAAGATTTCCGTTTCTTACAACCAGGATGGCAGTTTTTTGAAGCAATGCCAGGACGAGGCGCCAATTGATTGGTTCGTCTATACGTCAGCACTTCCAAAAGATCACCCAGAATTGGTTCTAGCTCAGGAGCTTGGGATTAAAACCAGCAAGCGCGATGCATTCTTGGCAGATTTAGTCGAACAAAAGAATCTTAAGATGATTGCAGTTGCTGGTACGCACGGCAAGACCACAACAGTCTCTATGCTAATTTGGGCTTTTTCTCAGCTTGACATTCCCGTTTCCTACCTTGTCGGCACAACCCTTCCTTGGGCTAATAGTGGCCATTTTGATAACGATTCCGAATTCTTTATTTACGAAGCAGACGAATACGATAGGAACTTCCTTGCCTACCATCCTTATGTTGCCGCGGTTACAACCGTAGATTACGACCACCCAGATATCTATCCTACTCGCGGAGATTACTTAGCCGCCTTTGATCAATTCCGCTCACAAAGTGCAAATGTTGTAGAAAACACAACGGTTGATTCTAGAATTAATCTTATTGGCGAGCTCCGCAGAAAAGACGCAAGCATTGCTATGGAGACGATTCTAAAAGCTTTGCCAAATGTTTCTGAAGAGGATTTAATTGCGGTTCTTAATCGCTTTCCTGGCACAGGTAGACGATTCGAAAGAATTACAGACGGCGTTTATACCGACTATGGCCATCACCCACAAGAAATCAAGGCAACTCTCGAGATGGCAAAAGAACTCTGCGAAAGAGACAAGCTCGCCGGCGTTGCAGCGGTTTACCAACCACATCAGAACGTTCGCCAACATGAGATTAAGCACGAATATAAGGACGCTTTCTTGGCCGCAGATAAAGTATTCTGGCTTCCTACCTATCTTGTCCGCGAAAATCCAGAGCTTGTCGTTCTAACACCAGAAGATTTGATTTCCGAGCTTCAAAACCCAGAGGTTGCCGAAGCCGCCGAAGCTAACGACGAGCTAGCAAAAAAACTAAAGCAGCTCCATAGAGATAATTGGCTAATTATCCTACTGACAGCAGGACCAGCAGATACTTGGCTAAGAAGAGTATTCGCAGAATAGACAAAAAGGCGCTCCGTAAAGAGCGTCTTTTTTTATTTTCCTATGCCTAGCGAGTTGTTCGACAAAGCGTTTGACGAGAAACCATCCTTTGATTCGTCGATATGCTTTTTGGCAGTATCTAGATCTTTTAGATACAGGTCAAGCTGTTCTTCATTGATAGGTCCGTCATCATCGAATTCTGGCTTTGCAGTTCTATCTTCACCATTTCCTTCATCTTCGGACATGTAGCCAGGGCGAGAGCGATCAATATAAACGTCGCCAGTTTTTCGGTAGATATACAAGCTGATCGACGTAGTCACAATTGCAGCTACTATGCAGACACCTGTAAGAATCAGAAGATTGCGACCGCCGCTTTTCAAAAACGGCTCTTCGTCTTTTTCTTTCTCTTTCTTTTCTCTATTTTTTAGTATCATAGAGCTCCTTTAGATAAGATTCGACGGATTTGCGATGCTCGTCAATAGTAGCACGTAGGCGCTGCACACTTTTGTTCACTTCGGCGCGCTTTTCGCGAACATAGACTAGTTGGTTATAGAAATCTTCTGGCTTTTCCTTACAATTGATTGCGATTAGTTTTTCAAGTTCTTTTGAATAAGCGATAAATTCGTTTTTGAAGTATTCGCGCTCACTGGCAAAGCTGGTCTGCTGTTCACTAAGTTCAGCCTTGGCCATATTGTTTTTGACGAGACGTAGATTTAGATTCTGCATCAAGTTCGTAGAAACGATTTCGAACTGCACACCAAGATAAACACGGTTTCTGGAATCCTCTTTCTGCACGCGTTCGAGCTGAAGCTTGATACTAGAGCAGTTCTGAGAGATACGGTTATAGATTTCTTCTATTTCAAGCTCCTCGGAGACTTGATTACCTTCACTGGTTGCCGAATTATTCTTAGAGTTTTCGTCTGGCTTCTCTTCTACTGATTCGTTAGTCGCAAAAGCTGTAAATTGATAACTAAAAGAGGCGAGCGAGGATACTGCCAAGAACGCCATAAAAACTAGTAGCCATCTGCGTGCTTTCATAATGTTTATTTTATCATGCTAAGACTCATGATTTTATAGAGCACACAAAAATCCCCTCGTTTTTGAGGGGATTTGTTTTTAGTTGAGGTCGATTTCTTCTTTGGCGATTTCGATGCTCAATTCTTTAAGCTGATAATCGTCGACAGTTGATGGAGAATCCATCATTAGGTCCATACCAGAGCCGTTCTTTGGGAAAGCAACAATTTCGCGAATGTTATCGAAGTTCTCGAGCTCCATAAACATACGGTCGATACCATAGGCACAGCCTGCGTGTGGCGGAGCGCCATACTTGAAGGCGTTTAGCATGCCACCGAAGCGAGATTCGACATATTTCTTGTCGTAGCCAAGAATACCAAAGACTTCGTACATAACATCTGGGTTGTGGTTGCGAACTGCTCCAGAGCAAATTTCGTAACCGTTCATAACCATATCGTACTGGTCAGCAACGATGGCTAGGCGTTCTTCGTCAGTCTTTGCTGCACGGAGAGCTTCTAGGCCGCCTTTTGGCATCGAGAATGGGTTATGACCAAAGTCGAGTTTCTTGTTCTTGTCATCCCACTCATAGAATGGGAAGTCGACGATCCAGCAGAGAGCAACTACGTTTGGATCCTTGAGACCAAAGTGATCTGCGAAAGAGATACGCAGTGCGCCAAGAACCTTGTTTACCTTATCGCGCTTGTCCGCACCAAAGAAGACAGCATCGCCAGCCTTGGCACCAGTTTTCTTCGTAATAGTATCGAGCTCTTTTTCGCTCATGAACTTAGCGATTGGAGACTTAATGCCTTCGTCGGTATAAGTTAGGTAAGCTAGACCGCCTGCACCAAGCTTACGAGCCTGTTCGGTAAAGTTGTCGATTTGTTTGCGAGATAGATCTGCACCGCCCTTAACACAGATAGCTTTAACACATTCTGCCTTTGCAAAGACGGAGAATTCTGTACCCTTCAACTCTTCAGTGAGCTCGATGAGTTCCATACCGTAGCGAAGATCTGGCTTGTCGCAGCCGTATTTCTCCATAGATTCCTGATATGGAATGCGTGGAATATCTTCAGATAGAAGTTTCTTGCCTGCAAAATCTTTGACTAGACCCTTGATAAGAGGTTCCATTTCCTTGCGAACGACTTCACCATCGTCGACGAAAGCCATCTCGCAGTCGAGCTGATAGAATTCACCATAAAGACGGTCTGCACGTGGATCCTCATCACGGAAACATGGCGCAATCTGATAGTAGCGAGGAATGCCGCCAACCATCAAAAGCTGTTTGAACTGCTGTGGAGCCTGAGGCAAAGCATAAAACTTGCCTGGATGTAGGCGAGATGGGATTAGGAAGTCGCGAGCGCCTTCTGGGCTAGAGTTTGCCAAGATCGGAGTTGTAACTTCGATAAATTCCTTCTCGTGCATATATTCGCGCATGAAACGATAGTATTCGGAACGGCGAGTGATACGCTTTTGCATGCTTGGGCGGCGTAGATCCAAGTAGCGATACTTAAGGCGAAGGTCTTCGCCAGTTTGCTGACCTTCGTCATGAACGTTTACTGGGAGAGCTTCGCTCTTGTTGAGGAGCTCCATATCTTCGACGACAACCTCGATGTCGCCAGTTGGGATGTTTGGATTTTCGAGGCCGGCACCGCGTTTGCGAACCGTACCTGTAGCTTTGATGACATATTCGTCACGAAGACTTTCTGCAAGTTTGAACGCATTAGCGGTATTCGGATCAATAACGAGCTGGATAATGCCAGTGTGATCGCGAAGGTCAATAAAAATAAGACCGCCATGATCGCGGCGAGAATTTACCCAGCCAGCCAAGTTAACTTTTCCGGATTTGCTGTTTAATTCTTTCGCTAATGTTCTCATAATCGTATATTATAACATAATTCGACCAGGGGTAGTACCCTTATATCTTCAGACAAAGAACAGTCTGAAAAATATAAGGGTACTACCCCCCTCGGGAGAATTATGTTGAGTCTCAGGATATTAGAGACGCTATTTCTTCTTCGCAAAACCAGGAAGCGAGGCAACGAGCAGGATAACATAAAGACAGCTCATTCCTAGCAAGATACCTATCGCCTCACTTACAGGAGAAATACCTGCGCCAGACACCAAACTATGGACAAATATTACACCGCACACGACTAGAGGAAATACTAGCGAGTCACGAACAACATACCCTCTTTTCAGTTTTATATTTAAAAGCCGTGCGAGAGCAACAAGAATGATCATCAAAACAATTGCTAGATAATCATCCATTGTTTCGAAAGCAAACGGCATATAGTACCCTAAAAACGATACAATTACTAAGCTCAAACAAGCCGAAGTTCTGCTTGTTCCACATAACGAAGGCAGAAAACTTAAACACAGCAGAATAATTGTTATCCCGGCCAAAAATAGATATAGGTTCGGAGAAGCAGTCAAGATTTTATCCAAAAACAGCAAAAAAGCGCTCAAAACCGCCAAAACAATAGATATGATTCTTTTGTTGTTATTTTTATTTTTTAAATTTTTATTACCGCTCATGCTTTTATACTAAAAAAAATCCCCGCTCTTTTCAAGCGGGGCCCTTTCGAGAAAAAGTGGTTTTTATTTCGAATACAGATATAGGTATTGAATTCCTGTCACTTGCGGATTAGAAGGGAATCCGGGCGATCCGAGTCAGGTTTTAGTATCTCTTGCCTTCGCGGTCGAGGTCGCGACCCTTGATAGTCTGACGCTTATCAAAAGCCTTTTTACCCTTACCAATAGCAATAGCTAGCTTAATGTGGCGCTTGAACGGATAAAGCTCGACAGGAACAATAGTCGAACCTTCTTTCTTTTCGCGCTCAAGGCCAGCAATCTGCTTCTTTGTAGCAAGAAGCTTTATCCTCTCGACAGTATCTGAGCCAAGTGTAAGATTAAGAAGCCAAAGCTCGTGGTTACGAATCGTAACATAAGTACCCTTGAGCTGAGCATGACGATCGCGAACTAAGCGAACCTGCGGGCCAGTCAAAACCATACCCACCTCGAGCTTTTCGCCGAGTTGGTAGTCGAAATGGGCGCGTCGGTTTACGACGGTCGTAGCCGGTTTCTTAACCTTTTTCATAAGGTATATTTTAACACATTTAAGGGAGAAAAATCCCCGGCCAAAGGCGCGGGGATAAATGAGATTAAATATCGTTTCTCTCACGGTTTTTTCTTGTCTTCCAGATAGGCTCAAACTTATCGGGGTGCATGAGAAGCAAATCTGCCTGCGTAGCCGGATGAGTCAGATCATAGATCGTCATCAAGATAAAGAATCCGGCAGCAAAGGAGAATACTCCCCAGAGATCCAGATTAGGCTTGAAGGTTTCTGGATGCTGAATCGTGAAGATAATCTGCGGCAGCCCAAGTGCAGCAATCAGCCAGAAGCTAATGAAGTAGCCACAAATATCGTGCGCAATCTTTGTCGGACTATACTTGGAGCCAGCGGGATATCTTGAGATATCGATCTGATGAATCACAAAAGCCAAAACCGCAAAGATGATTCCCGTAAGCAGCCAGTAGGCGCCGCCATACACATCGATATGCTCGAAGTGGACCGGATTATTCGCATGGAGACGAATAAAAGTCACAACCGCAATACCAAGCATAAAATCGCCAGGCATAAACATACGGCTCTGGCCTTTGCCAAGGCGAACCTTTCTGGATTCAAAGATGGCTGCCACTGCAAACATCATGCCCGGCCAGAAAAGCCAATACAATGCGAGCAGCAGATACGGATGAGATGAGAGAGTTCTGATGATGGTCATATTATCTACCTCCTTGTAGCGACCAAAACGATATATTGTGAAGGTGCCAAAAATATAGTATATTATACCACAAAATGGCTATTTAGTCAATTTAAGGGAGTTCCTTGCGAATCTCTTTCTCTAGTCTTGCATTGTAGCGCCTCTCGAAGAATTTATACTTCTCTGCACCGAGCGTTTTGTAACTCTCTTTCGCGAGCTCGTTTTTAAGCTTCTCTACCTTTGTATGCCAGGTTGAAGCATAGTGGTGAACCGCAATCGTATTATCTGTAACATGAAGTTCGCCAGTCATGTAGTGCTTAGGGCAAAAATACTCTGAAGCCAAAGTTAGCAAATCGTCGTTATAATTCCTGGTTTGGCCATCAAGCTCCAGGCCAAAAATATCTTTTGCATAGACCGATGGACTATGAACGGTTTTTAGGAAAGTATCAGTGCTAATCTTCTGTTCTATGTCCGCAAGCTCATAACGCTTCAAAATCTTCTCGATCCAAGACGAATGTGCCTTGGCGCCAAAAGCAGCCGTCGTGAACCAAAAATCTGACTCCCAACAAGCGAAGGCGTTAAAATCTGTCAGCTTCTTTGCTCCGCTTGGCAAAGCAATTTCAGTATCTAGTGGCTTCAATAGCTCAATATCCGTATCAAGATAGATGCCACCCTCGTCATACATAACAATCATACGAATTACATCTGCAGCGAGCGCCCAACGTTTCTCGTCCAAGGCTTTTTGGACAAGAGGATGTTTGGTAATATCTACATTTTTCTCGGACCAATGATGAATCGCAAAACCAGGGTTCATCTTTTTCCAGCCCTCGATGTATTTCTGGTCACTCTCTGGCAAAGGCGCGTCGCCAAGCCAGACATAGTGGATCTTTTTAGGAATCGACATTCTATCTAAAGTTTAGCACGCTTAGGGGTAAAGCGACTGTGGTAAAATTAACTTAATGAAAGTTGTTATCTCTACAGACCTATACTACCCGATGATTAACGGGGTCGCGCAATTTTCTAGGAATCTTGCCGGCGGTCTGCAAAAACGCGGACACGACGTTGTCGTGCTAGCACCAAGCATTACTGGGGACTACGAAATTGAACGCGACGAAGAATATGGTTTTCGTGTCGTACGCCTTAGCTCCAGAAAGCTTATTTTCTATCCAGATCAGATTAATAATATTCCAGAAGCCAAGGAATTTTTGGGCGTCAAGATGCCTCAGATTTTCTATAAAAACGGCCTTCGTGTCAGCTTTACGCCTGGCGCAGAAATCCGCAACTTCCTTGATAGCTTCCAGCCAGACATTATTCACGACCAGACGCCTGGCCCAGTTGCACTATCCGTCTTCCGCTATGCAAAGAAGCACGATATCCCACTAGTTTCCACCGATCACGCCTATCCAGATAACTTCACACAGCAGCTTCATCTGCCACATTTTGCAAAGAAGCCAATCGATTCTGTCATGAACAAGTATTTCGTAAGCTTCTTGAAGCGTAGCGAGTACGGCACAATGCCTACCGAGCAGGCCGTTTCTGATTTGATTCCACGCAAGAAAAAGCACTTCAAGGTGCCAGTAGAAGCTCTCAGTAACGGTATTGATTTATCCCGTTTTAGAACCGGTAGGGCCAAGAATGATATTTATGAACGATTTGATATCCCAAAGAATAAACCGATCGTTCTTTATGTTGGCCGTATCGACCCAGAAAAGAGCCTAGACGTTCTTGTTAAAGCTTTCACGAAAGTCCACAAGAAGAACCCAAATGCAGAACTCGTAATGGTTGGCGATGGCGCTTCCAGGAATGACCTCGAACTTCTTGCAGAAAAAGAAGGGACCAAAAACCACGTTCACTTCCTTGGTCGCGTGATTGGCGAAGATTTGCCACAGATTTACCGCACAGGAACCGTGTTCGCCATTACATCAAAGACCGAAACTCAGAGTATTGTTTTGATGGAAGCCCTCGCTAGCGGCGTTCCTGCCGTAGCGGTTCGCGCAGGTGCAATCCCAGAACTCGTCAAGAACGGAAAGACAGGCTATCTCTGTAATGCCGACGATGTTGATGCTGTCGCTCGCAATATCTTGAAGGTCTTAGGAAATGAAGCTCTAAGAGACAAGCTATCCAAGAACGCGCTCGAGCATATCAAAAAGCACGATATTAGCTACACTTTGCAGCGCTTCGAGGAAATCTACCAAGAAGTATTAGACAATAGAAAGATTTAAGACTTTTTATCCAAGAACTGCGTAATAACTTGCGCAGTTTTTTGTGGAAACTCATAATTTAGTAGGTGACCAGTTTTCTTGATAACCTTAAGGGTAGCGTTTGGGCAGTTAGCAATATTCTTTTTGACGTTTTTGACCTTCGTTAGGCGGTCATGATCGCCCATGCAATACAAAACCCTGCGATTCTTTGGGCAGATTGTCTGCTCGAACATCGAAAGCTGGACATCATTCATTAGTGAACGAGTTGAAGTAAACTCGCCAGAGTACATATAATGCTGCTCGTCGATATATTTTTGCCTTGTGCGGTCGTAAGTCAAAATACGCGAGATCCAAAAAGAAACGAAGCGACTCTTCATGAGGCGATACCTAGAATGACCAGAAAGAAGCTTTAGGCTACGAAGGAACGTTTTAGCTAGACGATTGCTTCGTTTTTGACCCTTCTCCGTGCGAATAATTGGCGCCAAGAAAACTGCCGTTTTTGAACAATCTTCGGGGTAAGCTTCGAGATAATGAGAAACAATGATTGAACCCATGGAATGGCCAAGGATGATAGGCTTTGTTTCGAATTTCTGTTTCTCCACGTATTCATGAAGCCAGTTCGCGTAACCCTTGAGACTTTGATCTCTTAAAGCCTGTTCGATGCCATAGCCCGGCAAATCTGGAACATAAGTTTCGTAGCCAGCCTCTTGAAGGCATTCGGCTAGCTCAAGCAAGCCATGATGGTCGCCACGAAGACCGTGAATTAAGATGATTGCTGGCTTTTTCATTTTGTAAGTCCTTTTAGAGCGCGCTTGATTGCTGGGCGATTAAAACCCTCGATCGCTTCGTCTCCGATTAAGGTAAGCGGCACAGAAGAAACCGTACGGCCAAGTTTTTTCTCGATTTTTGCACGAAGTTTTTCGTCGCTCATGTCGTATTCTTCAAAATCGATGTCTTTTTTCTCTAGCCAATCCATCAACGCATGACAGAATACGCAACTTGGAGTCGTACAAACAATAAGCTTTGTCATATTACCTTTATTGTATCACTCTAGTGAGTCGATAATTTCGCGAGCCTCGGCGATAGTCTTCGTATTCATGAGTTTCTCGCGTATTTCAGAAGCGCCCGGGAAGTTATTGATATAAATCTTGTAGAAATGTTTGAGTGGCTCGTATGGAGCAAGGTTATATTTCTCATATAAATCTAGATGATAGCGCATTAGCTCGATTAGTTCTTCTCTAGTATGCTCGCGAGGCTCTTTTTCGAAACAGAAAGGATTATGAAAAACTGCACGACCGAGCATCAAGCCATCGGCGCCCATTTCAATAAACTTAGCACCGTCAGCTGGACGTTCAATATCACCATTAATAATAAGTTTTGTTTCTGGAGATAGTTCGTTCCTTAGCTTGATAACTTCTGGAACTAGTTCATAATGCGCAGCAACCTTGGACATTTCTTTCTTGGTACGGAAGTGAACCGTCAGAGCATCTGGATGCTCGTTCAAAAGAGTCGAGAGCCAATCATGCCATTCGTCAACATAGGTATAGCCAAGGCGAGTTTTAACAGATACTGGGAGGCCAGCCATCTTGGTAGAGCGAATAATCTCGATAGCACGAGCAGGCGTGCGAATGAGACCAGAACCGCCACCAGTAGCAACAACATGCCTATCTGGGCAGCCCATATTGATATCTACAGCAGCAAAACCAAGTTTCTTGAGAGCCTGAGCTGTCTCAAGGAACATTTCTGGCTGAGTGCCCCAAATCTGTGCCACCAGCGGGCGTTCAGATTCTTCATAACGAAGACGCTCGAGAGCATTTGCTCTGCCTTTTTCGCTAATATAGCTATTTACGTTCGTAAATTCAGTATAGAAAATATCTGGGCGGGAAGCTTTTGCGACCACCTGACGAAAGGCAATATCAGTTACGCCTTCCATAGGCGCTAAAATAGTAAAACCAGGTTTAAACTTTCCCCAGAACTCCATAATTTGTATATTATACCATATTTTTCGGATTATGCCGAGGCGAAGTTGCGCTGGCGATATTCCGAGAAGTAACCGGTCTGAATAATCGCAACAAAGGTTTCATCTTTGATAATGCGATCATCTTCCATCGTATAATCTGGTTCTTCTTGGTGGATTGCTGGAGTTGGATAGTAGTCGGTTGGATCATATTCGGCAAGGAAGTTCATAAAGTCAACAGCGTCATAGGCCGCAATAACTGTATCTTTTGGCAATCCAGACAACCTAGCAATAATGCCTTCATGGGAATTATCTAGTGGATGTTCTTCATAGTATTCATCAAGAAAGACTGCAACAGCAGATTGCTCGATCATACCAGTGCTCTCAAGATAGCGCTGATCTTCGATATAGCGAGCATAAGCGCGACGCTCACTGTATTCCGGAATGCCTGAGCCAGTCTTTGATTTGCCTTCACCGCCATCATGCATCACACAGGCCGAGCCATCAACATAGCCAAACTTATTCAAAGTCTTGGTTGCGCCGACGATATCTACACCATCACCAATGCCAGGAATAAGACCTATAGCAAAGTCACCGATTCCACTACCAGTACTCGTGCCGTCAATTTCGGACGCAATGTTCTGATCAGCGATACCAAAGGCCGATTGCCTCTGGTTACAATAGATAATATATTCAGCCAAATCACTGTCTTTGTCGATCTTTGGGTTTTCTACGTCATCGAGCGATTCGCCGCCAAGATCGAAACCACCATAGCCATTAACCTGCGACATGATATTGTAAGGCGAGTTAATAGCATCGGCCGGATCGTCGGCATCACTAATACTCTCGTTATTGATATTAATCGTATCAAAATCAGTCGTTGTATATGGCTGACAATACGCATCACCTACAACACCAATATCATAGAGGTATGGACAGTTTTTCTCGGTGTAATCCATGGCATTTGCAGCATCTATGCCCACATTGGCAGCGCTAGCCCCTGGGAACAAGCTAGTTGTCGAGTTAGACAAAATCGAACCAAATTTATTAAAGGCTCCAACCACGGATTTAGATTGCAGAGTCAGAGGTATCATGGCCGTCACCAGACTACCTAAGAAAGTATATCTAGAAGTATAATCGAACGGACTCTTAGTCATCCGCTCTGTCTTCGCTTTATCTGCAAGCACTTCAGATTGAACAATAGCTGTCTCTATATATCCAGCTTTATCCGCAAGAACACCACCACCGCCACGGTGATTGCCCGCCATGATGGCATGCATACCAGCAACAAGGCTATCGCCTAGCGGCGCCCCCGCGAGTTCTCTTGTTAGGAGGTTAGTCAGGAAATTCTTAAACCAAGTAGAGAAGACACTTGTAGCAATCTTTTGGGCGATAGCAAAAGCCGTAGCCTTAGCTGCACCAAGAGCAAGATCCTTGAAGAATTTAACCACACAACCGCCACCTGCAGTAAAGATACACGCCGCTATCGTGGCAATATCCGAAACAAGGCCTACTGCCGCCTGGGCGAGCCTCGAATAGGTGCATTGACGGAAGTTATTTAGACCTGCCGACACGTCAACGATCATAGACTTCGTCCCTTCTTTGATTTGATCGAATGTATTAAATGCCCTTACGCTATCATCGCGACCATCGGTTTGCTCATGAGAGAATAGAGTATTAAAGCCCTGAGAGGTCACTGCACTACTCGTTGTTGTTACGGTAGTAGTAGAAGTAGTTACATTTTGATCGCCAGAAGTCATTGTGCCAGTAGAGGTAGTTCTTTCGTAAGAAATATCACTGGTCTGAACCAAACTTTTACCCAAGGCATGTATTGGCGAAGTGGAACCTTCGCCCGCTATCGCTTGCTCGAAGGCAGTAAAATAGTCCATCGCGAGATTAACTACGCGATAAAGTTGTTCAGCAGCAGCAACCAAGGAGAGCGTACCAGCAATCGCTGAAAAGGCACAATAAACAGACAGACCAGCCATAGCATAACCGGCAACCTTTCCGATGGCATCTAGTTTGTCGTTTATCTTCTTAGAGTCATCCCCAGCTGACGGTAGGTCTGTGCTACCCTGCTTTGATTTTATTTTTCCACCACCAGCGCCATCGCTTTCGGTCACCGCACCAGTGGTCTCGCCACCTTGGCCATCAGATATTTTCCCTTCAGCTACCTCGCTCGTCCTAGCCTTATTATTATCTTGATCCATGCCATCCTGAACGGAGCCTTTCGCTTTCTCTCCGTCAGTATCGCTTTCTGGATTGTAGTTTTTGCCCCACTTATTTCCGCTTATACCAAAAGCCGATTTGAACTTTTTGAAGATTTTATCTTTAAAGTTATTGAAGGCTGTTTTGTATGGGTGTGAGGCCGTAGAGTATGCTTTTCGGAACTCCGGGTTCGAATCGTATTCGGCCTTAAAGTTCTTTGCCTCAATCGCCGTTTGATTGCCATTCGCATCCGTAAAGACCATCTTGCCCTTATTGGTGCCACTCGTAGGAATTTCGATATTCTGAGCAGCAAGGCGCTTGGTGAACTTCTTACTGACTTTATATTTTTTACCCTTAACTGGGTTCTTGAAGTCTGAAAGTTCGCTCGGCGGACGTATGGCGTTCTTTACGGCGTTCTCGGTAATGCTTGAGTGTCTCTTGAAATTCGAGATGTCTATAGAATTAAACCAGTCTTTTAGACCCTGCAACGCCGTAAATGGCAAAGTTGCCTGAGAAAGCATCATAAAGCTGCCGCCGCCAGATATCGTAAGAATAATAGAGAGAACCGGCATGTACTTCTTCATGAAGCGACCAACAGGGCCAGAGCCTTTTTCGTTGCCCTGTTTTCCGCCCTTGCCGTCTTTATCGCCTTTTCCGTCCTCTTTGGAATCGTCTTTGCCTGGAACCTGTCCGTTCTTACCAACGTTATTCGTGAAGCCACTAGAAACGTCGTTTTCGCCGCTCTTGGCATCCAGATTACTAGTGCTTCCAGCTTGCCCAGCAGCACTTTCAGCGTTCTGAAGAGCATTTGCCATAGCTCTCTGCTTTGTTTCGTTCGCTTTTGGGGATTTGCCCCCAGAAATCGTGTTTGCTCGATCGGAAGATTTTGAATCGCCAGAAAAATCCGGCTTGATACCGGCTTTCATAGCCACCCTCAAGTCCTGATATGGGTCATTTTGGCCCATATAGCGCTTATCGCCGTCGTCACCTTCCATTTATAAAATAATTGTAGCACAAGCGCTTTAATTTTTAGCATAAGCTTGACAGTTTTTCTATTGATTTTCTAGTACTTATCTGCAAGAATAGATTTAAGGAGTGTCAAAAATATGGCTAAAAACAAAAACGAGAGAAAAAAATATCGCTCCAACTATCGCAGAAGCTCTGAACATAGGGTTTTTTATTTCCTTTTGGCGGTATTTTTTGTAGCTGCTTTAGGAATTGGTGGCTACTTTGCATACCAAAAATTCTTCAAGAAAGACGAGCCGCAGGCTAGTGATATCAGAGATAGAAATACTGCTAACGTAGTAAAAGACGGACAGGAAAATTCTAATTCTCAATCCGAAGACGAGACCGACAGCAATGCTTCCAAAACTTTGAGCGAAAAAGAGCAAGACAATTGGACAAAGAATCAGGAAAAAGATTCCGAAACCGGACTCACGATTGCAAAACCCGTTATTGATGATATTTATCTTGAAGATAATACGGTCGAGATTTCTGCTACCATTACCAACGTCACAAACACCGAAGGTGTCTGCACTTTTGTTTTTAGCAACGGCAGTAAAAGCTTCGAAAAGACAACCGGGGTTAACCCTCCAAAAATGATGACCGAATGCCAAGAATTATATGTGGATAAATCCGAGTTTACGCCAGGCGAGTGGAGCGTGACTCTTAAATACAAATCTAATAGCGCAGAAGGGACTAGCGATGCGAAGACGTTCTCGATTTAATAGTACTGGTTTTAAGATTCGAATCGGCGCCTTGGCGATTCTAGCGATTTTTGGTGGCGTATTTTTAATTCAACTTCTTGACAAAGATAGCGATTCTGGCGCTCTTTCTGCTACAGAGTTTAAAGCTGGCAGAATTATCGACGACTCTGTTTTTTATAACCCTAATACCATGACAGCAGCTGAGATTGATGCTTTTATCGATAGCCATACTAGCGCCTGCGATACTTGGGGCACTCAAAAGATTGGTAATACTCGTTTTTATGGCGTTCAAGCCAGTAACAATACAACTCGTGCCGAATACATGAAGTATATGCGCAATGCTGGTTATACGCAGTATCATGATGCACCATTTATTTGTGTCCGTGATTATTACGAAAACCCTAAAACACATAAGACAAATTTTGAGACGGGCGGCAAAGTTGAGCCTGGTATGATTTCCGCTGGTCAGATTATTTACAATGCTGCGCATGAGTATAATGTGAATCCACAAGTTCTTCTTGTAATGCTAAAGAAGGAAAGTTACGCTTGGGGCGACGACTGGCCACTAAAGTTCGAATACAACACAGTTATGGGCTATGGCTGCCCAGATAATGCAGCCTGCGATCAGGATTACTTCGGTTTTTATAACCAGGTCATGACTGCTGCTTGGCAGTTGAATTATTACCGCGAGCATCCAAACGATTATCGCTACCGCCCAGGTAGGGATGTGAATATTTATTATTCACCAGACTATAGCTGCGGCACAAAGAGTGTTTATATCGAGAACTATGCAACAGCGGGTTTGTATATCTATACGCCTTACACGCCTAATGATGCGGCGCTAGCTAATTATCCTGGCACCGCTTGGTGTGGTTCTTATGGTAACCGAAACTTCTATATGTATTTTAGAGAGTGGTTTGGGAGTACTTTGGGGGCGGATCTTAAAAACGCAAAGATAGACGCAGGCGAGTACTATATAACGCTCGATGACGACATCAATACAGATTGGCAGCTAGATTCCTCAGCTTCGCAATCCATAGTTGTCCGTTCTGGAACGAGGATCAACAATAGCCTAGATAACTTCTCTATTGTCCTGAACGATGGCGGTAGCTATACTATTAAAAATGTTTCTACTAATAAAGTTCTAGACATCACATCTGGTTCCATCAGGCCTGGAACAAAAATCCAGCAATGGGAGCAGAACAACAGTACGGCTCAGAAATGGCAACTACTCGATAATGGCGACGGAAGTTATTATATCGCTAGCATCGCAAACAAAAACTTAGTCGTTGCCCCAAATGAGACTACAAGCGAACTCGAACTACAATACATCGACTTCACCCAAAAAAGCCAAAGAATCAGGCTAGTGGTCACAGAGCAGGTAGTACCAAATGGTGTATACAGAATCCTAAGTGCAAGCCACCCAAGCTACTCAATCGATATCAAAAACTCTGTTTTCGCTAATTATACAAACATTCAAATCTTAAGTCAGAATTCAAGCACAGCTCAACGTTTCCGCTTCGAATTTGATAGCAATAGAGGCCTGTATACAATTACAGACCTAAGCGACAAATACTCCCTTGACGTAAGTGGCGCCAAGAAGAGTAATGGCACTAACATTCAGCTTTGCCAAATATCTCATAATGACGCACAGCTCTGGGCTATTACGAAGAACGAGGACGGCTCTTACACCATTCGAAGTCCTCTTTCTGGAAAAGTGCTCGATATTTCCGAAGCGCGCTTTGCTAATGGCTCCAATATTCAAATCTGGGAATATAACAAAAGCGGAGCACAAAAATGGGTTCTTCAAGGAGCTCCCGAGAGTAGCCAAGTCATAGAAGATGGCTATTATATGCTTAGTGACCCGAGCACAAACTACATAGTTAATATCGATAGCAAAGCTTCAGCCAAAGCGCTTCCTAAAGACAAAACCGACAACAAAAATAGTATTCTAAAAATTACATTCGATAAGTCGGCTGGATATTACACTCTCCAAATAAACAGCACCCAAAAGTACCTAGAGACCTCAAGCTACCCATTCAAGAAGGAACAAACATCTCTTAATTTGAACGGGCTCTCAAAACTGCCAAATCAATACTGGGCTTTATCAGAAGACACAAATAAGAACATCGTCATAAAGTCTGCTGTCGAGTCAGAAACATTGCCCGTCTCAGAAGCTTCCGCTACAGCTTGGGCACTAACTAAAGCAACCGAGCAAGAGCTATCAGCCCCCACCCAACAAAACCCGATACAAAACTCGACAATAGACACCTCTAGACAATACGAACTCCTCAGTAAAGCCAATTCTAGATACGCAATCGACATACAATGGGCAAATTATTCAAATGGTACAAATATCCAGCTATACGAAAGAAACCGCACTCCTGCTCAGAAATTCACCTTTAAGTCAACTGGTGTCCAAAACGAATACTATATCTACTCAAGCAACAGAAACTTCGTCCTCGACGTGTCCGGAGCGAGCACTGCGAATGGCGCAAACGTCCAACTCTGGGAATACAATGGCAGCTGCGCCCAAAAATGGAACCTAGAGAAAAATGCAGACGGGAGCTACACGTTCTATAATAGATGTTCAGGAAAAGTCCTTGACCTCAGCGGAGCTAGGACCGCATCTGGAAGCAATATTCAAATCTGGGAGTCAAACCAGACAAATGCCCAAAAATGGTTCCTAGAATAAGAGACGCCGTGTCGCCATCTTTGCCTCTTTAATCTAGTTATCATATACTATAAACATGATTAAAGTACTCTCCGTTTTTGGAACTCGCCCCGAAGCAATAAAGATGGCTCCTGTTGTCCTTGAATTAAATAAGCATCCCGACAAAATCCAAAGCTTTGTCTGTGTTACCGCACAGCACAGACAAATGCTTGATCAGGTTTTGAATATCTTCAAAATTACACCTGATTTCGATCTGAACGTCATGAAAGAGAACCAAACACTCTCAATGATCACTAGCTCTGTATTGTGTGGGATCGAAAAAGTAATCCAGCAAGTCGAGCCAGACGTGATTCTTGTTCATGGCGACACATCTACGACTTTTGCGACCGCGATTGCCGCTTTTTATTCACAGATTAAGATTGGCCACGTCGAAGCTGGACTCAGGACATACAACAAATATTCGCCATTCCCTGAGGAAATCAACCGAGAGTTCGTAAGCCTGGTTACTGATTTTAATTTTGCACCAACAAAAGAAAGTGCCGACAATCTCATCAGGGAAGGCAAGAACCCAGACACTATTACTATTACCGGTAATACCGCAATTGACGCATTAAAGATTACAACTAGTGGAGATTATTCAAACGAGATACTAGACTGGGCTTCCGATTCCCGCTTAATTCTTCTTACGGCACATAGAAGAGAGAACCTTGGCGAGCCTATGAAAAATATTTTTAAGGCCGTCAGAAGGTTAGTCGAAAGCCACAAAGACGTCAAGGTCATCTACCCCGTCCATATGAATCCAAAGGTACGCAGTATCGCAAATGAAATTCTCGGAGACAATGAGAAGATTAAGCTAATTGAACCGCTCGAAGTAGTAGATTTTCATAACTTTATGGCAAAATCATACCTCATCATGAGTGATAGCGGCGGAGTCCAAGAGGAGGCCCCATCATTAAATAAACCCGTATTAGTACTGCGCGATACTACTGAAAGACCAGAAGGCGTAAAAGCTGGCACCCTCAAGCTAGTAGGCACATCCGAGGAAGACATCTACAACGAGGCTAGCACCCTCTTAACCAATAAGGCCGCCTACGAAAAAATGTGCAAAGCAGAGAATCCTTATGGCGACGGAAACGCGTCAAAACGAATCGTAGAAACGCTTTTGCGCGAATTATCCTAATATCTTTAGCGCTTAAGCACCGTCTTGAGCGCTTTTTTGATGTATTTAAATTCTTGTTTCTTCCTAAACAGAACAAAGAACATCAGGCTTGGCAAAACTATACATACAATACCGTAGGCAATAAATTGAAGAATCAAGGAATCTATCCTTATCCATGACGTTATTACATACATTAGAGCAAATATAGCCCAGTATAGCAGTATCTCTTTAACCAAAATAAAACAATATTCACTTCTCTTTCTACCCAAAACTTTTTCGAAGCCATATTTCGAGTATCCATACAGATGCAGGAAGAGATTACTAATAATAGTTCCGATAAACACACCCGGAACACCTATCCATAGAGCCAACAGGATTGAAGAAACAAGATTTATAATCGATTCAATAATAGGGATAAACCTATTTTCGTATACTATGCCAGCAGCGCCAAGCACGTTTCCGACAGGGCCACGTAAACCCTGAAGGAAGAAATTAAAGCAAAGCGCAAGAACCGTAAAGTCTGCAAATAGATAATCGTCGCCAATCCACATTCTAATAAATGGGGTAATGCAGAAGTATAAAGAAACGCCAACGACGCTATATATCCAAAAGTTCAAGAAAATAGAATTTTTCGTAGCTCGATAGAGCGCCTCTTTTCCGTCTTTTGCATAAATATTGCCCAAGCTTGCCGTCATAGCGTTAAAAACTTGGTTAATTAATGTTAAGACCGTGTTAATAATCATGTAGTAGCTAGAATAAAGACCCGCCTGCACCGTGCCACACGCCTTCGAAAGAACAATGTTATCGGTCGAATAAACAACGTATGCGCCAGCATTGTGATAAGCGGAGGCATATATCCTTCTTTTAATATCCTTCCTGGTAGCTTGTGATACTTTTTTCTTTTTCGCCAGATAAGAATATCTTTTGTTCACGACACACCCGATGATACAGTTCTCAATCAGCTTAACCAGAATCATGCCAAGCATTAGAAGATAGAAGTTCTTCGTGAATACTAAGACCGCTATCTTAAGTCCATAAAGAAGAATGGATGTAAAAAGCGTAACTCGGTTAACTACGTAACCTTTTTGGTCCGCAAGTAACAATGGGCGCTTATAGTTAAACGCATAGGTCATTAGCGCATTTAGTACGAATAAACAAAACAACACATAAAGGTTCACTGGGCTAACGACATCACCAACAAACATTGGAGCGAAGGGGACCATAATAAGGCCACCAACCGCAATAATGCCACATATTACCCAACACGCTTTTCGATAGTACGCCATAAGAGCAGCAACTTTGCCCTGATTACCCTCCGCGAGTGGCCCATACAAGTTAAACATTATGGCCGTACTTACACCAAGATCCGCCATCGTCAAAATAGAAACCACGCTAGTGAAGACGCCATTTATACCAGAATTCTCGATTCCTAAGTTTTCAATAAATAGCTTCTGCGTCACAAAACCTAGGATAGCGGTTACTACATTAAAAAGAATGCCCGTTACTGCGGTTTTTGCAGTTGCGACCTTTCTATTCGACATAACTATATTCTACTATATTTTTAGCCTCTCCCTATATTTCGCCCTATAGAGCTAAATGATATACTTAAACTATGAGATTTTCGATAATCACACCATCTTACAATGACGCAAAAACGATAGTCGAAACAATGAACTCGGTACTAAACCAATCTTTTACAGATTACGAGCACATCATCGTTGATGACGGCTCTACTGATGACACGAAAAAAGTTGTCGAATCTTTTAAGCAGTCCCACGATAATAACCGCATCCATTACATTCATCAGAAGAATGCAGATCAGCTAAATGCCATATTGACCGGCCTCAAAAAAGCAACTGGCGATTATATTTTTATTCTTCATAGCGACGACCTATTACCAGATAACGATTCTCTTCTTCGGGCAGATAAAGCCATTTCGGAAGCCCCTTCGTATGACGCCTACATGGGCAACCTGCAAAAGATTGATGCCTCTGGTAAAGTTATCGGAATCCAAGAGGTCGATAATTTCGAAAAAGAGTCCAGTTCAAACAAGATTGCCAGGACAGCTCTTTTTCTTGGCAGGAATCTTTACTGCGATGTAGCTTTTTTCAAGGCATCCGTTTTTAAAGAAAAAGTCAAAAACCAGTATCTAACCTGGAATACTCCTTTCTGGCTTAATTTCAATTCTCTTACAACTCTGAATGTAAAAAACTTGTCATTTCCAATTCTTAAGTATCGTGTAAACATTGACAATTACAACACTACACAAAAAGGACAACTAAACGTCATAAACGGAGAACTTAGGACCGCTACAAACCTTCTTGCAAAAATAAATATCCCTTTTTACGACTTACAGTTTTTCCTTTATAGAATTTTCCGAAAAGCCAATCTTGGCAACCGCTATCATGTTTTCTATACCAAAAAACCTCAAAAGAATATCGGCAAGATTATAAGCTTTATAGTCAAAAAGTCTTTCGACGAAGGCAATACAAAAGACGTTTTCTTAACCGCAGTCGAATCCTTCTATACTACTAATTCAAATCGCTGCATCCGTTTTGAGGTTCCTACAAATTACGTCCCTTTTTACGGCAAAGACGTTAGCCTTTTTAATTCGCGCAACCTAAGCAACAAGCTAGACAAAACTACACTCTCTTTTCTTTCAGAGATTAAAAAAGGATTCAAGACAATCATCGTAAAGACAGAAGAGGAGAAAAAGAAGCTCGAGGTTTTAGCTACATTTTTCTGCATAATCAATAGCATAAACATAGAGGTAAAACATGACTAAAATACCAAAAATCATTCATTTCGTTTGGATGGGAGGAAAGAAAAAGCCTTTAGTTTTGAGGCATTGCATTAAAAACTGGCATAAAATGCTCCCAGATTACGAGTTTAAGGAATGGAACGAGAAAAACTTCCCGATTGATGATTTTAAATTCACAAAAAACGCCTACGCTAACAAGCAATGGGCTTTCGTGAGCGACTTTGTTAGAGCCTGGGCTCTTTATAATTACGGAGGGATCTATTTTGACACGGATGTCGTAGTAATTAAAAAAATAGACCCACTCCTAAACAATCGCGCTTTTGTCGGCTTCGAGAGTAAACAATATCCTTTTACGGCAGTTTTTGGTACCGAAAAGAAGCATCCTTTGGTCAAGTCAATTCTCGCTTACTATGACAATTTAACGATCGACTATTCCTTTAAAGACAACAATACTATTTCTGTCTCAGACATGCTCGTAGAAGATTATAAGTGCAAGAGAAACAATAAAGAGCAGGTGCTCAATGAGGATATCCATGTGTATCCAGACGGCTACTTATGCAATCCTTCCACAAATTCATATACCGTCCATCTTTTCTATGGAGGATGGGGAAAGAGCGGTCGCAATCTAGCAAACATAAAGCGAGAGTTTTTGCGAGGATACCTCTTGACAAGCCCTTCGAGAATTAAATTGTATGAAAAAATCAAAAAACACTGATAATCCCGTAATCATAATCGCCCTACATTTGGGCGAAGGAGGAGTAGAAAGCTATATTGAAAATATAGCTAATGAGTTTTGCAAGACGCGGAACGTGACTATTTTGTCAGTTTACAAAAGAATGAGCGATACTCATATTTTCGACAAGAGGATAAATATTTCTTATCTTTTTGATTTCGACATAGCCATAGTTAAGAAAAAATCTCCCCTAAAAGCCGCTTTGCATTACCTAACCAGAAGCGCGGCCCTTAAAAAATGGATCTCCAAACAAAAGGACTGCACTATTATTACCACCAGAAAAGAACATAATCGCCTTTTTAGCCGAGACAACAATTCTACGATAAAAATCGCAACGGAGCATAATTCTCTACTCGATAATCCTAGCTATTGCTCTTCCGTAGTTAAAAGCCTGCGCAATGTGGATTATTTCGTAGTGCCCTCCAAAAGCCTGTTCGATTACTATGCGCCAAAGGTCTCCGAACCGACAAAATGCATATTTATTCCTCATTTTCTAAAAGAATTACCAAGTCAAAAATGCACCTACGGCAATAAGCTCGTCTCCATGGGAAGATTAACCTCGGTAAAAGGTTTCTCCGATTTAATAGATTCTTTCGCCTTGACCGCTAACAAGAGCCCATTTGAACTATGGATTCTCGGAGAAGGAGAAGAGAGGCAATCATTAGAGAGGCAAATTTCTCAACTCGGACTCGAGACAAAAGTAAAGCTACCTGGTTTTTTGGGCCGTAGCGATTACGAGAAGATATTAATAGAATCTTTCGCTTTCGTCTCGACATCTTACAGCGAATCATTTGGGCTTGCTGCCCTCGAAGCCATGTCTTATGGTCTTCCTATTATCTGTTTTTCAGATGCTGGGGGCGTTGCCGAATTGGCTTCAGATAATCACTGCGGAATAGTCATTAAAAACCGTAACAAACAAGAACTTGCCGATCAAATCCTAGCCCTATCCGACAAAAAGCTTGCGAAAAAGCTAGGTGAGGCCGCCAGGGAAGCGGTTAGACTAAAGTATCTCCCCGATTCATGCGTTTCCCTATGGGAAGATATCCTTTAACTAAGGTGTGCTATTATATTGGTATGACAGATACTAAAACAGCACCATTCTCACTAAAGACAGTTATTCTATTCTGGCTAAAACATTGGCCAATAACCATCATACTAGTAGCCCTAGGCGGTCTTGTAGGATTCATAACTACACGAAGCACAGGACCTAGCTTCACGAGCGAAGCGACTTTTTTGGTCGTAAACCAGACGAAGAGTCCTAATCCTATAGATTATTCTCGAATTGCTGGAAGCGCCGTCGTTCTAGATAGAGCCTACGAAGCAGCAAACATTTCCAAAGATTCATGTACGACAGAGAATAGCCCTGCTGGCGATATCATCGTCGTAAAAGCAATCTGCTCAACAAATGCAGACGACAGCAAGAAAATGACCTCCAGTATTAAGACAGAATTCAGCAACGCCCTATCTGAATACTACGAAGACGGAGCCCCTAAAGTTTTTGATATTTCTGGCGAATCTAATGTCATAGCCGACGACGGTTCTTCTAGTCGCCTTCTAAAAACTCTTCTATTTTCATTTACGGGTTTGGCTCTTTCTGCCGTCATTTCATTTATCTGGGTAGATTTTAAAAGCTCGAAAAAGTAGCCATGCCAAAAGCGCCCACAAAATATAAGACCTGTTCGGTTTTGATGTGTCTTTATAAGAATGACAATCCGTCTTTTTTGCGTGATGCGCTTCTTAGCATAACAACCCAACAAATCGTACAGCCTTCCGAGATTGTTATTTCGGTAGACGGCCCGATTCCCGACGATTTAAAAGAAGTTCTCGAACAACATAAAAAGAATTTCAAAAACACCATAGTAGTACAGAGTAAGAAAAACAAAGGCGTCGGGCACGCAAGCAATTGCGGCCTAAAGCACTGCACAAATGAGCTTGTAGCAAAAATGGATGCAGACGACATAGCTAAGCCAGACCGCCTAAAGCTTCAGCTCGAAGCATTTCAAAAAGACGACTCCTTAGTCTTAGTGGGTGGGCAAATTGAAGAGTTTTCAGGCTCCGTAGACAACGTCGTCGGAAAGAGAATCGTTCCTACTACCCGCGAATCCATCTTAAAGTTCGCACGAAGAAGAGCCCCCTTCAATAACCCTACCGTAATGTATAAAAAATCAGTAGTCATAGAACTTGGTGGCTATCCAGATTTTAATCGAGGAGAAGACTATTTGTTATCCGCAAAGATTCTCGCCGCTGGATACAATGTCGCAAACCTTGATTCGGTTTTGTTGTCATATAGAGCAAATGACGATGCTTTTAGACGTAGAAAAACCTGGCGCCATACCAAGGAAAACATTCTCGTCCAAAATGAAATTAGAAAACTAGGTATTTCTAGCTTCTGGGATTTTCTGTCTGTTTCTATCATTAGGTTGTTTTTGTTTATTTTGCCTCGCCCCGTAACACGTTTATTCTATGGATTTTTAAGATGAAAGAAGAACCGTTAGTATCCATAATCATACCAGCTTACAATGCAGAGAAGAGTATATCTAAAATATGTACTTCAGTATTAGACCAAAACTACAAAAATATTGAAATCATAATTGTTAATGACGGCTCACAAGACAAAACTTCCAAGACTGCCAAAAAGCTAAAAGCAAAAGATTCGCGCGTTACGCTTATCTCGCAAAAAAATAGCGGTGTTTCCGGCGCCCGCAATACGGGCATCAAAAACGCCAAAGGTGATTTTATCTTCTTTTTCGACGCAGACGACAACATCACCCCATCCATGATAAGCGACATGGTAAACCTGGCGCAAAACCATGAAGACACGTTGATTGTTTGCGGTAGACGTCTTTCAGACGGCTCCATAAGAATACCAAAAGAGAAGACTTTTTCCTCTTCGGACAAGACACAAGTTCTTCGAGAGATACTTCGAAACGATATTCTCTATTCTCCTTGGAATAAAATATATTCAGCTAAGATTATCCAAGAGCACAATATTTCTTTTGATAAAAGCCTTCGCTATGGTGAAGATCTTGCCTTTAACCTAGATTATCTAAAACATGTAGGCAAAATAAAATTTGTCGCCGAACCGTATTATTTGTATGATTTATCTGAGTCTGGTTGCTCTTCAAAAACATCAGCATCATTAGAGTATAGAAAAACCATGAAGAAACATCTCCTTAGTTTTCTATCCTACAACAATTACCATTTGTCTCTTCTGGATTATTTCCTAGTTTTCCTACTTCAAACACGTTGGAGATTATCCGTTATTAAATCAAAAATCAGGAGTTTCAGATAATTATGATTTTTACTAATTCCCAAAGTCTTCTTATTTATCTTTCCGTATTCATTCTTTCTGCTTTCCTTTTTCATCTTGGCCAAAAAACAGAAAAACGAACTTTTACTATCTTAGCAATAGTTCTCCCAACACTTATCGGTAGCTTCCGCTACATGGTTGGCGAGGATTACGCCTCTTATCTAAGTAAACTCGAAGTTGCGCCAACTATGAATGTTTTTACATTCTTTAAGACATTCGGTGGCATGGAACCCGCACTCTGGTTCTTTGGCGTTGTTTTTCCGTGGCCAGTATTCTTTGCAGCCACTAGCTTTTTGACTATTCTCTTTTATTATCTAGCCTTTAAGCGCTTCAAAACCAAGCATTTAGGACTCTGCATGCTACTAATGCTTTGTATTATCTTTCCTCAATCCTTAGGGCAGGTCAGGCAAGGCGTCGCCATGGCTTTATCGTTTTTTGCATTCAGTTTTATTCCAGAAAAACGTTTCAAACCATTTATCATCACGATTTTAGCAGCTTCACTTTTCCATTTTTCTTCACTCGCAACAATTGTCCTATATCCTATTTACGGATATATCGAGAAGAAAGGAGCCGATGACAAAAAGTTTGTTCATACATTAATCCTTGTTTGTTTCTGCATGCTTTCTATAATCGGGATTGGTTTCCAGTTAATTCAATACATTCCTTTCCTATCGAAATACGCACTCTACACGACAAGCTCATTCATTGAAGGCTACGGGTCGCTCAGACAGTCACACAATATTCTTCCAGAATTGTTTGCCTTTTCTCTTATGGTTATCCTATTCCGATATTTTGTCGCCGGCAACACAAAGGGGAAGTTCTATTTCTTCTGCATTACAATGATGCTGATTATTAATGTCTTAGGCTTTTTCGTTCCTTTGGCGTCCAGATTTGCCGACTACTTTATGTGCCTATTCCTATTGGCACTACCACAGACAATCGACATCTTCGCCGACAGATTTAGCCGCCGATCGATGGCTTTTCTAGTGATATCTTACGCCCTCATATTCTTTGTTGGAGGGATTTATCTTCATGGCAGTGGAACAATATTTCCGTACCAACTTATATTTTAGGCGCTTAGCCAATAGTTTTCCTAATACTACCCTTAATCTTACTAATTGCCTTTAGAATCCAATACTGCTTCTTACCCAATAAGAAAGTAATGATTTTTTGTCCAAAAGTTCCTACACTATAGATATCAAAAACCCTCTTATGCTTCTTAATCACTTCAGAATAAAAAGCCCATTCATTTTTGTCTTTTGAATATTTAAGACAATCCATACCAATTCCTATAGCGTCAAGCTGATACCTCTTATATGCCAGCTGTTTTAATTTGCCATTAGAAATATCACCTATCATTCTGTCGAGCATCTCGAAATTCCCCTTCGCTCTAGGAGTATAAGAACCAGTAAGGCTTTCTTCCTTACAAACATAGTGGTATAGATGTTTTTCTTGATTAATAGACACTTTATTACATTTCTTACTCAACTCATACAAAAAGTAAAAATCTTCACCACAATAGATCTTTTCGTCAAAGCGAAGCTTTCCAATAGCATCCTTTTTATATACTGCACCCCAAACGCTCGTTATCATTTCCCCACAAAGAAGTTTTTCTAGGAATGATTCGCCCGTAAAATCGCCTGTAAGGCTGCCTGAATTCACGACCTCGGTCTGTTCAAGCGTTTCCCTTCGGTTACCGCAAAAACAAATCTGCGCTCCAGTTTTCTCATTCAAAGATACTAGATATTCAAGATAATCAGGCTCTACATAATCATCAGAATCTATAAAGGCAATCAATTCTCCCTGCGACAAATCAAGCCCTTTGTTCCTACTCGAGCTAACCCCACTATTCTTTTTTCTGACATATCGTATTCTTTTGTCTTTTTCTGCATATCCCTTGCAGATTGAGCCACTTTTATCAGTAGATCCATCATCTATTAGAAGAAGCTCAAAATTTTTATAACTCTGGCACAAAATGCTATCAATACATTTTGATAGATATTTTTCTTGATTATAAATGGGGACAATTATAGATACTTTTCTCATGATTCCTCTTCTATTAATAATACCAAATCTACCCCATTAATTCGCACCTCTCCATCCCGCGAAACATAAAGCTTATATTTTATATGTTAAAATAGAATACATATGAATAGTCGTTCAGTGGACGGACTTCAGCGGAGGAGTGGATCCAAAAAAAGTAATAATTCTGTGTCGAAAAGCCAGGCAGCTATGCTACGCCGGGCTGGTTCGCAAGCACCACAAAAGGTCAGCAAAAGCACTATTGTTTCCGTGCGCAAGACCGAAAAGGCTCCTGTAGTAGCAGACAGTAGTCGAATAGCAAGTGTTCGCCGTAGCTCGCGCGAGGAACTCGAAGAACACAAACAGCAGCAAATTCAAAAGAATGCCGAACTTGCTAAGGCTCAGCAACAAGCCGAAGCGCGCAAGCTTGCTCGTCGCCGTCAGCAACAGCAAGAGCAGATTGAGTATAGTGAGCAAATCATGAGCAAGTCCTCCAGTAGGGAACTAGGAGTTATCGATAAACCAAAGAAAAAGAAAGGCTTCCTTGGACGCAAAAAGAAAGCTGAAAATCTTGGTCTCGAAAGAGAAGAAAGCGGCAGCGCAGCGGCAAGGGAATTTTTAGCAGACATGCATGATATAGATGCGACGGATTTTGACGAAGTTCCAGCCAAAGAAAAACGTAAATCCTGGAACAAGCAACAAAAGCAAGCTAGGAAGGCAGCTCGCCGTGATGCTGGGCGCTACAAGCAGAAAAAGCATCATAAATGGCCTTGGATTTTATTAATCATCTTGTTAGTCCTTGGCGGTGCGGGATATTTTGGTTATAACTACATTAATGAAAAGTACAAAAAAATTACCGGTGACGATAGTTCCATCCTTGGTTTAATTTTTGCCGACGACAAAACTCCACTTCAAGCCGACGAAAAAGGTAGAACCAATATTCTTGTCTTTGGTACCGAAGGCTACGCTATGGACGGCGAAGACTATGATGGCGGACTCTTGACTGACTCTATGATGATGATTTCAATCAACCAAGATACTGGAGACATTAAAGCTATTTCGCTCCCGCGCGATCTTCACTACAAAAAAGATGCCTGTACGGGCACAGCAAAACTCAACGAGGTTTTCTATTGTCACTATTCTAAGAATGACGGCAGCGAAGAGAGTATTAAGCAACACGAAATCGAAGGCGAAGACGCCCTTGCAGGCGCATTTGAAGATATTTTAGGCGTTCAGATTCACTACAAAGTCCATGTAAACTGGGCAGCCATGATTCAGGTTGTCGACGCTCTCGACGGAATCGACGTAGTCTTCCTATACGGCGATCAAACTTGGGATGGTCCAGAAACCACAATCGAAGTTTCCGATGAAAGAGGCCTAGCAGATGTGGGCGATTATGGCTTTAAATTCCAATACGAAACAGGTGTCGTTTACCATCTAGCAGGCTGGCAAGCACTTGACGTAGCTCGTTGTAGAAACTCGCATGGTGGCTATGGCGCAATTAGCGGCAACTTCTCGCGCGAATACTTCCAACAAAGGATTATTAGCGCTCTTGTCCAGAAAGCCAGAACAACTAACTTCGTCACCGATATAAGCGCCGCTTTAGGTCTCCTAAACGCCGTTGGCGATAATCTCCGCACAACCTTCAAAGATACTGATATTAAGACCCTCATGCGTCTAGCAAAGGAGATTAATATCAACAACATGGAAACGCTCTCTACGATCGAGAATTACGACGGAGAAGCCGCCCTTATGACTACTGGCATGGAAAATGGCATTAGCTACGTCCTCCCGGTCGGTATGACTTATGATAGAATCCACAACTTCATCCAGAAGCGCCTCTACGCCGATGGTGTGGCCGCCGAAGACGCTACAATCGCCGTACTAAACGGCACCGAAGTAGCAGGGCTAGCATCAAGCAATAAGCAAACCATCGAAGACGAAGGCTTAACCGTAGATAGTGTCGGCGACGCTCCAGACGAACTAAAAGAGCAGGACGGTTTGTTTATTTACCAAAATAGGGAAGATGTTCCTGAGACTATTAAGAAGCTTCAGGTAATCTATCCAAACGCCACTGTTTCCTCTGAGGTCCCAGAAAGCCTCTCAGAGTACGCAGACATAGATATCATAGTCATTATAGGAAATGGCTACGCAAACTAGTTAGAGCGCGTTTTAGAGGGTCTACGGACCCTCTTTTTGATGCCGTCCACAGATTATCGCGGAACTAGCTTTATTATTGCTCTATTTTTACTTCTGTCCGTGAAAAGTTTTGCGTGAAAAGTCGTTACTTTTCGCTGCCTATTCTAGTAGGGCGGCAACGATAGGCCACATGTTTATTTGGGCTAAGCTAATTATCTTTTAAGGATCTGCACTCTGTCATTCATTATCGATCGATATCAATGCCGCGCTTGTTACATTTTTGACAACATTTACTCTTTCTGTTTTGAGTTGCTTTGACAATTCTTGTTTTTATGTCGTTTTATTAGTTGTTATTGATTTGCTTTTTTAGATTTTTATTATGTTATATATTCACTTGTATAAATTATTTTTCCACAGGTGTGAAAATATTACAACATTTCCCTGCCTTTTTGCAATGGTTAGAGTTTTACACCATGTGGAAAAGTGCCTTCTCTTCTCTGTTTTAGGCGATTAGTAGCTGATTATGCCCTTGCAGAATTTGCTTTAGTCTTTCGTTTTGCATTCCAGCTATCTCCCAAACTAGATCTGCATTATAGTAATTCTTGCCGCGCCACATAGTTCCAATTCGCTTTATATATCCCCTGCCCAGCTTTGGCTCTCTTTTGATTATTTGCTCAATTTTTCTTATATCCACACCCAAGATCCTAGTCATGACTTTTTGAGAAAGCCAGACGTTCCCTAACTGATTCTTCTCCTTCATATTCGAAGAATTATATATATCTGCCTTTTTCCTTGCAAGCTATAGCTCAATACTTTTTTAACAAAAAAAATAACCCCTTTCGGGGCTACTTTTATTTAGTCTTCTTTCTTCTTGATATGAAGTACGCGCTCTTTGCCTTCACCAGTACTAAAGGTTTCAATATCTGAATAATCTTCAGAGAATTTGTGAACCGTACGGCGATCAGCAGCGTTTAGATTCAAGATTTTCTCTTGACCAGTGCGGCGAACTTCCTGAATCCAGCGTTCGGCCTGCTGCTCAATCTTGTCTGCACGCTGGCGTTTGTAATCTGCAATATCGATATTTACGCGTTTTACTTCTGCATTGCGAGCAATCAAAGTCATCGTGACTACGTGCTGCAAGGCCTTGAGGTTGTTTGCATTCTTACCGATAAGCAAAGAGTTCATACTCGTGCTTGGGATAGATAGCTGAATTACATCATCCTCAATCGTAGAATAAACCGCGACGTTAATACCGAAGAACGATAGCAAATCTTCTAGATACTTCGTTGCGAAGCGAATCGATTCATCAGTGTTCATAATAATTATTTCCTCCTTTTCTTATTAGAAGCGGAAATACGGGTAATATGTACACCTGAATCGGTGCTAGATTTTTTATTTTTATTGCCATAATGGCTTGATTTGGAATCTTTAGAATCGGAGTTATCGATTAGGACATCCTTAACAATCTCCGCTTCGACAGCTTCGTGAGCCTTGAGCTCTTTCAAGATCTTCTTGTCTGCAGCAGCTTCCATCTCGGAAAGCTTACTGTTCAAGGCGACCTTATTAGTTACGATTGTTACGAGGTTATTCAAGAAGTAGTACATAACTAGGGCGCCTGGAAGATTAATCATGATAAAGAGCATCATGAATGGCATCATCATAGTAGTCTGACGCTGCGCAATGGCATTCATTTCTTCCTGACTTGGCTCTTTGCCACCCTTTGCAGCCTCTTTCATGATTTGGCGCATAGAACGCTGCTTCTTGCCCTTCTTGCGACTTGGATCATTCTGACGAGCGACGATAAACTGAGCAAAGGCAGATGCGATGGCCATTACAAGAACTACAATCGAGCTAATAGCTTTGCGCTTTTTGCCCTCCGCAAAGAGGCTCGTGAATTCTAGCGCTGTAACATCCAAGTGAACTTGACCAAAGAGCTTTGGCTCGAAGTCATAGATAACATTGCCCTTCTCTTCATCAGAAGCTTCCTGGAAGGAAACAAAGTAATTATTCTGCTTCTCGATAATCTCGTTAATACGAGGCATTGTCCTTACGAATGGATAGGCAGAATGATTGACATTATATTTAGTCTCGTTGCCCTCTTTTGTGCTAGCGCAGCGTGAAACAGCAACATTATAGTCGCCAGAAACTTCACATGGGCGAACTGTAACATTAATTGCAGTAAAGAGCGCCATAAAGATAGGAAGCTGAATCAAAACCAATAAGAAAGAACGGAATGGTTTGATATTTTTGCGCTTATAAAGATCCATCATCTGGAGGGATTCCATCTGACGGTTGCCCTTGCAGCGCTTCTTAATCTCTGCTAGCTCTGGCTGCATCTCGCGCATCATGCGAGTCTGATGGAGCTGGCGCTTAATAAGCGGCAAGGTTAGAAGTTTTACGATAACAACAAAGATAATAATAGCGAGACCAAAGTCGCCAACAAAGTTATAGATAATAAAAAGAATGTTGACGATTGGGCGAACGACTAACATATCGATCAAACTAAACATCACACATCCTTTCGTTAAACTTTTCTAATTTTATACTATTTCCGCCTCTTTAAGCAAGTCTGCAATCAGGCTTTGCAATTTCTCGAAATCCATATCCAGCACTTCTCTGTTATAGATATTAAAGATGCAATCTACAGGCTTGTTTATTTCTGGCAACTGCGAACGAATTGCTTCGTAGACACGGCGGCGAATTCGGTTTCTGCCGACGGCGGATTTTAGTACTTTTTTACTTACAACAACAGCAAAGCGCTGTTTACCTCTAGTATTTTCAGCAAAAACTAAGGAGATACGAGATCCCCTTATGGATTTGCCATTCTGGTAAGTGTATCTTACACCACCCCGCGAATGAAAGCGGTATTTCTTGGCTAACATTAAGCTGTTAGACGAGCGCGTCCTTTAATGCGGCGGCGAGCTAGAACCTTGCGGCCATTAACGGTTGCATTGCGCTTGCGGAAGCCGTGCTCAACTTTGCGCTGACGCTTGTGCGGCTGATAAGTACGTTTTGGCATAAGTGTTATCCTGACTTTCTAATTATTGTTTTATTTAATGAATTGTGTCTATTATACTAATTTTTTCCACTTTTATCAAGAACTTTTACACAGCGCCTCCCCTGTAATAAAAGTCCTGTGGAAAACTCTAATCTGTTAGCTATAATTATTATTAGAAAATATTCCACAGGTTGCCCAAAAACTGTGGAAAAGTCGTATAATATAGGGAGTAAAGGAGGTAGAGAGATGCCAAACAACTGGCAAAGCATTCTGGACGAGATCAAAAGCCGCGTTTCCGACATGGCTTATCTCACCTATTTCCCACGCCTAAAGTTCATTTCTTTAGAGGATGGTGTTTTGAAGCTCTCTGCCCCAAACCCTTTTATTAAGCAGCAAATCGAGAGCAAGTACCGCATGGAAGTTATCGCGTCAGTTCGATCACTTGGCCTAGAATGCGAAACCATCGAAGTCGAAATTGCTAGCTCGGAACCCGTTAATAAAACTCGCGCCGTCGAGATCGTGCCAAATGAGCCGCTTGGTAGCAATATTCCAGAAGCTAAACCAGTTACTGTCCCTACCCCTACTTCTACTCCTGTAAAAACAGAGGCTTCGATGAAGATGCCAAAAATTCAGGCTTATACCCCAGTCCACAGTGTTCCAAACAATGTTACGCACAGCAAAAATCCACGCTTTGACACCAGCAACGATGGACTAAATGCCGAGTATAGACTCGCGACTTATGTCATTGGCAGCAATAACGATCTCGCGGTTAGCGCTGCACAGCAAGTGATTGAGAACCCGGGCATCCGTTTTAATCCATATTTTATATATGGTGGCGCCGGTACTGGTAAAACCCACTTGATTCAGGCGATTGGTAACGAAATCAAGATCAAACATCCAGAGCTTAAGGTCCTTTTTGTTACAATTGAGCAGTTCTATCATGACTTCGTCGAGTCGATGCGCAAAAAGATTGACGGCTTCGCAGAAAAATATCGCAGTGTCGATGTTCTAATTATTGATGATTTTCAGTTTATCGTCGGTAAGGAAAAGAGTCAGGAAGAATTCTTCCATACTTTTAATGAACTGCACAACCACAATAAACAGATTATTATTAGCAGCGACCGTTTACCGAGCCAGATTGCAACCGTCGACCAGAGGCTTGCTTCCCGCTTAATGATGGGCGTGCCAATTGATATTGGTTTCCCAGATTTTGAAACACGCTGCGCAATCGTCAAACAAAAAGCCGAACTCAAAGGCTATAGTCTAGACAACCGCACGGTAGAATTTATTGCACAGAGTGCCAAGAGTAACATTCGCGAGCTTGAGGGTAACCTAAATAGAATTTTGCTGCTTGCCGATGTTCGTGGCGTAGATCCAAGTGAACTCGTCGACGATTCCATGGATACCCCTACGGAGAACACTTTTGCTCCATCCATGAAACAGCGCGCAATTAATCCTCGTGCCGTAATCGACACCGTTGCAAAATACTACGGTCTCGACGCCAACGATTTGCTCGGAAAGAGCCGCCTAAAAGACATCAAGACCGCCCGTCAGATTGCGATGTATATCATGAACGAGGAGCTTTCTCTTAGTACGGTCCGTATCGGCCAAGAGTTTAGCAAAGACCACACAACTATCATGCATGGCATTAAGGTTGTAAAAGAAAATCTTAAAACCGATTTTAATCTTCGTTCACAAATGACCGAATTGAGGGATAAAATCTATGGCTAATCTTTTCTCTTTCTCTACCCCTTTAAATAGCTATTCGGCCTGTGGAAAACTTGTGCAAAATCCTGTTAAAAAGCCTGTTGAAACTATGTTCGAAAAAGTTGTGGAAAAGCGCAAAATGTTTAAAAACCAAAAATTGCACAGTGCAAAAACTCACAAGTTATCTACTTTTAAACAAATATTCACAAATAAAATAAACAAGATTTACACGTCCGGGCTTTCTAATTCTTATCTTAAAATCCCGAGTTTTCCACTTTTTCCACATAGAACTATTACTACTATTACTACATTTAAATAATAAGAAAGAAAAAAAGGAAGGAGTTTGTATTATGGAAGTTGAAGTTTCTCAAAGCAGAATAGCAAAAGCACTAAATAACGTAAGTAAAGTAGCAGCCAGTACGAGAGCTGGTTTACCAATTCTAAGTAATGTTCTTTTAAGAGCAAGTGAGAATATTCTTAGCTTAACGGCAACCAATCTAGAGATTGCAGTAGTTGAATATGTAAATGCCAAATCTATCTCTAACGGAACACTTACTGTACCAGCAAAGCTTTTAGCAGATTTTGTATCTAATCTACCTAAAGATGATGTCAATCTAAAAGCCAATGGTGATAAGTTGGCTATTAAGTGCAGCACTTACAAGTCTACCGTAAATGGTATCTTGGCAGACGATTATCCAGAACTTCCAAGCATTAATGAGAACAAAGCGCTTGGCTTTAAGATTGGGATTGAGGCTTTTAAAGATGCTGTCAGCCAAGTAATTGTAGCGGCCAGTAGTGATACTTCTCGCCCTGCTCTTACTGGTGTGTATTTTAATTCTTATGAGGGTGATATTTATATTGCAGCAACCGATGGTTACCGTTTGGCGGATAGAAAATTCGTGGAAGGCGTCGATCAACAGATTAAAGCAATCGTTCCTGCTTCTACTCTTCGCGACGTTCTTGGTTTTATTAATGACAGCATGGACGAGGTCGAGATCTTAATCAGTGATTCTTTGATCAGGTTCCGTTTGGGTGAGATTGAGGTTACTTCTAAACTTATCGATGGAAGTTTTCCAGATTACAGGAAGCTTATTCCAGAGACGGCAGAATGTACGTTAGTTTTGAACAAGGCCGAGCTTTCTCGCATGACAAAGATGGCGGCATTATTTGCAAAGCAATCTGGCGGTTCGGTAGTTTGTGAGGCAAATCAGGAAAAACAGAATTTTGCAGTTTGCGCAGTTGCTAGCGAGCTTGGTGAAAACGTATCCTCTATTGATACGAGTGTAGAAAAAGATGCTAAGGTTACGCTTAATTCCCGTTATGTTCTTGATGCGCTAAATGCGATTGCGGATACGGAGGTAAAGTTTAGCTTTTCTGGTAAACTCGCTCCTATCGTTCTCAGGAACAACAAAGGTAATGATTATACGCATATTATTATGCCGCTTAAGAGCTAATGAAAAAGGTTGTCGGAGTAAAACTTAAAAATTTTCGCTGTCACGAAGATTTTGAACTGGGTTGTAATCGGTCTACAACTTTAATTGTAGGCGAGAACGGCTCAGGAAAAACTTCGGTGCTCGAGGCAATTTATCTTGCGCTTAGAGGTAAATCCTTTAAGGGGGTGGATCGAGAGATTTTGCGAAGGGGCGCGGAATTTTACCGTGCGGAGATTTTTTTGTCCGATGCGCAAACGGTCGTAATTCGTTTTGATGGCGCGAAGAAAAGTTTTGAAGTCGATTCGAAAAAGAGTCTGCGACTGCCGAAGAAAAATAGATATCCTGTTGTACTCTTTGAGCCAGACGATCTTTATCTGGTTGGTTCTTCTCCGTCGAGGCGACGTGATTATTTTGATGACTTTTTCAAGCAGTTGGATGATAACTACGGAACGAGTCTTAGTAAATATACGAAAGCTTTGAAACAAAGAAACGATTTACTGAAAAACGAGAATGTTTCTGAGGATGATTTGTTTTCTTGGAATGTGCTCTGTGCGCATTATGGAACAGAGGTTTTGAAGAGGAGAATTGCTGGTCTAGCAAAAATCAATGAGGCTCTTACGGATAACTATAGAAGTATTGCGAAGAACGAAGACGTCTGTCGTTTGGATTATCTGGGAGATTTAGATTGTGACGAGAATAAATATATCGCTATTCTTGAGAGAAATTTTGAACGCGACAGGATGTTGGGTTATTCGAGCTACGGAATTCATAGAGATGATTTTGAATTTGTGTTTAATAATGAGAGAGCGGACGGATCGGCGTCACGCGGCGAAATTAGGAGTATGATTTTGGCGCTCAAGTTTATTGAGGCTCAGGTACTAGAGAAAGAAACTGGAAAGATGCCAGTAGTTCTGCTAGATGATATTTTTTCAGAGCTCGATAGTTCAAGGCAGCAACATCTGATTGATAACTTTAAGAAATACCAGATGGTTGTAACGAGTACGGATGGACTCAAGGGGATGGAAGTTCAGGCTAAATTATAAAGTAGCTTAGCTACCCCGCCCTACTTTTAATAATGGCCTTAATTGGCCCTTATTTTGTGTTCTGAGGCTTGCTAATAATAAACATGTAAAAGTATTGCACATATGTTAAAAACTTTTGTGGAAAAATAGTTTTACTTATTTTTTACAATACATTTTGTAATTTACTTTATTTTTACAACGATTTTTGATTTTTAATCTAAGGCGTAATAATTGGAGCTTTTGTAAAGATTTTAGAACATAAAAAATAGGCAGATTTCCTGTGTAAAAAGCTGTGGAAAACTGTCTATTTTGTGGAAAAGTCAGGACTATTAACATATAGCTTAACAGAGGTAAGTGTTAGTTTTGCCCTGTGGAAAAGTCTATATAAGGATGACTTTTTGTGAATTTTGCTAATATATTCTCTACTGTCCAGTGAATGAGTTGGCGGTATTTAGAATGTCGTCAGGAACATTCGGCGTATTTGCCTTAGTGAGGATTGGCTGCGGAGTTGAAGCAAGCTTCCAGCTTTCCCCGCTCTTTTCTATAAGGACAAGGTACTTGCCGTTTAGAAGCTTGGTGTTTTTGTTATAGGCGCTATAGACGGCGAGATAATACTTGTCTGATAGATTCTGGCCAGAAATGCATGTCATCCCATTGCCACTGAAGCTGTCTTTAATGAAAGTTTCTGGATTATTGGAGCTAGAGCTCTTAGGATTTGCAAAGGCATTTGTGATATTGAAATTAATATCTAGATCAATTAGAGAGACATCTTTGAAGTTCTTGAGGCGCGCGATGGCGACATCGAGATATTCGTAATCTGTCTTGATATTGATTTTTAGACCTTCGGATTTTATTGGGTCATCGAATGAATAGCCGATAGAATAAAAGCGGTTATTAATTGGCAGGTGTTTAATAATTGGGTATTTCTTTTGAACTGCAACACCGGCTGCGTTAAGGGATTTACCAACTACGCCTTCGGCGGCGGCGAATTGAGCCTGGTGGCCATCTATGAATTCTTCACCTTCGGCATCGTTAGCGACTAGGACGGCGCCAATATATGGCTGGTCAGCACTAATCGTAAAATCTCCCGAGAAGCTGTCGAAATGATCGCATGAGGCTTCGACGTGATAGTTTCCTGGCTCAAGATAGATTTTGCCGTTATTCTTGATCTCTACGCCATTTGCGATAACTTTGGCATGGAATGGAGCGATCTTTACTTCTACGCCAACTTTGCCGGCGCGAAAGATTGCGATAATGACGGAATATAGCAAGATGACTGCAAAAACTGCGGCGACAATGCCGATGATGAGGAGTTTTTGTTTTGTCTTTTTGTTCTCTATTGTTGCCATGTTTTGCCCTGCCTTTTTAGTTTGCGAGTAGTCCGCCTGCGGTTGTTGCGCGAGTGCCGGTTGTGTTCTGTGGGTTGTAATTTGGATTGCGATACCAACGAACAATTGCGCCATTGCCAACTAGCGGGCTTTCCGTGCCGGCCATTGGTGCGCGCGCGGAAGATTCGCCATACGAGGCAGAAGCGATTACGCTATCGAAGCCTGGAATTTCACCTACATAGATCCAAGTGTGACCATTCGAGAAGGCAACATCGCCAGCTTGTAGGATGTTTGTATCGACGGTCGTGCTTTCGTTGGCATTTAGGAGGGTCCAGCCATTTTCTTGTACCCACTGCTCTTGCCTACCGGTAGCACCAGCAGGGTTGGTATTATAATCTGAGGCAACGCCAGAGTTTTGCATCAAAATTGTAACGAAGCCGCCACAGTCGATGCCCGGAACGCCAAAGACGGAGCCGCCGACGTAGCGACCTTCGGATTGAGACTGCGTAACAGCCTCGGCGTAGGCTGGCATGCGATCTACGTATGGAGCTGGATGGTAGGTTGGCCAAGCGTAAGACAGAACGAGCTCTTGGAAGTTGCCGCTTACACTACAGAGGCCAGAACCAGCACTACTAACTGCATCATAAATAAGCTCGGCAAATAATTTTGCACCTTCGGCATTTGGATGGACATTGTCGCTGGCAAGGTATTTTCCTGGATCTTTAGAGACAGCTTCGTTCCAGTCAGCAAGGATTATATTGGAATTTGATTTTGCTAGTTCTCTAAATAGCTCATTGTTTTGCTCGTAGCCAGCTGGGCCATAGTTTGTAACAAGAACAATTGTGCGACTGTTTCCCGTAACGGCAAGCAAGTTATTAATATCGTTTTGATTAATTGCCGGTGCGGAGTTGTTGGTACCAAGCGCAAAAACGACTACGTCTTTCAAATCCATGTTTTGAGCTTCTTGGATGCCTTCATTCCATGGGCGGCTAACGTGGGCATTAATTTGATCGTCTGTGATGTCTGTAAATTTAGCTTTTAACTCCCCTGTTGCGCCGACAGTGATTGAGTCGCCAATAATGCTGACATTTTTGCCGGAGTCAGAGCTTGCACTAACAGCTACACCATGACCGCTGTACTCATCGTAGGTCTCGCGGGCAAATTGGCGGCGCTTGCTGGTTCCCTGATATAGGAGGCCCATATATGGCCCATAAAGAGTAATTGGGTCGTTACCGTTAATAGCGCGCTCAAAAGTTGTAAGGAAGATTTCAGCGGCGAGCTCTGGATTATTTGCCTCTTTGATAGCTTCAATCCAAGCGTCATCGACTGGAGACATGAGAAAATCTAGCTCGACAGTGATAATATGATCGAGGTCAGCTTCTGGAATGAGCTCCTCTGCTCCTGCGTGCCAGTATTCTGAGCTAGTGTATTGGCCAAGGCCTTCTTGCTCCATGATAGCCCAAAGATCTGGGCGGCGTGGGCCCCACTGGAAAATACCCCAATAAGAGCCGTTGCTCGAACGGGTTGGCGTAAGGCCAGATTCTGCCATGCCATTACCAACAATACCGGCAACCTGTGCATCGCTAAAACCTTTATCGATGAAGTAGTTCCAGATTTTTTCTTTTACGTTGTCACCAGGAAGACGAGTTGAAGAACCGCAAGCGTCGGCGGAGCCATCAGGGTTGTAGTAATAGATACCCTGCGAACCGTAGTAGTCGATAATACTTTCGTCTGGAAGGACGGCAAAGCATGGCTGCAAGATAAGAATCGAAGCAACAAAAGAACTGGCGATAACTTTCGCAAAGATTCCGAGATTTAGCTTTTTGATAATGTTTAGCATGATGTTGTTGCCTCTCTGCTTGTTACAAAGAAGATATATTTGTTTGCATTGTTGTCTGTGACAGTATTTGGAGTTTCGACAAATTCTTTGCTCTCCAGCGGACTGAGATCTGTTTGTGGTTGTTCGATATATCCATAGCGGGTGCTCGGATCATAATTTGCGAGCATGGTGGAGTATTCTGCGAACTCGAGCAAGAAAGCGATGTCTTCTTTGGTGTTGCCACTAATGCGTGCAAGAGTGCCTTCGAAGGAAGTATCGATTGGGTGATCTTTTTCGTATTGCTCGCGGTATTCGGCGACTGGGTTGTCGCTATCTTCACCGTTCATAGTCTCAAGGATACGCATATCTTCGACGTAGCGCTGATAATACTTAAACTCGCCATCCCAATAAGGGTTACTTGAAGAGTTGACGCAGTTTTCGCCTGTTGACCAGCCGGCATTCATGGCATCCTCGACAACGTTTACTAGATCTTGGACGTCATTCAAGATTGGCAAGTTGTTTACAATGATATTGCCAGATTGAAGTGCGTTCATGATGTTTGCATCTTTGACGCCCCACGGAGATTCGCGGTCGGCGCAGAAAGTAATGAATTTTGCGAGGTTGGAATCTTCTTTAATTTTGCCGTTTTCGTCAAGGTTGTAACTTACGACGTATTCGTAGTTTGGATCGTCTGGAGTTATGTCTATGGTGGAATAATCTGAAGCTACAATTGGGTTGCCGTACATATCACAGACGGTGCCTGGAAGATTTTCACATTCCTGGTTTTGTGATGTGTATTGAAGTGTGTCTACGAATGCAGAAGCATTTGAGCCAAGAGTTTTGGTTGCGGAATTTCTGACGGTACTCACGAAACTTGCAACCATGTTCGGAATATTGGTTGTGTAGCTTAGGAAGGCGAATTTGCCGACGAGGCTTCCGAGGAAGGTGTTTGGACTAGAAATGTCTAGTGGGCTACGATTCATGCGATCAAGCTCGGCTTCCTGTGCATTTGCGAGAGCGAGCTCGTAGTTCTGGCGAGAAACTTGTTCTTGAGAGGCTGGCATGAGTGCACTACCCTCTTGTGCGAGCTGGGCGTTAGCATTAAAGCCGCCAACCGTGAATAGTTCGCCTGCTTCGACGCCAGTGTAAGCTTCGAAGACGTTGGTTGCGAAAATTTTGATGAGTTTTGGCATGATTGCGTTTACGACTAGCGCAACAATACCAGTAAGCGCGATACCACCAACAACTTGGGCTGACATGCCAATAACAACCTTTGCAAGTGAGCCGCCTGGGACGCCAGCTGTAGCTAGTGACATAACTGCGCCGGCAGCCTGAACGCCTTCGCAAACGACATTGCTTGAGCCTGTAAAGAAAGCTACTCTTGCGGCGGCATGAGAAATAGCGTTGATACCAAATGGATCAGCGTCTTGCATATTGACGGCAGTGTTACCAAGAATAAGTTTTGCGCCGGTTGCTTCGAGCATGGAGCCGGAAACTTGTTTGGTTTGTGTATTACCGTTTTCGTCTACGTAATCGATATTACTGATTCTATTTTCGGTGAATTTGTTGAGGGTTTCGTTGATTGCAGAAGTATTGCCCTCGCCTGCCATGGTTTTGCTGATTGGTTCCATGAAGCCCAAGAAATACGCGATAGATTCATATATCTGGTAAGCCATGGCGGTTACGGAAGCCATGTTAGCGATGCGGAGTGCTGTACAGACTGGCATGCCTAAGGTTGAAACTTTGCCTGCAATGCCAGTAACCATGGCACGAGCTTTAGCTTCGGCTGTGTCGCCAGCCATGTTTTTAGTCTTGAGATCTTCGCCGTTTTTGTAGGTTTCTTCTTCGCCGGTTTCTTCGTTGATGCGCTTACCTGCACTGTTGATACTAGTGTCTGTACCAGTTACGTGCTCGTTGATTGTGTCTTCGAAATTAGTTTTATCCGCTTCGGTATCTCCCGTGGATCGGAACTGGTCAAAAATATCTCGTGTTGCTCCTCGCCGTTTGTAAAAACGTTCGGCTGTGTCGTCGAAAAAGCCCGCGATACGTCCGCGTTTTGCTCTATAATATGCGTCTCGGAAGTTTGCATCTTGAGCAAATTTGGTTTGGAAATCTGAGGCGGTAATAATATCGTCGCCGTATTTTAAGACGGTAGATTTTGTAGATATAACCTGGCCAGAAACGAATTCGCCGTTGGCATTAAGTTTGCCTACCTCGATGCCGTTGCTTGCGAGGCGCTTTTTGAGCCAAGGACTAAAGTTTGTGTATTTCTTTGTAAAGCCACTGATTTTGATCTGGTCACCGCCATCAAGAAGATACTTAAAGAGGCGCTGATTGCGCATGTTATATGAAGGAAATTGAAGATCTGTTGCTTCGGTAAACAAGGCGGAAATATGTGGACCAAGCATGGAATTTGCGCCCGTTAGAAAGATTGCGCCAATAATGAAGAGTGCGCAAATAAAGCCGATTGGGCCAAGGCGCTTGCCTGCTTTCTTGGCAAAGAATAAAGCTTTGCCACCTTTGGTTTTTGGCATGCGCTTGCCTTTTACGGAGTTTTTGAACTGAGAGCTAAGTGCCTCTTTGCGATAATCTTGGTTCTCTTCTGCTTCACGGAGAGAGTCGGAAATGGTTTCGGAAAGAGAGCGACGAGAGCCGGTAGAAAATTGGTCTAGGCTTTGGCTAGCTTGTTCTTCGGCATCAAGAAGGTCTTGGCTGGCTTCGTAATCTTCGTCATCATCAAGATTTGGGCGCACAAAAGATGGGCGGGTAATGGCGGATTCCATCCCGTTGTAGGGATCGTTGCTGGCACGATACTGCCCAATACTTGGCTTTTTGACCATTTATACTTATATTTTAAAATATTTTGACCGATTTGTCTAGAAATGACTAGAGCTTGTAACAGATAGAAACGATTAGCGAGCGCGCTTATCGTTTGGATTTGTTGTGATGAGTGATTCCTCTGTTTCACTAGCGATAATTTGGATGTGTACGTGGTTTTGACCAGCAAAGAACAACCCATGACCGACTGGGAAGTTTGCGAGACGTTTTCTCTCTTCGCTTGTTAACTTGAAGACATCGGAAAGAACATCGACTGCAGATGCGGATTGCTTGAGTAGTAGCTGCATGGACGAGTTGCTGACGATTGCGCGACCCATTTTACTGCTCATAAAGTCTTCAACGTCCTGAGAAATTGTAGTCAGACCGAGGAAGTACTTACGAGCGCGCTTTGCAAGGCTAAATAGGAAGCTTGCAGAATCTTCGTGCTGCATCAAGAGCCAGGCCTCATCAACGATAAGCATACGCTTGGTCTTCTTGGAACGGACAATGCTCCAGATGTGAGATAGAACGATATACATTGCAACTGGGCGAAGTTCGTCTTCGAGGTCGCGAATATTAAAGACGACCATGCGGTTATTGATATCGATATTGCTCTGCTGCGAGAAGATGCCGGCAAATGTACCAGTGGTATATTTGCGTAGGCGCTGTGCTAGGCTTGGACCGTTACCACCCATGTGTAGCAAAGTATCAAACAAGTTGATAATTGTTGGTGGAGTTGCGGTATGTGTTAGCGGATCGCTTGTGATGCCTGCGCGAGCATAGGTATCGATAAGAGCTTGGTCAAGATCGGCATCCTCTGCCGGAGTAAGTGGTGTGCCACCGCCAAGCATGACACGGAATAGACCGTGCAAGGTTGTGATGTTGGTACGAAGCGCATCGTTGGCGTCTTCGGCATCAATGACCTTTGGAAGATCGAAGGGGTTAATACGGGCATCAGAGT
>JAZNRZ010000009.1:0-30384 GCA_045590975.1 Candidatus Nanosyncoccaceae bacterium | reverse complement strand
GTCTTCCTAAGACCGCTTGGCCTCCGACTTACATTACCATCGCTATCGGCAGCAACATCAACGCCAGCCTTGATCGTGGTACCATCGGCCTCTACGTTAATCTTGCCTGTACCGCTGAACGCGCCGTCTTTTTCAGTAACGGTATATTCTAGTTTAACAGTGTTTTCATCACTCTTTGTCGTTAAAGTACCAGAAATCTTTTGTTGATCAGCGGTTAGAAGCTTTGTAAAGCCATCGCTGATTGCATTTTCTGCAGATTCATGGATGTTATAGAAGATGATTGCTGCAACGGCAGCGCCAGCAAGTAGCAAGAATATAATAATCAAGGTAATGATTAGACCGACCTTGCTCTTCTTCTTTGGAACTACTGGAGCCTGACCCATTACTGGAGTTGCAGGTGTTGTAGCTGGAGTAGGATTAGCTACTGGAGCAGGTGCAGCTGGAGCTGATGCTGGTGCTGCGCCAGCTGGCGCAGCTGGATTAGTATTTTCCATAATTAATTATTAGCGAGCAGCCTCTTCTGCGTTATCTACAACAGTATCGTCTGTGTAGTATTCAGTCTTGTCGGTATTATCTGCCTTCTTGACGTAAACCGAACAGTTCTTGTCGGAAGTTAGACAGCTAGTCAAATCTTCATACTTTGTCTCAAGATCACTTGCGCGAACAAAGAGATAAACTGTCAAACCAGCAAAGATAAGAGTCGTAAGAGCGAAAATGACATAAAAGATTACATAGTGACGCTCAGACTTCTTTACAAGAAGAAGATCCTTTGCGCTTAGTTTGCTTGCGCTAGAAGTGGTTTTTCTAGCTGCGCTACTAGTAGCTCGCTTCGTGCTAGTAGCTTTTTTGGCGGTTTTTGTAGCCATAGTTAATGTATGCCCTCCATTAGCATTATGATTAATTTTAATAAAAATATAACACAGCTTATGCTTTTTTGGAACAGGCACTTTTTATCCCAAACCACACCCAAATATCCTAAACAATTGATTATCGCTCGTGCTAAAATATACTCAGCATTTTATGTTTAATGTGGAGAAAGGCATAAATATTCATGCAAAAAGATAAACTAAATATCAAATATATCAAAGCTCGCCAGATTATCGATTCTCGCGGCAACCCAACAGTCGAAGCCGACGTTATTCTTGAAGGTGGACACTCTGGTCGCGCAGCTGTACCATCTGGTGCATCAACTGGCGCAGGCGAAGCTCTTGAACTTCGTGATGGCGACAAAGACCGTTTCGATGGCAAAGGTGTTCTAAAAGCCGTCTGGAACGTAAACAACAAAATTGCCGATGTCCTTATTGGTAATGACGCAAGCGATCAGCGCAAAATCGATCAGCTCATGCTCGACCTTGATGGCACCGAGAACAAATCCAACCTTGGCGCAAACGCAATCCTAGCCGTTTCCCTAGCTACCGCAAAGGCAGTCGCTCATGCCAAAGAAATGCGTTTCTATGAATATGTCGCAGAAATCGCTGGCACCCAGAACGAAATGTGCCTACCAATGCCAATGATGAATGTCATGAACGGCGGCGCACACGCAGACTGGTCTACAGATTTCCAGGAATACATGATTATGCCACTTAGCGCAACCAAGATCGACGAAGCTATTCGCATGGGCGCAGAAGTATTCCATACTCTAAAGAAAATCCTCAAAGACAAAGGCTACGCTACAACAGTTGGTGACGAAGGTGGCTATGCTCCATTCGTCAAAGACGGCAACAACGAGCCTCTAGATCTTATCAAGCAAGCAGTCGAAAAAGCCGGCTATAAGCTTGGCGAAGACATTTCCATCGCTATGGATATCGCAAGCTCCGAATTCGCTAAAGACGATCACTATGAGCTCAAGACAACTGGCGACTGGAAGACTAGCGAAGATCTAATAAACTGGTACCAGTGGATTATCGAAAACTATCCAGTAGTTAGCATCGAAGATGGTCTTGGCGAAAACGACTGGGATGGCTGGAAGATGCTTACTGAGCGCTTCGGCAATACAACACAGCTAGTCGGCGATGACCTATTCGTTACAAACGTCAAGCTTCTTCAGAAAGGTATCGATTCTGGCGCAGGCAACGCAATCCTTATCAAGCCAAACCAGATTGGTTCTCTAACCGAAACCATCGATGCTGTAAAACTTGCAAAGGCAAACGGCTACCGCTGTGTCATGTCTCACCGCTCTGGCGAGACCGAAGATACTTCTATCGCTCACCTCGCAGTTGGTCTAGGCACTGGCCAAATCAAGACCGGTTCCCTCAGCCGCAGCGAACGCATCGCAAAGTACAACGAACTCATGCGCATCGCAGAATCTAATAGCAGCCTAGAACTAAAGAATCCATTCAAGAAATAGTAATCTAGCTTAGCAGAGAGCGCCTCTTTAAAAGGGGCGCTTTTTATGGTATAATATATATAACTCCAAGCAATTGGGGAGTATTTTATATTAACTGAAATTCCATTCCAGCAATCTGTCGCAAAAAGGAGATGATTCGAATGACAGATGCCAAACTGGCGCAAATTTTCCTTGAAACAGGCGAAAAACTCGGCGTTGTCCTTATTGACCTCAGAAAGCTGGACGAGATACATCACGGCTGGATCGAAGACCTTAAAAAGGCATACAACACGGAAAATCCGCTAGGTAATTTTATTCTCGACACAAGAGATATCGTCAATATGGAAGGCAACTTCCTAAATGGCGATTATTACCTAACACTACACGGACTCCGCCAGTTGCAATTTGCATTTTATCGCAAGAAGCACTACTTCGAGGACACAAAATCCAACGAAGGCGAGCTTTTCTGTGATATCGACAATGCTTTAGATGCCTTCTATCTTCATGCCGACGAAGTTTTTGAGTACAGAATGGGTCAGCTCACAAACGACAAACGCGAAGCCCTCTATGACAAGCTGCGCGTTTGGAGCATTTATCGTAGACTCTATTCCGACGCTAGCAACGAAATCAGCACCCTGATTTGTCATGACGCTACACTCAAAACTCGTCCAGTCTTCCTCGAGATGTCTCTGGCGCACCAAGTCATAACTCAGGCCAAATACCAAAAGGAAAATGGCTATGAAAAGCTCGATGCCGAAGAAAAACAGCTTCTCGATGCACTCGTAAGCAATCAATTGTTTAACGAGCTGGAATCATGGAAAATCTAAGCCCTACCCCAAGACCCCGTTCGAACCGAACGGGGCTCTTTTATTTTCTAAATCCCTATGTTAAAATCAAATACCTAGTCTTCTGAAAAGAAAGACTAAAAATGCGTACGCATGCGCTACGAAGGAGGAACAAAAATGCGAGCACCTCATGATCAGAAAGAAGAAGCATTCGTAAACGTCTTTCCGCCCAGAAAGGTCGCAGACGTAAAGGTAAGATGTCTACTCCAGCAGGCCATCGATATCGTGGGCAAGATTCGCAGAAACGACGCTTTGCCCTACTCTGCATCCCTGGATGTAATTAGCGAGCTTTTCGATGGAGGATTCAATCAGCGTGCCTATAAGGCAATTTATGATCTCGACCATCGCCTGCGCTGCGAAGAGCATCCCTGCGGCGAACAGACCGAAGATTGTCTCGACCAAATGGTTCAGACAATCGACAGGGCTCACCTTCTTACTGAATCGGGAAGTTAAAACTACCCAAACCGAAACCTCGCCCAGTATGGCGAGGTATTTTTTATTGCAAAAACTGTGAGTTTATGGCATAATACACACATTCACAATCCACCCTTCTACTACGATTGGAGGTTCTTTATGTATCAGTATTCAGATCTTGCATTTGTCAATATGGCCGCAAACAGGGCCATTTCTGACATCAATGCACATATCGTCAAATTCACACAGAGATACAGCAACGATATAGAGCTCATGAAAAAGCTCGCCATTGTTGACAATCTCGAAACTTCCTGGCAGACAGGCCGCTTCGTAAGCTTCGTTCGCACTCTGCGCAAGCTGGACGAGATTCTTTGGGATTATGGTTATGTTAGCACTGTTAGCGGTAGCGAATTAGAGCATCACCTCAGCGGTGGCATAATCGACGTTCTTAAGTATGACTCCGTACTCTACGAATACATGTCTTGTCGTAGCGACGGAAGCTTCAATGAAGCAACTCGCCTGGGACAGCTTGCAAGACTCAAAAAGGATCTCGAAGCCAGAGTTTTCCTTATCGACGCTCCCGCCGAGTTTAAACAGCTTGTCTATGACCACCTCTCCAACTGCAAAAAATTCGCAGCTGGATATCCCGACCTTCAGCCCTGCCTCCTCGTCGAGATGGCTGACGCTCTGGAATTCGGAGATAAGATCCTCGAATACGAAGAGAAAGACTACTGTCCTGAAATGGTCGAAATCAAAAACATCCTGACAAAAATCGGCGTTTTTGACCGCTGGCAGAGATTCTAATCTCAAAACCCCGCAATCACTTGCGGGGTTTCTTTTGTCTTATTTTCTTTCGAATCCTGGTTTACCAAGTAGTTCAAACATTCTTGTTTTGTATGCTTCAACTCCAGGCTGATTAAACGGATTAACACCAAGGCAAAATGCGCTAAGCGCACAGCTCATCTCAAAGAAGTAAATCAAAGCACCAAGCGACCTCTCGTCGAGCTCTGGCATCTCAATCTCGAGTACTGGAACGCCACCGACGAAGTGAGCCTCGCGCGTTGCGCGCTCTGCCTTTTTACAAACATAGCTCATTTCCTTGCCCTCAAGATAACCAAGACCGTCAAGATCTTCGCCAAACTTTGGCACCTTTACGCCCTTGTATTCATCCTTAACCTCGACAAATGTCTCGAAAAGATTGCGGCGACCTTCCTGCATATACTGACCCATAGAATGAAGATCCGTAGAATAGATTACGCTTGCTGGGAAGATGCCCTTGTTTTCCTTGCCTTCGCTTTCGCCAAAGAGCTGTTTCCACCATTCATTAAAGAAAGCAAAGCTTGGCTCAAAGTTTGCTATAACTTCAATATCAAAGCCCTTCTCTAGGAGCAAATTGCGCATTGCTGCATATTCCGCCGCAAGACCGCCATCAGAAATAAGACTTGCACGTTCTTCTTCGGCGCCATCCATTAGCTTATCAATATCAACGCCAGCAACCGCAATTGGCAAAAGACCAACAGCCGTCAAAACAGAATACCTACCGCCAATATTATCCGGAACCACAAAGCTCTCATAGCCTTTAGCTTTTGCTTCGTCATGCAAAGCACCCTTGTTTGCGTCGGTAGTTGCATAAATGCGCTGAGCCGCCTCAGCCTCGCCATATTTCTCGATCAGCTTCTCTTTCAAGATACGAAAAGCAACGGCAGGCTCGGTTGTTGTGCCAGATTTAGAAATAACATTAATCGAAAAGCTATGCTCGCCAATCTTATCGATAACTTTCTTGAGCTCACGCGGACTCAAAGAATTACCAGCATAAAGAATCTTCGTGCGTGAAGTATTGCCAAGCGTTTCAATGACAGCTTTGTGGCCAAGATAACTACCACCAATACCAATACAAACAAGATAATCCGAATTCAAGTTAATGCGCTCGGCGGCCTTCTTGATACGAGCAAACTCTTCCTTGTCGTAATTAATAGGAAGATCCGCCCAACCACCAAAAGAGTTCTCTTGCACACGCGGCACAATACTGCGAACAATATCTATCTGCTTTTGGAACTCTTCTTCGTCTACGAAGCCTTTAGTATTGTATTTAAAATCAATCATTTAAACCTCCTCGATACATAAATTATAGCAAATTCGAAGCATTTTATCCCTTGTCGAGCAGATTCTGGACAATAAAAATCCCCCGACCTTTCGGCCGGAGGACTAGCGCAAACAAATTACAGCAAAGTAACGTTCGTACTAACGATGGTTGCCATATTAAGCATACTAGTGCAATCCACAAGGGATTTCTCCTTCGTTTCCAGCAAATCGTCACACTGTCTCATCTGCTCATCAAGCATCAGCTCGCCAGAACCGGAAAAACCAATCCAGCTATTTCCGATTTTTGCATAATCGCCAGGCTTCATCTTGATAATTCCGAATCGTCCATGGCAATACGGCTTTCTCTTGACGATACTCGGGCAAAGCAGAACCTCGCTGCAGATCTGGTTAGTCAAGGCGATAATCAGGTTATTATCCCCGCTACGCTCGACGATCGAGAAATTTGCCTTCTTGGACCTAGAGAACACCAGCTCATGGCTTCCACCACCAGCCTGATAGTACGCAGCACGAAACGGCGAAAGCTCCTGGTCGTTAAGTCTCGGAACGAAGCATCTCTTAAAGCCGAGCGCATCGAGCGCATCCTTAAAGTTGATGTCACCAAGCGAAGTATAGTAAGATTCGTGAATCTCGCTAAACATATCGGTATACTTAACCAAAACATCCTGAGCCAGATCGCCATGCACGTTTTCGTAGAAGCGGATAATGGGCTGATCTACAATCAGTCCGGAGTCGGTAGTCGTGCGAATCACTCTAAGCATATTTGCCTCCTTTAGAGCCCACAAAATCATCACTGCAAACCTCTTGCAGATTATAGACCTGTGCCGATTTAGCCATTAAAGAACAATTTACTAAATCAATTTATATATTATACCACAAAAAAGCAGATAAATCAAATGACTCACCTGCTTTTGTTATCGTTATCTCCTATAAACTGATTGCAATATCGTGCAAATCATCAGTGGTCAAGTTGCTACCGTGATCCTCGATCTGATACAGAACACCGCCGTTAACCCAAACTGCGTTCGAGCCAGAGATATAAACCGTTAAACCCTGACCCTTGGCGACTACATAATCGCTTCCCCACTTTTCTTCGACAAAGTTGCTTAGAACCGTTGCAGAATCCCAGCTAGATTTCTTTTCGATAAGCTGGAAGCTACCGCCATTTTCCTGCACAAAGTTCATCGTAATGACACCATTATCTTCCTTTACGAGACCGCTTAAGCGATAGTTCATTGGAACATAGCTTGGATAAGCGTTCTCTATACCAGTCTGCATAGCTGCTACACGAACGGATAGATCTGGAAGATTTAGATAAACCAAATAGCCAAGAAGCGCGATAGAAATAATCGCGACTGCACCAGAGATTAGAAATCCCCTCTTCTGCCAGAAACGACGCTTTGGCTGGTATTCTTCCTGCTCTTGCTGCATAGTAGCGACATCACGAAGAGCTTTCTGAATTGCCTTATCCTTCATTTCCTTAGCAGAGATATGTTCTTGCTGCTGATTCTTGTACTGAACACGCGCGCGAGCATTTCTTGCAATCGGAGATTGAGCCATTCTTGCCTGCTGCTGAGCACTTAGATTCGCATACTTTGCGGCAGCCTGCTGTGCGGCCTGAGCATATTCACTTTGCTGCTGCTGAGCATTCTTGAGCGATACGATCTCTTGCTGCTTCTGAGCAATAGCTCTTGTAGCCTGCATGCTTACATGGTCAATACCCTGTTGCTGCTGTCGTTGTTGCTGTTGCTGGGTTTTTGCAGAGCTAATCGGTTGCAAGCGAACTCTCTTCTGGCGAGCGATAAGCTGTTGCTGACTCTTTGCCGTTACGACACGAGCTTTAGCTGCAGTTGCTCTTGTAGCACTATGCTTGCGAAGTTGCTGAGTCGTAGCTCTCTGAGCAGCCTGTTGCTGAGCGGCTTGCTGCTGCTTTGCGACCTGAGCTACCTGCCTCGCAGTAGTAGTTTTAGAAAGGACTGGACGTTTCACAAACCTGCGGTTAAGCGTAGTAGATTTCTGAACGCGACGATGATCAATACTACTCGAATGATTAATCGTTGCATTAGCTCCACGCCTTTTTATTCCGTCCATCTTACCTCTCTTTAATTCCGTTAAATCTATCTTAAAACATAAGCATGCCAAAAACAAGAGCGTTTTAAAAATTTTATTCATGCAAAATACGCCGATTTTTCCCTGTAAAAAATTAGATTTTTATTAAACATAAGCACTTTATAAGCATTAATGATATAATTATTCTTAAGTATGAGTACTAAAAGTAAGAAAATTCGCAATGCGCGAGTTATTGCCACCGATATTTTCATGCTTATAGCAGTCTTGGCAATAGTTTTCCTAATGATGCTTGTAGCAATGGGCTACAAATTTACAGATGGCGGCGGAATTGAACAATCAGGTCTTCTTGAGATTTCTTCACAACCAAGCTCAGCCAAGGTTACGATTGATGGCGACGAGCTCTTCTCACCAACTGAAATCAGTAAACTCCTAAGCGCCGGAACTCACGACGTAAAACTTAGCAAAAACGGATATGATGTTTGGAAATCTCAGGTCGAGATTGAAGCTGGTCTTCTTACAAAAATCACTTGGGCACGTCTCTTCCCAATCAATCCAACCGTCGATACTGTAGACATTCACGATAAGCCCCTCACAATCACGAGCTTCTCGCCAAGCCGCAAGAATCTAATCATTGCAGAAGCTGAATCGGATAGTCTAGAATTCCTTAACATTCAGTCGGACAAACTCAAGGCAAAAACAATCAAATTTGCAGATTTCGCATATATTCCAAGCGAAAGCGATGTAAAGATTCAATCGTCAGATTTTAAGATTATTTCCTGGAGCAACAACGACAGCAAAATTCTTGTCCGTCAGCAAGTCGGCGAAAGCGCTCACTGGATTCTTGTAAATTTGTCAGACACCAAAAAGAGCGTCGACCTTACTACAATCTTCAATAAAGATTTTACTCAGCTACTACTCGCAAATGATTCAGCTTCAAAAATCTGGGCACTAGCCGAAGGTGAGCTTACTGAAATTAACGTTGAAGACAAGACAATGACTCAGATTATCGCAACCAACGTTACTCGTATCGCAAATAACCAGAACACGGTCGCCTATGTCACAAAAAGTACCGATACGATTCTAGGCGAAAAAACCGACAGTGTTGACGCCGAAATCGACGACGGCGATACACCAACAAACAAAATCTACATTTACAACGAAGGCGAAGACGGCTCTACTGCGATCGTAGAACTTGGCGATAATAGTACTCCGCTAATCACTATGGGTACATATTGGAGCAAAAATTGGCTCACCTATACCAATGCCGGAGATTTTCATTGCATGAGCGGCAAATATCCATCCTTCAATAAAGCCCGCGAAACAGACTTTAAGGACATTTACAAAACCGCTATTACTTTCGAGCCAAACTATATAACAAATAATCCGGAGCAGCGCGTTATTATTACCGCTTCAAACAAGGAACTGCTTGGCTTCGATATCGAAACTTTACGTCCATATACCTTCTCAGTCGATTCCGACCTTTCAGGCATCAACTGGCTAGATAATTACCTAATCTGGAACCAAGAAGGCGACAAGATCGTAACTCACGACTTCACTGGCGAAAACCGTCGCGAACTAGCTTCTACGAACCTTTCAAACGGTTTCCCTGCTGTTATTAGCGATAATAATCAGTATTTCTACTTCTTCACGACAGAAGATAGCGTAGTCGAATCATTAAGTAATGATAATAGCGATCTAGATACTAGCGAAACGCCCCCTACTGAATCCGAAACCACAAAGCAAGTTAATTACGTCTTAAGGCGCGAAAAGCTAAATATCTAATACAAAAAAACGAGCCCAACTTATCCGGGTTCGTTTTTTTGTAAAAGTTAACCTAGTTAACCTAGTTGACCTAGTTGACCTAGTTAACCTAGTTAACTTTTACACTTTTTCAAAAAGTACAATTGCGCCTGCAGGTTTGGCTAGTTTGACAAGCTTAACGAGTTAACTCATCCAACCTGCGAACCCGCAAAACATACAAACTAGTCCAACCCATAGGCATAAAAAATACCTCGCATCAAGCAAGGTATTTCAATCTAATTCTGACCCGTCAGCCAATTCCAGAACTGACCTAGTGGCGTTGGGCTATTCGCGGTCGTTTCCATCGTCGCCGTTTCACCTTCTGCGACCTCAGGAACAGCTGCGTGTTCCGCGTTTGTATAATCTGGATAGATCTGCTCGCCATATACCAGCAAACGATAGCGCGACGTACCAAGAGGCATACAAGTAATCAAAGTAATCATTGGCTTACCCGCATTCTGACTCGTAATCTCGGCTAGCTTATGAACCTCCGTAGGCTCGACTGTAATATTTCCGGTAATCCTGTAAGTATAGCGCTTACCCTCATAATCCACATAAACCAAATCACCTTCGCCTAATCTAGAAAGACCCGAGAAGATAAACTTATAGTCGCCGCTTTCATAGAAGTTATTCGACGAGTGGCCAGAAACCGCAAAGTTGCCAATCTGACCAGGCAAAGCCGAAGCGCCTTGCATCGAGAACTGTGCAACGCCATTAGACATCGCAGCGTTCATCGAATCGACATCATTCTTTACGCCAAGGACAATCGGAACTTCAACGTTAAGCTTCGGAATCATAAGTGTTGGATTTTCATGTACATCGGCCACAACCGTAGGATCAACGGCCGTAATTGTCGTACCTTCGCTTCCGCCTGGCGAAATATAAGCCACAATATTCGCAATAATCGTCTGGTTATACTGGAACAAGATACCGACTACCAAGACCACGAGCGCGATCATAATCGGTACAAAGTGCCTAGATTTACGCATCTTCTTGGCGCGCTTCTCAACTTTTTTGCGCAACTTCGAGCGGAATTGGTTAACCGCACTCTGCTCAGCTTCCTCTGCCTCTTTTTCTTGTTCAGCACTTAGCTTTGCGTTGGCAAGTAGATTAGATTTTTGTACAGCAAAGCCCAAACGTTCATTCTTTAGTCTCTTGCGAGCCTCTTCGAGCTTCTTTGTTTCTTCGGAAGTATCGACATGGCTACTTTCTTTCAAACGCTCACGCTCCGCTTCGAGCTTTTTCTTTTGCTCAGCAGCGATACGTTCCTTTTCCTTTGCAATATATTCCTGGGCAGCCTTGTTATAATACTCGCCGTAATACTTCTGATAATAATCCTGCCAAGCCGAATGGTATTTCTTCCATTCCGCCTCGTTAATATTCGTATTCTGAGCCTGCTGGTTTGCCGGCCTGTAATTCTGCGGCTGAGTCTTATAAGCATTGACAACTTTTTGGCGTGCCAAATCAATCGCCGTCTGTCTCTGGCGTTCTTCGCTGGTCAGATTCTTGTCTTGGGGTGCAGAATTCAAAGAATTTTGCCCACCACTTTTGTTGTCCATTAACTCTATTCTAGCATAAAAGCTCACTTCGTGCTAAAATACAACTATCACTCGGGCGAGTGGTGGAACTGGTAGACACGCTAGACTCAAAATCTTGTGGCAGCAATGCCGTGAGGGTTCAAGTCCCTCCTCGCCCACCAAGAATACAAAGAAAGACCCGTCAGGGCCTTTTTTAAACGCTTCTTGCCAATCCTCCAAAAATGTCATATAATACGCCCTATCACTCGCCCCTCTTGAGACAAAGAGGACGAGCGTACAATTGGTATCCCGTATACAGCACATTCAAAAGGAGGTCGTTTAGCTATGTTATTCAACATTATGCCTTTACCGAACAAAGACGCAATGATCATTGCAGCCAATCTTGAGCTTCCGTTCATCGTAAGACCCAAGAGTCCCGAGAGCGAGAATAAGAATACCGTAAAAACAGAATACATTCTCAAGAATGGCAGTCACCACGGCCGTGGCCTTGAAGTTCTGTTTGCGCACGAGTACGAGAAGTACTGCAAGCAGGTCGTCAACTCTGTCACTATTCTCAGGGCAGTTCGTGAGAGCAACCTTGCTATTCTTGCAAAGAATCCTGGCAATATCGCCGCAATCATGGGCAACTTCCCTGCTAACGCAGATTGCGCAAGAATGCTCGAGATTGCATTCGGCAAAGAAAACTGCCAGGCAGACAAGAATAATGTCTTTGCATACTTCTCTAAGAAGAACGAGAGGATCGAGCTCAAGGAAATCACCCCGAGCCACACTCTCATTGCAGAAATCTTCGACATGCTCCAGCGTTGCAACCGTATAGAGCCGAGCGAAGAGCTTGCCAAAAAGATGAGATACATCCTCTCTGGCGGCAGCGAAAAGTAATTAAGCTATCCACATTCACTTCCTACAAAAGGCCGCTCCTTCCATGTCCGGGGCGGCCTTTATCATGCTCTTTAAGAAAGGAGGTCTGACTATGCCAAGGTTTTTCAGCTATTTTTGGCGAGGCTTCAGGAACATCTGTCCTAACGAAATCGCCCTGATTATCTTTGACGTCGTTACCATCACAGTCGCACCCCGCCAACTCTTCGATTGTTATCTTTGGGCAATTATCGTACTCTGCGATATTGCCGTAATAGCATCACACGGAGCTTGGCTGGAGCACCGCTGCGCAATGCCAATCGGCCAAACACACCCCTGGCAGCGCACCGAAAGTTTTGTACTACGCGCCGTGATTCTGTTTTCCCTGTCCGTAGGTTTGGGTTACGATTATATAACCCACAACTTCGCGACCGTCCAAACAGAACTCTGGCACGTCGCTACATACTGCTGGTATATCACAGTGTTCGTCGCAGTCTACGAAAGTTTCTATTGCATTCTGAAGACACTCAATGCAATCGATCATAGCTGGCTCGAAGGCACCAAAGGACATATCGGCGTACCGAACGCTATCAGCGTCATCCGCATTGGACTCGCACTCAGCATTCCGCACATCTACGTAACGCAGAGCTTCGGCACGCACAGCGACGCGCTAGCAACCATCATCTTGGGCGCAGCACTTGGTACTGATGCTATCGACGGCTATATCGCCAGATCATGCAACCAAACCACCAAAGCCGGCAAGGCTCTCGACCCTTTAGGAGATAAGCTTATCTTCTATCCGGTCGCCATTGGATTCTTTATCTATACACAAAATAGATTAATCAACCCAAAGGACGTTTTCCCAGATATCTATATCTGGATTGCCGCAAGTTTAATCGCCCTTAGGGACGTTCTGATTATTATCTGGTTTGCCCTGTTTTACAAAAAACACGCAGGCGGCGTAAGTGCCGGCCTCGCAGATAAACTCAGAACAATCGTCCTAAGCGCATGGCTCGTCTCGACCGCACTCACTATTGCCACTGCCGAGACCGAACTCGGTTATGATATGAGCTGGATAAGTTGCATATCCTTATTCATTGCTGGCATCCTTAGCCCTTTAAGCTTCATCATCGACATTTGCCGCATCCGCGCAATTCGTAAAAAAGAAGCTCAAGCGGCCTATGAAGTGAGCCACAAAAAACCGCCCCAGTACTAAGGGGCGGCTTTTTATCGGCTATTAGTCGTCATTAACTTCAATGCAACCATTGTAGTCGGCCATCAACTCTGGATGCTCAACTACGCCAGTAAAGATAATTTCCTTTGTCTTATGATCGCGAATCATATATACGAAAGACTTGTCAAAATCTACATGGTAATGAACATATTCTGGTTCATCTTGATAAGCCGCCGAAATATCGAGCGTCATCGCCGTAACGGCTGCCGCACGTGTGCCAGTCTCGCTCATCTCGACATGCGTCTTCTGAATCAAATCCGAAACATAGAATGACATACTATCGGAAATGCCGCTAAAGTCCGCCTTCTCGCTATTAAATGCATCGCTTACACCCATACCGGTCGAGAACATCTTTACTAGATCAGGAACCGTATAGTCATAGCTGAATCGTGGTAGACTTACGCCAACTGTCACGACCTTCTCATCACTGCTAGATGGAGCAATTAACTTCTCGTCAAAGCTCTTCAAATCACTTTCAAACGAATCGCTGATATAGCTGCTTACCGAATTATTTGGCTTAAATGCTACAAATTCGAGGTAATCACCACTATCGCTGGCCTTGTAATTCCTAACGATACCTTCAGAATTATCGGTCTTGAAATAATAGTTTGCTCCACCAGTCATCATCGAAGCTTCAACGGTTTCGCCTTCAGAATTCGTAAAATCTACACCCTTCGTTTTCTCGCATTCGAACTTATCATTCCACTCTTGTTCCATAGCAATCGCGTTTGCGAGCACCATGTCGCCATCAGGAACATTATCGAAAATCTTAGGAATCATGCCATTGGTATTATCATTGACCCAAGCATTCATCGTGTCTGGCGAAGTAAATGGATCGTAAACAATATCACCATTTACAGCATCCAAGAACTCGTTCTTAATCTTGTCCGCAATAGTCTCACGAATAAAAGCTGCGTTTGCAGAATGAAGACCAGCAATCTCTGGCATCGTGCGCTCAGCACCAAGCATGTCATAAATCTGAGTTTTAGTATTGCCACCAGCACCTTTACCCGCAATCTGCCATACTGCTTCCATGGAATATGGACTAATCAAAGTATTAGAATAGCTTTTCTCTGCCGCATAAGCATTCTTGAAGTAATTTACGGCAAATAGATTGCTGTCTGAGCTATAGTTTGCATCTGGTTTTACTGGCGATGGCGCTGGACTTGGCTTGTTTGGCTTATCCTTGCCCATAAAAATAATCGCTGCAACAATCGAAGCACCAACCAAAATCACCGCAATAGCAATAAGTATTATCAAAGATTTTGAGTTCTTAGCGCTATTAGGCTGACTAGGCGTAATCTGGCCACCCGCATCAACATTAGGCACATTTACCGTGCCACTGTTTCCTTCTTCCATCAAAAACTCCACTTAGTATAAATAAATTATACCACGAGCGTTTTAACGACAAAATACAGTCTCATAGAACGACGCCCACTTGTCGGCCATCGAGACAACCCAAGCTTCGCGTTTTGTTGGCACATGTGTCAAAGTTAGCGGCCACATATGTTTGTAAATGATTTCGCATTCGAGTGCTGTAAGGTCAAAATCTTTCTTGGCATTCTTCAAAGCAATCGTCGGATGATAAAAACCGTGTAGTTTCGGGTGCTCATTTAGCTCCGCTGCGTGATCATGCCAGTCATACAGGAAATAATCATGAAGGAGCGCACCACGCACCAAATCGCGCCTATTGCAATGCAGATGCATTTTTCTATTAATCTCAAGCGCAAAATAAGCCACTCTTAACACGTGCTGCCAAGTCGACACCGAGCCATGCTGGTAATAGTTCTGCATACTCAAAAAATTATCATGAGCTAAAATATCTTCTGCATAAGGCTCGGCTTTAGCCTGCAGATAATCATAATCCTGACTTAGTTTCACAAAATTGCCCTCGAAAGCACCTTTTCCAAAGATAATTCTCTATTCCACAGCGACAAAACGGCCGAACGTGCCATAATTTTGCCATCCCAGAATGTGATCTGCGTATATTCCGTATCATTAATATCTTCCGAAACAACCACGCCATCATTCGCGATTACAATCTGATCATTATGGTAAGTAACTAAACTAAGCGAAAAACTCAAAGTAAACTTATGCAACGTCTCAATTAACTGATTAGTTGGCATCGACAACGTAATAACTTTTGGATAATACAAAGTTCGAAGAAGTTTCTGGAGCTGCGGCATCGTTAAGAACAGAGTCGTCTTCTCGTCGCGCATTCCCCAGTTCATAACATCAGGAATCAGGACATCAACCCCATCACGTGCAATCGTCACAGGCTTATCGCAATGCTTCATAAACTCTGCAAAAGCCACCGACGTTTCTGCATTACGGCCCAAATCGCCTGCAATCAAAACCGCTTCCGCCCAGGCCAAATGCTCCCACATATCAGCCATCGAAGCTTTACCAAAAGCACCCGAGGCTTCAGCCTTCGCAAAATAAATCTCAGGAATTTTTGGCAACTTTCCACGTAAAGAATCAGGGAGCAAAACACGAACCTCGCCAACGCCCATTTTGTTGGCCGTTTCCATAGCTTTTGCGGCAGCATAAAAAGCACCCTTGTTTCCGCCAATAATCAGCAGCTTGCCAGCAAAGCGCCTTTGCTCTGGCTGCCAAGTATCCACCTCTGGAAACAAAGCCGTTTTGCTCTGTCTTTTCCAATAATCAAAATCACTCATTTTTTGTTTACAATAAGCACTATTTTATTCTTCTTCCGAAATATCGGCAAGTTCGTCCGTTTCAGAAGATTCGCTTATTTTATCAGCCTCAATCGCCGAAGCACCAAGCATCCTTAGATGCGCCCTATAATCAGGTTCCGCTTCCTCGGAAGAAGTGTTTAGAATCGCTCTTAAACCTTCGTCGTACTCTATCATTACTGGGCAATGATCCGAACCAAGCACTTCGTCCAAGATATCCGCCGCTTTAATTCTCTCGCGCAAAATTTCAGAAGCTAGGAAATAATCAATACGCCACCCAACATTATTCTGGCGAGCGCCCCCACGATAAGACCACCAGGAATACTTTCTCTCTAGCGGATGAAACACCCTGTAAGTATCAATCAGGCCAGAGTTAAGATAATTCGTCATACCCTGTCGCTCTTCGTCCGTAAAGCCAGCATGACCAACATTCTGCTTTGGACGCGCCAAGTCAATTTCTTCGTGCGCAACATTAAAATCGCCGCAAATAATCACTGGTTTCGTCTGCTCGAGCGTCTTGATATATTCCAAAAGCGCTGGATCCCAAATCTGTTCGCGGTATTTCAAACGTTCTAGTCCATCCTTCGCATTAGGGACATAAGTATTGATTAGATAGAACTGTTCAAATTCCGCCGTTAGTACACGGCCTTCAGTCCTCGCATCACCATAACCGTCTTCCCAACCAGGGATATCATTCTGCTCAGAGAAAAATCCCTCACGCGTAGCAATAGGCTCGACGCGCGTAAAGATTGCCGTACCAGAATAGCCCGCACGCTCAGCCGAATTCCAAATCTCGATATAATCTGGCAGGTCAACCTCAGCCTGGCCCTGCTTAGCTTTTGTTTCCTGGAGACACAGAATATCTGGATTATACTTTGCCAAGAAATCCTGCAAAGCACCTTTTTTCAAAACTGCCCTAAGACCATTCACATTCCAGGAAAAAATTTTCATACCTTCATTATATCGCACAAGCTTGAGACTTAAGCGGAAATATACTACAATAACTCCCATCCATAAGCAGACGCACTTTTTCAGATTAGAAAGGAGATAAACGATGAAACCTAGAATCCATCATTTTCTCAAATCAGAAGCAAACATCCTTGATACTTTCACTATCGTGAGCGATAAGTACGGCCACACTGCCGGAATCTCGCTTATCCTTCAGGATTTCGTAGAAGCCTACAAGAAAGGTAAACCCCTAAAGCCTCGCTATCATCTGCACAAAGAATACCCCTGCACGCTCCACGGAGTTGCGGGCAATTTCGAGTCAGACACACACGATTTTGGCACTATTCGCATGATTCAGGGCGCCTTAGACGAAGACGAAAACTTCTATATCCGCCTCGAAACCGAAAAGGATTTTTATCTGATCAGGTACTAATCTCGATACTCCCGCACATCATAGCGGGAGTTTTTCTTGACTTTTACCCAGATTATATTACAATTTCTAAATCGACCGGTTTATCCTCGTGCACCTTTATACTATCGTTCTTCCCTCCCGGTCAGAAAGGATACGAAATGCCCAAGAGTTACTTTTTAATCGCTGGAGCCATTATTGCTAGCGCCTGCGCTACCGCTGGCTTAATCGCCATGCAGTACACAGACAAACGCAAAGACCTTATTGATGAGCTGCTTGATCTTCGTGATGATCTCGAGCTCGACTGCGACATTATCAATATCGCCATCAGCGACTCCCCCGAGGAAATAACCACACCTGAAGACAAAAAGTACAACGAAATCGTACAGGAAGGCATCCGCTTTACCAATGCAACCTTCCCGCTTCGCCAGAAGATTACAGAGCTGATCCCCAAGCTTTCTAATCACCATCTCGAAGCATTTATCGATTCGTTCAAAACCACAATCGCTCATGCTGAGAGCACCATTATGGCAATCGACGTCGCCCGTGAAGACATGCAGGCATCTCACGCCTAATCCCTAGCTTACCCACCGAACGATAGTATCAGTAAAGCCCCGTAATAAACGGGGCTTTTATCTTGCCAAAATACATAATGTTATAATAAAGGTATGAAACAATCGCCAAAACTCAAGCAAGCTATCGATATAGCCACCAAGGCTCACGAGGGCCAGCTTCGCAAGACTGGCGAACCTTATATTATCCATCCCCTTGCCGTCATGAAAATCCTTCAAGAATGGGGTATGGATGAAGATACTGTTATTGCTGGCGTTCTTCACGACACCGTCGAAGACACCGAATTAACCCTCAAAGAAATCGAGGACACTTTTGGCAAAGATGTCGCTTTTCTTGTTAACGGCGTCACAAAACTCGGCAAAGCCCGTAAAGGCATGCGCGATCTTGACGATTACCTTCCAGAAACCAGTAGCAACTTGTTAAAGCTTCTTATTGCTACCGGGCAAGACGTTCGCGTCCTAATTATTAAGCTCGCCGACCGCCTACACAATCTACGCACCCTATCCGCCATGCCGCCACAAAAGCAGCAAAAGATTGCTCGCGAATCACTCGAGGTCTTTGCTCCGCTTGCCGACCGACTCCAGATGGGTCACGTCCGTGTCGAGATTGAGGAAACCAGCTTCTACTACCTAGATAGGCTACGCTACGACTTCCTCAAAAACCTCACCGCTGAGCGCCTCAAAGCTGCCGACAGCAAACTCAAAAGCGCCCAAAAAGCCGTCGAAGATGCCCTCAAAAAGGAACACATCAAATACGAGTGCGATGGCCGCATCAAATCCATTTACTCCTTGCATAAAAAACTTGCCAAATACAATCAGGATATTAACCGCATCTACGACCTTATCGCCCTTCGCTTTATCGTCGAAGATGTTACGACCTGTTATCTAGTTCTAGGCATTATCCATTCGCTTTTCAAGCCAATGGACGGCCGCATCAAGGATTACATCGCTACGCCAAAAACCAACGGTTACCAATCTCTGCATACGACCGTTATCACTCCAGAACATCAGGTTGTAGAATTCCAGATTCGCACCAAAGAGATGCACAACTTCGCCGAGCGCGGTCTTGCTGCCACCTTCTTCTATAACGAACAAAAACTCACGAAAGATTATGCAGAAGGCAAAGCCAGCAAGCTCCCAACCAACCTCCTTTGGATTCGCGAACTTCAGGAAACTGCCGCCAAGCTTTCCTCTGGCCAGGAGGTCGACACTAAGAAGCTCAAGCTCAATCTTTTTGCCGACAAAATCTTCGTCTATACCCCACGTGGCGATATTATTGACCTACCAAAAGGCTCGATGCCTCTAGATTTTGCCTATCGTCTCCATAGCGACATCGGCGCAAGCTGTACCGGCGCTATCGTAAACGGCAAAATGGTCAGCCTGAACACCAAGCTCAACCAAGGCGATATCGTAGAAATTATCACCTCTAAAAACCAGAAGCCAAATCCAGGCTGGCTCGACAAAATCTTCAGTAAACACGCCCGTCACAAACTCCTTGCTCAGCTCAATTCAATCTTCCCAAACTTCGCCGCAAAGAAAGAGCCGGATCAAAAGGAAGACAACAAAAAGAAGAAATAACCACAAAGAATCCTCAAAAAACGAGGATTCTTTTTTCGCCCAGAAATAGATCGTAGTCAAAAGAATAATCCCCACATTTCGTGAGGATTATTCAAGTACTAGCCTATCCTAGCGGCGGCCAATGAAGCGCCTTGTAGCAAATGCACCAGCAGCAAGTGCGAGAATTGTTACACCAGCAGCTACGCTAATCTTAACCGTGCTTGCATCACCAGTATCTGGGTTATCAAACTCGTTCGTGATTAGGAATGTGCCATCTTCAAGTTGCTTAACAGTCTTGTGATAGTTAGGAATATCAATGTTTTCGTCAACAGTATAGCCCTGTTCACAATCGGAAACTAGTAGATCATCCCAAGTGTATTCCCAAGTATTATCGCCATCAAGGTTGTTTTCTTCGCTTAGCTTAACAGTTTCGATAGTAGTATCGCCACACATTAGGCTTGCTTCGATATAACCTGGGCGCTTGGTCTTATCGTCGTTCTTCCATTCCTTGATAACGCTAACGCTAGTCGTGCGGCGGTTTGTAATAACAACCGTGCCATCTGCAAGCGTTTCGCTGCTCGACTTGTAGTTAGGGATGTTGTAGGTTTCGCGTACGCTGTAACCCTGTGCACAATCGGAGACTAGGAGATTATCCCAAGTATATTCCCAAGTATTGTCGCCATCAGGATTGTTTGCTTCGCTCAAAGTAACGGTCTTCTTGATAGTGTCACCACAGAGCAAATCTGCTGTGATGGAACCTGGGCGATCCTGTGCAGTATCGCCTTCCCAAACCTTGATCACCTTCTGAGAAGTAAGCTCAGTGTTTTCGATTACATAACCATTTGCGGTAGTGTAGCTTACGCTTGTCTTCTGGAAGTTAGGAACGGTAGAGATTTCATCTACGGCGTATGCACCGCCGCGGCAGTTATCTGTCTCGACATTGCGTTCAGTCCAAGTGTAAGTCCAGTTGTTTGCAGCGCTTAGAGTCTGTTCATCGAGCTTATTCTTGGAGTTGTTAACTTCACAATATAGAGCAACTGTTACGGATTCTGGCAAAGCAGTCGTATTGCGCTTTACCCAGCTCTTCCTTACAGGAATTTCTACAGTTTCGGCGTTCGTGAAGGTATATTCGCCATTGCTACCAACGCGAGTTGATACAAATTCGCTGCCTTCTGGCAAGATTTCCCTTACTTCGTAACCAGCTTCGCATTCCTGAACATCCAAGTTAGTCCAGCTAACGGTTGCCCAGTTGCTTGCCTTTGTAATGTACTTTGGCTGATTCAAATCAGTTTCGCCACAATATAGTCTTACCTCAACCTGGCTTGGAAGCTCGGCATCCTTTAGAGTTGCCCAGTCCTTAGCGGCCGTTACGGTTGTATAGTCTGGCTGATATTGGTTGGTAATGTTGTAGCCATTGATCGTCTTAACATAGTGCTCAATCTCGGCTTCATCGACAGTATAGGTATATTCGTTACCCTGAGCATCATACTTTGGCTGATCGTCAAAGCTGTAATCCCAGTTGCCCTGAGCGTCTGCGCTTACGTTAACAGTATCAATTACGGTACCGTTCTGCTTCAAGCTTACGGCGATTTCTACTGGGCGATTGGATACAGACTGAGTATTGCCGTATTCATCGGTAAAGTTCCAGGTCTTCGTACCAGAAATACTGACACCATCATAAGTATTTGTAATCGTGAAGCCTTCTGCCGCGGAGCCTTCAATACCACCGTAGAAGAAGAAGCCATCATAGCGATCGCCAATCGTGGAAAGGATCGTTGTACCATCAGCAGCAACTTCGCGTACACCATATTCTGCACAATCATCGACACTTAGGCCGTTCCAACCACCCTGATAGTTTGGTCTATTCAAACGGATGCGCTTGTTGGCAACTTCAGTATCGGTCGTTTCGCACCATAGAGCAACAGTAACAGAGCGTGGCAAACTGACTTGTCGGCCAGGAGTGGTAATCCATTGCTTGCGAACAGTCAAATCGGTTTGCTCGGTATTCGTAATATCGAAGCCACCATCCTCATTAGCAATAATCGTGCTTTCAAAGCCTACTAACTCAGTATCTTCTGTTATGCTATAGCCTGCTGTACAAGAATCGTAGTAGTAAGGACCAAATACGCCATAGTAACCAAGCCTCTTTAGAAGTGTAATTGTATCAAGCTTTTCGTCGCCACAATATAGGCTTACTTCGATTTCGTCAGGCGTATTAGTATCCTGAGCGGCATTCCAGACCTTTTCTACAGGAACATAGATGATTTCCTTGTTAGTTAGGTCAACGGTTGTTAAGTCTACTTTCTCGTGACTTGTTTCTTCGAAGTTATAAGCATACCTTAGATGTTCTTCAACATCGTAGTTACTACAATCAGAAGTCTTAAGGTTCGTAAAGTCATAAGTCCAGTTGTCAGCTTCTGTAATAACTACAGGAACACCGATAGTGCTTGTATTATTACCATCTTTACAGACGAGCTGTAGTTCCAAGCTAGAAGGAGTCTGCGTTGTATCGCGCTTGCTCCAAGTCTTATGAACTTCAAGGTGAGTGTATTCGGTATTTGTAATCGTAAAGCCCTCTTCGGCATTGCCGTCGATCGTAGCTGTAAAGCCAGGAACTTCAGTATTTTCTACAACGAAGAATTCAAATCTGTCTTGCTCTACGCAACTATCTTTTGTAAGTGGGCCAAATTCACCTCTCCAGCCTTCACTCTTTCTTAGCGTAATAGTATCAACAGAGTATGGGCCGCAGAATAGGCTTACTTCTACTGAATCTGGTAAATCATTGCTCGAGAGGTTAGTATCCCAAACCTTCTCTACAGGAATGTTAAACTCTTCCTTATTTGTAATGATAACCGTACCGTCCTGAGCCGTAGAAACCGTCGCGTTATAAGTTGCATCCTGTGGAATAATCTCGCGAACGGTATAGCCATGATGGCTACTTGTCAATGAAGGACAATCCGAAGCTTTAAGATGAGTGTAGTTATATAGCCAAGCGCCACTTGGATGCATATTTGCAGCCTTAGTTAGCGTAACCTGAGTATTAGCAACGTCAGTACCGTTACAGACCAAGACAATGTCTACACTATTTGGAATGTTGCTTGGGTCGCGATAGTTCCAAACCTTAGCTACAGGAATATCGACATACTTAGTATTCGTAATCTGATAACCATTCGTTTCGTCACCAGTTACATTAGATTCGTAGTAATAGTTGTTATTGCCATAACCATGTGAGCTAGGCAAGATTTCTTCAACCTCATACCTTTCACATGCGGATGTGCTTAGATTTGTCCAGCGCTCAGAATATTCATTGTCGTCTGTAAGATACTTAGTAGAATCAGCGATTGGAGCAAGTCTTCTGTTATTACCGTTTACACAATATAGAGCAACCGTAATTTCGTCTGGACGATCCGTATCAACACCATCACCTTCGTCATCCCAACTCTTCCAGACAGGAATATCAATAAGCTCTTCGTTTGTTACTGTAAAGCCATTTGTGGCATCACCAGTATAATGAACCTTAAACTTGAAATCGCCAGAAGCCGTAGTCTTAGTATAGGTATCACCGTCCTGGTAAAGTTCGCTGCCATCAGCGGATTCCTCGGCAATACCAAAGCTTCTACAGTTATCGCCCAAGATGTTCGTGAAAGTACCACCCCAGTTATTAGCAGCATTTAGGGTAAGTTCTGCACGAGTAGTAGAATTGTACATGTATGGATTCATGTCGCCATCATTGTCTTCACAAAGAAGAACAACCTTAACCTCAGATGACAAGTTATTACTGCGGCCTTCCCAAGCCTTTTCTACTGGAATATCAATTTCCTTAATGTTATCTAGAGTATATACCCAGGTACCATCAGCATCTTTTGAGAAATAGATGCCAGCTAGCGCGAATTGTCCAGCGTAACCGATCTCTCTGACATAGTAGTCATTACCATTACACTCACCATATGGACGACCAGCCCAGCTCGTGCTGTCTTCCCAGTTATTATTAGCACTAAGTACAGCAGTAGCAATAACGTTTCTGCTACCCATACAAGTTAGACCAACAGTTAGGCTTGTTACGTCTGGTTCATCGCCAGTCCATTCCTTCTTAACTTTTACATTGACATCATGCTTATTAACTAGCTTGTATGTGTCGCCGTCAAGATATTCTTCTCTGGTATAGTTTTCAGGAACTACTGTTTCTGTTGCACTATATTCTGCGCAAGCAGACTTGGTAAGGTTTGTAAATTCACCTCTCCAGTTATTAGCAGCATTTAGAGTGATAGTTATAGGATTGCCAGATGCATCAAGAACTTCATCATTACCACACATTAATTTTGCAATAATGCTCTGTGGACGATCCTCAAGATAGTCTTCGTCGCCAAGCCATACTTTTTCCACTGGGAGAGAGATTAAGTCGGTATTTGTTAGCTCCTGAGTCGTAGTACGAGTAGTATCGTTACCAGCAAAGGTAATCGTACCTTCAGTCTTTTCGTATGTGCTAGTTACATCATTTTGATTACCGTCATATAGAGCAACCTCGAATGCTTTGTATTCTACAAGTTCGAATTTACCATTAATTAACAAGAATGCTGGGAGATTATCAAATGTATAAGTATCTGGCTGGTTGTAGCAAATATTTTCTTTTGCAGCTGGCTGAAGTGAAGAAGCTTTAGCCTGAGCGCAATGAATCGGAATCTTCTCATAGCGCTTGAAAGTGCTCCAGGTATCTACAGAGCTGCCAGCGATACGATAGCGTACATCGAAAGTAATATAATGTGGGCGTTCGTCGTTTTCTAGAGTGTCATTATCGTTCCAAGTCTTGATAACACTTACAGAAGATGTATAGAACTGGTTATCGAGCAAGAATTCTACCGTACCACCATTTGTTGCATTTGCGCTCTGAGGAGTAATTGAGCTGCTGAATGTTCCATTATATTTTGCTGGAACTGCAGTTTCAGTAGTACTCAAAGACAAGCCATTACAGGTGTAGTCATTCGTAACGTTAAACAAATCGCTTTTAACTTGGTGGCAGCTAATATCATTATCACCAGCAGTAAAGTTATTGCCCTGATTCAAAGCATAATTCCTAAGAACCTGAGTCGAGCCATTATAGCTAACATTTACGGTTGCTGCGATTGAGATATCTGCGGAATGAGGGACAATACTTGTTACGCTGTTATCATTAAAGATATTAGAAATATCACCATCGATATCAGTATCATTCCACTCTTTTGTAACGGAGAGATTGAACTTTTCCTCAATTGCTGGAGAATAGGTAATCTGAGAAAGGTTCTGTGTACTGTTATTGCCGTTCGACCAGATAATAAGATGCATATCTGTACCGACAGGAAGAGCGCTATTTGCCGCGAACGTTAGAAGATCACTCTTGCCACTTACGCCGTAGGTGTCTACAGTTGTTCCGTTAACCTGGCCGTCAGTAATAACATAGCCATGGTTGTAGCCATACCAGCCAGGATTTTGCCAGCTTGGACCAGCACCAGCTTGATTGTTTGCGTTATTGATCGCAATAGCGATGTGCTGATGAGTATAGCCATTAATCTGACCATAATAAATAACCTTATAAATAAGCTTATCTAGAGCTGAAGCATTTGATGTATTAACATCAACGTTCTTAATCTGGCTTGCGTTACCAGTAGGAACAGCTTTTGTGTGCCAAGAACAGTAAGCAGGCTTACCGTCAACAGTAAAGTAGTTGGAGTAAAAATTGCCACCAACACCGCTATACTGCACGCCAATCGTTGCTGCAAAAGCAGAAAAATTATTAATAACTAGCGTCGCAACGAATACTACCGCTGCTGTTACGAACGCCGCTGCGCTACACACAAGCGCACGCTTACGCGCAAACCTTTTCATACATCTCTCTCCCAAAATTTGTATGTTTATTTTTGACCTTTAATACTTAAATATTAGCATAAGCATTTTAGAAGCGCAAGGGTTTTATAAAGTTTTTTATTAGTTTTTCTATCCCCTAAAACATCCTTCTATTGACTAATCATACTGTTTGTGCTATAATATTTAAATTCATTCGCTGTGATTATTCTTAGCAACGTTCCTTAAAAGATTAGTCACAAAAATCTCTTTCCCTTAAAGCATTGGAGGTGCTTTATATGTTATTTAATCGTAGAACGAAGAAAGAAAACACCTTGCTGTTCTGGTATAGCAGTTTATTTATGCTTGTTATGCCAGTTCTGCTCACCTTGGCACTGAAATTCTTAATGCCGCAGGCATACGAGAATCTACTGCTAGATAAGTCCTATTTCATCTTATCGAGCGTGCTAAACTGCGGCGCTACTACCCTGGCCTACCTTGGACCAATGGTCGCAAAAAATGCCAGATACTGTACACTTTTCAACTTCATAATCACCTTCACTCCGCTCATGATCTTTGCCGTACATAACAACACGGCTCAGCTCACAGTTGCAACTAAGGCCTACGAAAGCACCATGGCAACACACAACTATCTGTTTGCTGTCCTGCTTATCATCCTGGCTCAGTTCGTCTTCTCGAAGATCGAGATCGTAAATAGCAAAGAGGAAGAAACAAGCTAATCTATATCATTTCGCCACCTGACTTTCGGGTGGCTTTTTCTTGACAGCAAAAAATCCGCCCTTTTCGGAGCGGATTCTTTTTATAGCTCAGCAATCTTTACGCGAACCTGCTCGGTTGTATCGCGATCGCGAATCGTAACCGAATCATCCTCAAGCGAGTCAAAGTCTACAACAACACACTTTGGCGTACCAATCTCGTCCTGTTTGAGATAGCGCTTACCAATGTTACCAGAATCATCCCAAGTAACGTTGCCATACTTCTTACGAAGAAGATCATAGACCTCGCGAGCCTTATTAACTAGCTCTGGCTTGTTCTTTAGAAGTGGCGATACACAGAAGCGATATGGTGCCAAATTCTCTGGCAAAGCCAAAATCGTGCGCTTCTTGCCGTCTTTTTCTTCTACTTTGTATGCGCAGCTTAGAACTGCGAGAAGCAAACGCTCAACACCAATCGAAGGTTCAATAACATGAGGAACAAAACGTTCGCCACCACCCTTTGGAATATATTCCATGCTCTTGTTGCTTGCCTTCTGGATATTCATAAGGTCGAAATCCGTGCGGTATGCCAAGCCCATAAGCTCTTCCTGGCCGTTTGGATAATCGAACATAATATCGATCGTATGCTTAGAATAATGCGCACGATCTTCTGGGGCAACCTCAAAGTCATGAATCATATTAGCATCAAGACCCATCTCTTCGGTCAAGAATTTATGATAGGCATCGTGTAGCTGCTTGAAGTTTTCTTCCCAAGTTGATGGATCGATAAAATACTCGATCTCCATCTGTTCACATTCGCGGTCGCGCAAGACAAAATCGCGAGGCGAAATTTCGTTACGAAAAGCTTTACCTTGCTGAGCAAGGCCAAATGGCAAATCTGGATAAATCGTATCAACTACGTTCTTGTAGTTCGTAAAGATACCCTGAGCAGTCTCTGGGCGTAGATATGCGATAGAAGAATCATCGTCAACAGGGCCAACATGCGTCTGGAACATCATATTAAACTTGCGGATATCACTCCAGTTAACCTTGCCGCAAGTTGGACACTTTACGTTCTGTGCTTTAAACTCTTCTGTTGAAATGCTTTCGTTTGCGCCCTCAACAAGCTTGTCTGCACGGAAACGACCATGACACTCATTACATTCTACAAGTGGGTCTGCAAAAGTTGCCGTGTGGCCAGAAGCCTCCCACGTCTTTGGGTTCATAATAATAGCCGCATCGACACCATACATGTCGTCACGACCTTCTACCCAGTAGTTCCACCAAGTATCCATAATGCGGCGCTTCAACGCGACACCAAGAGGGCCAAAATCCCAGGTACCAGCCATACCGCCATAAACGTCAGAGCCTTGCCAAATGAAGCCACGACGTTTACATAAACTTACAATATCTTCCATTTTTGCCATAACATTCCTATTATATAACAGATACGAATAAAGCCAAAATCCCACAAGTCTTCCTTGTGGGATTGCACATGTTTTAGGCTTTAGGCAGCTACGCTAAACTTTGCCAAAATTGCGTTGTATTCTTGCGTCTGATAATCAAGACCTTTAACCTGCGGCGAAAGCCTGATCTGGTAAGTTGCGCCATTTTTGAGCGTAAACTCAATCATTGCACCACCAATAACTTTCTTTACGCTAATACTCTGCATATCGCTATAAAGCACATAGAATAACTGCGAGCCTTCAATAACCTGCGCAGTATTCCATTTCTTGAATAGGCCTTTTTTCTTGACTGCAAGTGCTCCAATACCAGTTTCCGTAACGTCTAGCATTAAAAACAAATAGCGTTCAGGAAACAAAGTTTGCTTAGAGCTGTTAGCCTGAACTGCGTTACCAATTGCGTAACCTACAAGACCACCACCATAGTAAGTGCCACTTGCGCTCTGAACTACCTGATCTGATGCAAAGACATAATGGTTTTCTGAGCCGTGACAACCCATAGATTGAAAAGTAGCCGCTGCCGACTGAAGTGTATCAAATTGTTCCATATATTTTTATTATATCTTAGTCGAACGTTCTACGCATTTTACAATATACAAAATCTCATCAATCAAATCGTCCGCCCCTTTAACTTTGAGCGCTAGTTCCGCCTGCCCAGTCTGCATAATACGCATGAGCTTGATATGCTCAGCATTAACCCTACCAGCCTTCGCCGGCATCAATGCCACGTTTTCTTCATCCCAATAATATCTGCCGTCAGCCACCAATTTGTCGCCATTCGCATCAAAGCGCAGATTCACATCTTCACCACTCGCCTTGACCAAATTCAAGCCCCACCAAGCCCTTAGAACATCTTTCCAACGCCCAGAGCCTTCCTCCACGCGCTTCTGCATCGCACGGAAGCTCTGTTGCACAATATCGAAGAAATCTGGCGAATCCACGTGCTCTGCGCGCGCATTTACCGCTCGCATCAGCTCGCCGCCTTGTTCAATCAAGTCCAAATCTTTAACCAAGCCATCATAATATTCCAGCAGTCTCGCACCGGTCAAAATCCCCAGCTCACCACGTCCGTTATGGATCAAAACATCTGATACCGAGAATAATTCGATACCGCCTGCCAACCTAGATTTTTCTTTCCTCGCACCACGCGCAATCACGCTACGTTTTCCATCTGGCGTCAAAAGCTGCAAAATCCTATCCGCTTCACCGTAATCTGTACGCCTTAAAACGATCGCTCGCGTCCTAATATCTCGACCGGTATTTTGTTTATCAGTCATTTGCCGCCTCCGTCAGGCTATATTTCACCATGTCAAGCAGCGACCTTGGCGTCATTGTTGCTTTATTTAGATATCCTGCAATGCCATATTCTTTCGAAAAATCTCCCATCTCAACACTGGATACCAAAAGCACCGGAACCTTCTCGAGCTCCGTAAAGCTGCGCATTTCATGAATCACGGCAAAGCCAGTCGGCCCAGTTAAAAGCACATCCAAGAGAACAAGATCTGGCACCTGCTGATCCATCGCCGCAATCGCCTCTACGCCATCATGAAAGCAAGACAAATCATAGCCCTTCAAAATGCGCTTGTAGTAGCTCTCCCAGCCCCTATCATCCTCAATTACAAAAACCTTTTTCATTAGACCAAACTTAGCTGACCGCTAACATTAAGCTCGATGTAAAAACTCGTTCCGTCGCGATGGCGAACCAAGCCAAATTTACCATTCATATAATTTGTAAACTTCGCCGCAATATAAAGACCAAGCCCAGAACTGCCAGGACGCATCGAAATATCCATCGGGCGGCCAACCAAACCCTTCCTAATCTCACGCCAAATCTTTGTCGGAATCGCCGGGCCATAATCTCGCACCTCGACACGAATCCTATCCGTACTTTTATCCGAAATAATAATCTCGCTCGGCAAATCCTCGCCGCCATAATTCATGGCATTGATACAAAAATTATATAAAACCGAATAGAGTAGCTGTGGATTCGCAATCACGAGGCGCCTACGATTCCTGTAATAAACTTTAAGCTCACGACGATTAAACTGGAACAGCTTCCAAAGTTCGTTTACAACATCATCGCAAACTACGCGTGGGTTAACTGGCTCCATCTCAAACAAAGCATCATCAAGACGAGCGACCTTTATCATATCTTCAACCTGGCGAAGCGCACGTTCGCTAGTCGCAGCAATCTGGCGCCCAATTTCATTGACGCCTTCTTTCGAATCTTCAAGCTCTAGAGATAAGGCAAGCTGCCGCATCAAACTAAGCGGCGCTTTTAGCTCGTGCGCAACAACGATTGCGCCAGAACTAGCGCTAAATACCTCACTCTCCATGTCTCTATTCTACACTAAAAAGAATCAAAAACAGAGAATCCCCCCTGTAAAATTTCTAGAACATATTATTGCGCTTGAGGCTCTTCAAAACGAGCTCATAATCGTCTTTGTAAGTATCTGCATCGGTCTGCAAGATTGCAGTCTTATCGTTGATTTCTACAAGTACAACACTACCTGTAATACCTTCGTCAATCGTACCGTCATAGCGAATCATCGAGACGCCATTATCGGACTTTGTCGTACCGCCAACAACAGCTGTTAAACCTTCATTATTATTGTATTCCGCCTGAACCTCGGTATATTGACGATCGACAATCTTTAGCCTCAAGGCATAGCGCGAGCTTTCCTTATCGGTTGGCAAAACTTCAGATGGCCTAAAGTATGCAGAATATTCACTACGGTTCGAACCGTCTTCGTCTACGTAAACACTCCAAGTTCTTGGATAAGTAAAGCTTAGCGCGCCCAAATCGCTCGGAACGCCCTTAAATTCAATAAATGGTTTCTTATCTTCTTCGAGATAACGAGCATCATCTTCTTGCTGCTGCTCAAGCTTGCCGGATTCAATTGCTTTCGCAGTCCAAGAATCGCTATTTAGATCGATATCGCGGGATTTCAAGAAGAAAATCAACAGTGCGATAATTGCAGCTGACGCAAGCAAACAACCAATAACAAGCGCAATAAGCCTTCCAAG
>JAZNRZ010000008.1:0-17593 GCA_045590975.1 Candidatus Nanosyncoccaceae bacterium | reverse complement strand
CTTGCTAATCGCGTTCAAAACACTGTTAATACTTATCTTGATCGCAATGGCCAGCTACTTTGGGAAGACAAAGGTTCTGGCGATTATCGCTTAGTAGTTGATGGCGAAGATATTTCTACATACATGCGCCAAGCTACGGTCGCTATCGAGGATAAGAACTTCTATAATCACCCAGGTGTCGACTTTACGGCTCTTATTCGTGCTGCATGGGTTACTCTTGGTGGTGGCGCCGTTCAGGGTGGCTCTACTTTGACACAGCAGCTTATCAAGCAGGTCTATTTCTCTGAAGAAGCAAAAGACCGCTCAATGTCTGGTATCCCTCGTAAGATCAAGGAAATGATTCTTTCTATCGAAGTAGAAAAGATGTACGACAAAGAGCAGATTATTACTCTATACCTTAACGAGTCTCCATATGGTGGTCGTCGCAACGGCGTAGAGAGTGCTGCACAGACATATTTCAAGAAGAGCGCTAAAGATCTTGATCTCGCAGAGTCTGCCCTTCTTGCTTCTATTCCAAACAACCCAGGCCTATATAATCCATACAATATTGATGGCAATGAGGCTTTGATTGCTCGCCAGCATAAAACGCTTAATGCTATGGTCGAGATGGGTTACATTACTCAAGAACAGGCCGATGAAGCTATGGCCGTTGATGTTCTTGCACGCGTTCAGCCAGAACAGAGCCAGTACGAAAACATCAAGGCTCCATGGGCTGTCCTTGAAGCTAAGGCTGAACTTGAATCTCGCTATGGTCTAAAGGTTATGCGCGAAGGTGGTTTCACAATCAAGACCACTATCGATCTACGCGCTCAGCAAATCGCAGAAGAAGCCGTTGCTGCCGGTTCCGAAATCTTCTACAGAAACGGTTCAGACAACGCAACCCTAGTTTCTGTTGACGTCGAAACATCTCAGGTTATCGCGATGGTCGGTAGCGTAGACTGGAACCGCGAAGGTTATGGTCAGCTCAATGCTGCAACATCGCTACTTGAGCCAGGTTCTTCTATTAAGCCAATCTTGGACTACACGCCACTATTCATGGAGCGCGATGGCGTCAACTATGGTCCAGGCTCAGTCCTAAAGGATGAAAACATCGACTCTATTTACTGTGCTGGTACTTATGGTCGTTGTCACCTTGCAAACTCTACAGATAGATACTATGGCAACATTACAATTCGCCAGGCCCTATCTACATCTCAGAACATTCCTGCCGTTAAGGCTCTATATATTAACGGTATCGAAAACAGCCTAGAAATCGCACACAAGCTTGGCGATAAGTCTTACTGTGCTAATGGCGAAACAGCTGGTCTATCAATGGCTATCGGTGGTGGTTGTTCCGTACGTCCAGTTGAGCATGCAAACGCATACGCAACACTTGCTCGCGGTGGTACATATAAAGACATTGCCTATGTCCTAGAAGTTAAGAACTCTGATGGTGACATTATTGAATCCTGGACTGATACCGAAGGTGAACGCATCGTTGATCCACAGGTAGCTTACATGACAATCGATATTCTCACAAAGCTTGAAGCTCGCGCTTCTCTTTGGGGCTAGGGTTGGGCAGCACAGGCTGGTTTCTATAGCGAACACACTCCATATGCCGTAAAGACTGGTACTACAGAAAACGGTATGGGTTCTGCAAAGGACTCCTGGACAATGTCCGCATCTCCAGTACTTGCAACTGCAATTTGGAACGGAAACCACGATGGTTCTCCGCTCGCAACAGACTCGCACGATGCATGTTTCAGAATTAACGCAGCATATCAAGACCGTGTCCATGACGAAGTTTACGCCGTAGACGGTAAATGGGCCCCGGGCCAGCAATTCGTCCAGCCAGAAGGCCTACAAACCCTCACAGTTGGCGGTAAGACAGATATCTGGCCAAGCTGGTATAACAGCAAGAAGTCTGGTATCTCCAAAGAAACTATGGCATTCGATAGAATCAGCAAAAAGAAAGCAACCGATTGTACTCCTGCTGAAACTCGCGTAGATGTCGAAGTTACAAAGACTTACGATCCTATGACAAAGAAAGATGCCCTATCTGCCGATGGCTACGATCCAGAAGCAGAAGACGACGTTCACTCTTGTAGCGACGCAAAGCCTACAATCAACTCGATCGTCGTGGATAATAGTTCAGGATACACAATTAAGATTTCCGTAGGAAAAGGTACTCATAGCCTAGAAAACTATACAATCGAGGTTGATGGCCAAACCCTAGCTAGTGGCTCAATCGCATCTGGTAGCGCCTCAGCAAAAGCAAAGTCTAAACCAGGCAAGATTACAGTCACGGTTACAGATAGCGCAGGCTATACCGCAACCGAAAGTACAACCTATAACGAGTAAACAAAATATCCACCAAAACGGTGGATATTTTTGTCAGCAACCCCCGCACTTGACAAATTGATACGCTTATGCTGTAATTATACATGCCATGCATTAGTTGCGTGAGATTTTCGCGCGCAAGCGCAAAAGAGGTGTTCTTTAATGGGAAATATGGAATTTGACGAAATGGTAAAAAACGCAAGCGAAGCAATCGTTGAACTAGAATCAAGCAAAGATCCATCGGCGCTCCGACTCGCCGACTCTCCGGCCTGGATTTCTTGGGGCGGGAGGAAGGCTACGGCAGTGGCAACTTTTATAGAAATGCTACGACCGTTTTGCCTGAAAGCATTCAATAGACAAAGGCCCATTTTTCACAAGTACAAGCTAATCGGCAGAGACCTTTTTCTTGACGGCAAAAAGATAGACGAATCTAGTTTCGATCGCCCCGAAAGATTAATAAATGTCGACAAGGATATAGATGAGTTTCTCTTTAAGTGTATCGCTGATAGCAACTCTTACAAGCTCGTATTAACAGAGCTCTATCTAAAAGCTAGTCAATGCAAGTTTTTCGTCAAAAGCTTACTCGAAAACCTAAACGCATCAGGCGTTCTTAAAGGCAGTATTTATGACTCGTTTCAAGAATATGTCGATGAGATGTTTTAGTTTCCCCAAAAGCCTCGGTCTTTAAACCGAGGCTTTTTACTACTTGATTTTCTTATTGTTTTTGCGAGATTTATTATCTTTTACGATGCGTTTTCTGCCAGTAGATTTGTTCTGTTTTGGAGCTAGAGTATTATCTAGGCGAGCGAACATCATTTTGCCAGCGCTCGTCTGCAAGTAACGAACAAATTCAACACGAGTAGTTTCATTCTTGCCAGCAAGCTTATCCGCCCCATCGATTACAACCATCGTGCCGTCGGATAGATAAGCTACGCCTTGATGAGGATTGCTACCTACACCAACAACCTTCACATCGATTTTATCTCCTGGGAGATATTCACTGCGGAGGCTCTGCGCTAGTTCGTTGATATTTAGCGCCTCTACGCCTTCCGTACCAGCGACTTTAATTAGATTGTAGTCATTAGTCATAATGAGCGCTTTCTCGCTTTTTGCAAGCTCTAGGAGCCTCTCATCGACCTTTACGTGGCCAAGTTCATCCGGATAGATCGTTACTGTAACTTTCTCAAGATTCTTGAGTTCGTTTACAATGTCTAGTCCAAACCTAGCACGAGTTCTTTTGTCTGCGTCGGAACCATCTGCTAGTAACTGCAGTTCTCTTACCACACTGCGCGTAATAAGGATTTCGTCACCAAGAAAACCCGTCCTCGCGAACGACAAGATACGACCATCCATGAGCGTAGAAGTGTCTACGAATATCTTGCGGCGCTCGTTCTTGCCGAATTTTAACTCTTTCTTCAAGAAACTTTTAGCACACAAAGCACTGGTCTCTACGAATACTAGAGAGCTTAATATTAATATAAATAAGTTCATTCTTATATTATATCATTTTTCGCTAATTTTTCAAATTTTAGACATAAGCAAAAAGAGGAGTTATTGCACTCCTCTTTTTAGGGCATCTATTATTTGTTAAGCTTGTTCAGCTTCTGCGATTGCATCCTTAAGAACTTGGATGCTTGCATTGAATTTGATTTGCTCTTCTTCGTTGATTCTTAGACCAATACGACGAACAATACCATTAGCACCAAGAACGGCTGGAAAGCCATTGTATGTGCCGCTAAATTCGTCGTAGTTACTAACTGGCAAAATGCGGTTTTCGTCATTCAAGATGCAGTTTACAATTGTTGCCAAGCAGCTACCAATACCGTAATATGTAGCACCCTTCTTCTCGATGATTGTGTAGGCTTCTTTCCTAGCATAATCTTCGATTTCGGCGCGAGCCTGAGCATCGATAAGATCGCGAACATCCTGACCGCCAACACTTGCGCAGCTCCAAAGAGCAAATTCAGAATCTCCGTGTTCGCCGACCTGGTAAGCATGAATAGCTTTTGGATGAACATGCAAACGCTGGGCGATACGATAGCGAAGCCTTGCGGAATCCAAGACCGTGCCAGAACCAATTACACGCTCTGCGGGAAGACCAGAATAGCGCCAGGTTAGATATGTTAGAACATCCATAGGATTACTTGCGACAACAAAGATACCATTGAAGCCAGCCTCCATGATTTGACCAATCATATCTTTGAAGATTGCAGCGTTTTTCTTTAGAAGATCCATACGGGATTCGCCTGGTTTCTGAGGAATGCCCGCAGTAATGACGATGATGTCACAATCGCCAGCATCAGAATACTCGCCTGCGCGAACTTTTAGATAAGCTGGAGCGACAGCCAAAGTGTCACGAAGATCAATTGCTTCGCCTTCTGCGTCTTCCTTGTTAATATCTACAAGAATTAGCTCGTTAACATTTGTGCGCTGGTGCACAAGTGCATAACCAAAGCTCATGCCGACATTACCAGTGCCGACAATCATAACTTTATTTGCCATTAAAATGATGCCCTCTTTTATTTCTTATGCTTATATTTTAGCACAAAACTTTAAGCAAAAGACCATTTGCCTTCCGAGTCGGAACATAATGTCCCGTCCAGCTCTAACAGAGATAATTGCACTAATACTTTACTTAAATCCTGTCCGATAGATTCCGCAATGCTACCAGCATCAGCGCTTTTGTCAGACAAGAAACTCAAGATAGAATCCGCAAGCGCACCAAGGGTTTTCTTCTTTTGCTTTTTCTCTTTCGTACGCCAGAGCGGATCCATACAGTCCATAAACCAATCCGCGCCAAGAAACGGCTGACCGCCGTCCATAATTAACCGATTTGCGCCAGAAGACATCGGTCGATTAATATCTCCCGGCACGACGTATAGTTCTCTATCTTGCTCGACCGCATACTGCGCGGTATGAATCGTACCAGATTTATCCGAGGCCTCAACAATTATTAGCGCGTCCGCTAATCCAGAAACAATCCGATTTCGATATACAAAATTAAATGGATGAACTTTTGATCCTGGCGCGTACTCAGAAATGATCGCACCGCCAGTCTCGACGATTCTCTGCGCCAAAGAATAATTGCTAACTGGATAGATTCTATCTATTGGAGTTCCAAGCACAGCAACCGTTTGGCCGCCACCATCAATACACCCACGATGCGCGAAGCTATCTATGCCATAGGCGAGGCCACTCACAACCACAAAACCATGCTCCGCGAGCGTTTTAGCGGTCTTATATGCAATATTTTTGCCGTAATCTGTACAGTTACGACTACCGACTATGGCAACTACCTTTTTATCCGCACGCTTCGGGAAATTGCCATATTGCCAAAGCTCTTTTGGTGGCTTATTTTCCCAATGCTTCGAATCTTCATTATATAGGTTTTGTAAAAATTGTTCGCTTAAATCTGTTCTTCTGTATTCCATAGCAACAAGCTAGTAGAATACGAGAATTATTAAAAGCGGAAGCTTAATAATTACAGATACAGAGGCAGTCTGCAGTGTCGTCTTAGCATCCTTCCTTTTCGCCACGAACTTACTTAGTTTACAAAAAACTTCCACTTTTCTTAAGTGGAAGTTTAAGTATTAATCTTAGCTCTTGCGCATTGGCGGGAATGGAACACCTTCGCGGGCAGAGACACCTTCAAACAGCCAGAAATTGCGTTCGGAGTTACCCCAACCGCATGTTGGCGGCATGCCATACTCTAGCATCTCTACGAAGTCCATATCCAACATCTGAGCTTCATCATCACCAGCATCACGCATAGCCTGTTGTTTTTCGAAGCGCTCTAGCTGATCAATTGGATCGTTTAGCTCAGAGTAGCCGTTACCCATCTCCGTACCAAAGATAATTGGATGGAAGCGTTCAGTGACGCGTGGATCTTTGGCATGTTTCTTTGCAAGTGGAGAGACCTCAACAGGTTCATGAATCAACCAGTATGGACCAGCGGATTCTTTGCGAATAATTTTCCAAGCATAATCCAAGAGGCGTGAAGCAGATGCGTTTTCGTCAAACTTCATCTTATGCTCGCGCAAGATTCCCTTGATTTGCTCTATATCAGGATTAAAGACATCGATATTAAAATGCTCTTTTAGAAGATCCGCATAAGTCTTGCGTGGCCACTCGCAATCCAAATCTACCTTCATGCCGTCATGTTCGAACTGGAGCGTACCCCAAGTTTCTTTACAGACGTATTTGATCATTTCTTCGTAAAGCTTCATACCATCTTCGTAATCCTGGTAAGCTGCATAGCTTTCCATAGCGATGTGTTCTGGCAAGTGCTCTTCGTCCATACCTTCATTGCGGAAGCGTGGGCCAATATCGTAAACACGTTCAAAACCACCACCAATCAAGCGCTTCAATGGCAACTCGTGCGAAATACGTAGGTAATAATCCTGATCGAGCGCATCCATATGAGTTACAAATGGATTTGCATCGGCACCACCGGTCGTAACCTCGAGAACTGGAATATTAACTTCTACAAAACCATGTGCGTTCAAGAATTCGCGGGTTGCAGTCCAGAATTTACTACGGCGAACAAAGCGTTCACGGACTTCTGGGTTTACAGCCATATCTACATAGCGGCGACGTAGACGCTCTTCCTTGTTCGTAAAGCCATCACGACCAGGAAGCGGACGTAAAGCCTTGCCAAGCAATCTTGGTGCATCACAGAAAATTGAGATTTCGCCAGTTTTACTCTTGCCAACTTTACCAGCAGCTTCAAGAAAATCTCCAGAATCAAGCTTCTTTGTAAACTTAGCAGCTTCATCCTTCAAGAAAATCTGAACTTTACCAGAATCATCTTCAAGAACTACGAAGGCAAGCTTACCAAAGCTGCGGATACCAGCAATACGGCCAGCAACACAAACGTCCTTGCCATCAAAATTATCGAAGTTATCTAGAATATCTTTTATTTTAGCGTCGCGATTCGAATGGGCTGGATACGGATCAATACCAGCTTCGCGAATCTCATTGAGCTTTCGCACGCGCTCATCACGAAAATCTTTTAGTGTAGCCATAATTATCTTATATTATATCATAATTTTGGCTTTTATCTAATGCCTTAAGCTTCGTCGGTTTCTTGTTTAGCAGTAAAGCCAAAGTTTGACAAAGAATATTTAGCATCGATAAGATAAACACTCATTTTGTCCGGGTTTACATAGACGCGAACTTTTGCGCCAACGAGAATCTTTGCACGCGCATCTACGGCCGTCGTATAGAAGTTATACGCGTCATGCGTACCAGGAACAATGTAGCGACAAGATAAATGATGAGTCGTAGAATCGTCACTAGTCGTAACCCAGTATCTCGTACCAGTAGCTTCGAGATAGTAACCTTGAGCTAGCATTGCTTTCGCTTCACTGTCACCGTTACCAATCTTATTAATAATCGTCGCAAAGACAAAAATAATAAAGGCACTGATTATAGCAGTAATAAAATGCCCAGTAAACAAGCCGCCGATTGCGGTCCCTGCACCCGTTATAAAGAATGGTGCCAAGAAAATAAACAAAAATATACGAACGATAGCAAAATTATTAGCCGTAACGTTCACATTAGTCTCATGCTTTAGCTCGCTTCTATCCATCAAGACAGGACCAGCCTGACGAGGCAAAACACTATAGATATCAACAAAGTAATTATTTGGATTCTGAGGATCAATAAAGACTCTGGTTTTCCTATCTTTGTCGATAATAGGCTCTTCTTGAAGAAGTTTGCTCCTGAAGACCATGTTTGGATATTTATCACTCGTACATTCCAGCTGATATCCAGAATTTGTCTTGTAGGAGTTCTCGATATGAACCTCAAGCTCTGTGCCGGTTTCAATTAGACTAATGTCTTTTCTGCTAGTTTTTGAGCTTTTGCCAAGCTTCGGAACGATAATAAAGATCATTGTAATTGCGACAATGATTATAAATACAATCGTCGTACCAAGTATGGCAGCAGAACTTTTATTGCTACTTAGTGCGCTATTTGCAAGCATCGCCACAATCGTCGAAAAGAAAATCACAAAAGCAAATAGAGTCATCACAATAAAAAGTGCGACACCTAAATTACTACTAGTTTTTGTGCTATAGACGCCGTTTTTGATTTTTTCTAGAACAACTTGCCTATCTTCGAACTTACTCATGCTAATTTTAATTCTAGCATAAAAATAGAGCCCGTTTTAGGCGGACCCTATTTTACAGATTACTCTTCTTCTTCGCATTCTACTACGTCGTCGGTTTCCTTATTCAAGAATGCACCGGATTGGCGCGACCATAGACGGTAGTAGGAACCACGATTTCTGAGTAGATCTTCGTGGCTACCCTGCTCGAGAATCTTGCCATCTTCCAAGACAACAATCTTGTCCATACCGGCAATCGTAGATAGACGGTGAGCCACCACAATACTCGTGCGACCTTTCATGAGCTTATCCAAGGCATCCTGGATTAAAGCTTCGGATTCAGAGTCGAGTGCAGAGGTTGCTTCATCGAGAACCAGAATTGGAGCATCTTTCAAGATTGCGCGAGCAATCGAGATGCGCTGTCTCTGACCACCAGACAATTTGACACCACGTTCACCGACGAGAGTATCGTAGCCATCTGGCATCTCAGAGATAAATTCATCTGCGTGTGCTAGCTTGGCAGCATGAATGATTTCTTCGCGACTTGCATCAGGTCTACCATAGGCAATATTCTCTGCGATCGAGCGATGGAACAGAGCCGTATCCTGCGGAACATAGGCAATGTTTTCGCGTAATGAAATCTGGCGAATCTTACTAATGTCATGACTATCAACAGTAATTTTACCCTTATCGACATCAGCAAAACGCAAGAGGAGCTTCGTTAAAGTTGTCTTACCAGAACCAGATAGACCAACTAGACCAACGCGTTCGCCAGCCTTAACCTTCAAGTTGAAGTCATTAAAGATCGCGCGAGGCGCGTCGGCATGTTTGAAGGTAATGTTATCGAATTCAATATTACCCTTCTTGACTTCAATAGACTTGGCACTGGAAATATCCTTAACGGAATCCTCGGTATCAAGAATTGCTGTCATGTCGTGCGCATCACCAAAGACACGGTTTACAGACTTTAGAATATTGTTTACATCCCAAAGATTACCAACAATCGTAATGGCGTAATCCGAGATAAGGATTAGAGTTGCGATTTCGATGCCAAGATTCTTACCAAAGATTACAAACATCGTCGAAGCAACAACACAGCCAATAATAACGAAGCCGAAGCAAATATCACGGAAGATAACCGCACGCATCTGATTCATACCTGCGTTGTAGGTTGCGGTGCTAAAGTTTGCATAGCGGCGATGCTCGTGCGCTTCGCGACCATAAGATTTAACGGCCAAGATATTAGACATAGAGTCGGCAAGCTGACCAGTCTGCTTGGTTTCGGCACTTGCATACTTCTCGCTTAACTTTCCGACTTTCTTGAAGCTAACCGTAGCAATAATAGTGTAAAGAATTACAACTGCAACTAGAACTAATGCGAATAGCGGCGCCTTGAAAGCCAAGATACCGATGGTTGAGAGGATCGTAAAGGTCAACCAAAGAATCTGGAATATCAAGGTATCAAACAAACGCTCATAACCACCTACGAATTTGTTTGTCTGAGACACGAGCGAACCCGAAAAGCGGTTACTATGGAATCGCATAGACTGCGTACAGACCTTGTCGAAACAGTAAGTCGCAAGATCATATGCGACCTTTAGTTCTAGCTTCCAAATAGCCCAAATACGGATGTGGCCTAGAAGCTCAGAGCCGATTAGATAACATGCTAGAAGTCCAATTACTGGCCACATAAAAGCAGACCAGTTCTCAACTGGGTTAATTCCAGCAGAAACTTTGCCGATAATATCGGCAGTAAAATATGGAGCCAATGCCGTGCGACATGCCGTCACAATTGGCGTCACGATAATGCCGGTAGCAAAGAGACCTTTATGCTTCTTTGTTGCCTGCCAATAGTAATGGAGCGTCCTTCGCGTAAGCTTACGCTTCTCGCCCTTTCTTTCTTTTTTCATAATCTCCCTTTAATAACCACCCGAGAGATTATTCTCAGATGATTATTCTATTGTTTTAATTGAAAATTTCTTTTTATTTGGTAGTTCACCCTCAAAACCAACCTTTTGACCCATTAGCTGTTTGCCGATTGGTGAAACATCGCTAATTTTGCCATTCAAAGGATCTGCTTCGGTTGCACCAACAAGGATATATGAGCGGCTTTTGCCTTCAACATCCAAAGTAACCGTGCTACCAAGAGCAACCTTATCCGTTTTCTTGTTTTCGATAATTTTTGCATGAAGCAAAATATCTTCGATCTCTTGAATACGACCTTCTACAGTATTCTGTTCGCTGCGAGCAGCACTATAATCTTCGTTTTCGCTTAAATCGCCATAAGAACGTGCTAGAGCAATTTTTTCCGCAATTTCTGGACGACGCGCTTTGAGCGCTTTTAGTTCTTCTTGTAAGTCTTTTTTACCAGCTGCGGTAATTTTAACAACATTAGGCATAAATACCTCCTATTTTCTGTCAATCGTGGAAAATCACCACTTATTTTAATACTTTTGGTATTTTACTAATGAACTCTTTTGTTGTCAATAGCTCGCTTTTACCCGTTTTTCTAGATAGAATTTCGACCTGATCATTCTCTAGAGTCTTGTCGCTAACGATAACACGATATGGAATACCCATAAGTTCTGCGTCGGCAAATTTCTCGCCATTACGGACCTTTTCGCGGTCATCAAAGACGAATTGTTCTGGATTCAAGTTATATAGCTTTTCAGCTTCTTTCACGCCTTTTTCGCCAATGCCAATGAGATAGTACTCATATGGGGCGATTTCTTCTGGCCAGTTTAGACCCTTATCGTCACAGGTCTTCTCTGCAATAACACCCATAGAACGAGCTGGACCAATGCCATAGCTGCCCATAAATACTGGGGTTCTTACGCCCTTTTCATCATTAAAGCACAAATCAAGAGCTTCGGAATACTTAGTACCGAGCGTGAAAATATTGCCAACTTCAGATGCCTTCTGCTTGTCTAGCTTTGCTGGGTCGACATCTAGCATCTTGAAGGTTTCTTCGTTATAGACTTCTTCGTTAATAGCGATATTCTTTTCGTGATCGATATAGATAATATCCTCACCTGCATCACAGATAGTCTGGAATTCGTCACTAAAACGACTGAAGCTACCACCGCTTGCAAAGGTACGATATGTGCTGTCGCCAATGCCTAGACGCTTAAAGATATTCGTATAACTAATTGCGGCTTTTTCGTAGAATTCTTCATGCTGTTCGCGCGTTGCGCAGAAAGAATATAGATCCTTCATAATAAATTCGCGCGTGCGCATAATGCCAGATTTTGCACGAAGCTCGTTACGGAACTTCTTCTGGAACTGGAAGACATAAAGTGGAAGGTCCTTATAGCTAGAGACATAGCTAGTTAGCATATTTGTAATAGCTTCTTCGTGCGTCAAAGCAAGACCAAGCTCACCGCCAGCATGAAGTTTTGTCTTGAACCAGTCGTCGACAACGTCGTCGTCCCAACGACCAGACTTTACCCAAGCATCCTTTGGTTGCAAGCTAGACATCTCGATCTCTTGGCCACCAAGAGCGACCATTTCTTCGCGAATAATATCAATAATATTATTTAGAACCTTGCGACCCAAGGGCAGAAAATCATAGACGCCAGCCATTTCCTTGTAGATATAACCAGCACGCAAAAGCAATTGTGCACTGCGGCTCACTTCGTCGCTTGGTGCATTTTTGAGGGTTTTTACGAATGATTCACTGCGTTTCATACTTTCTATCTTAGAACAGCTAATATTTTATTGCAAGAAAATATTTTGATTTCTTGTCAATATTAGCCCGGATATTCATCCATAGAGGTAATTAGGACCTCGCGTGGCTTACTGCCACCTGGCGCAGGACCAACTACGCCGATCTCTTCCAAGTGATCAATGATAGCCGCTGCACGGCCATAACCGATATGCAACTGTCTCTGCAAAAGCGAGGTGGACATCTTTCTTGCGCGAATACCAATTTCAGCAGCCTGACGTTCAATATCGCCGCCACCCATGCCAGAGTCGCCACCCATGCCCATCACGCCTTTAGCTTCGACATCTTGGGAGATAACTTCGTCGTTATAGTTTGGCGGAGCTTGCTCGCGGAGATAGTTTGTGAGGTTTTCGATCTCTTCATCACTTACATAGGCACCCTGGACACGTTTTGGCTTGCCCATCATCTCGGTAGTAAGGTAGAGCATATCACCCATACCAAGAAGCTTCTCGGCGCCGCCCATATCGAGCATAACGCGGGAGTCCATATTGTTATTTACAGCGAAGGCAATACGGCCTGGAATGTTAGCCTTAATAAGACCGGTAACAACCTTAACTTCTGGACGCTGCGTTGCGAGCACTAGGTGAATACCCGCAGCGCGACCCTTCTGGGCGATACGAACAATCATCATTTCGAGTTCCTTGCCAACCTGCATCATAAGATCCGCCATCTCATCTACGATAACAACAATATACGGCATCTTGCCTTCATTGTGTTGCTGAGGATTGCCATCTTCATCAGGAATAGTAACCTTGCCACCATTTCTCTGCATCTTTGCGTTATAGTCGACAATATTCTTGACGCGCTCTTCCGCCATAATCGAGTAACGGCGCTCCATCTCGTTGACTGCCCACTTCAAAGCGCTCAAAGATTTTGGCGCATCGGTAATAATTGGGGTCAAAAGATGTGGGATATCCTGATATGCCGCCATTTCAACCTGCTTAGGGTCGACAATAATCAAGCGAAGATCGGATGGCGAGTTGTGATAAAGCATGGAAGCAATCAAAGTATTGGTCATGACGGACTTACCAGAACCCGTAGTACCCGCGATGAGCAAGTGAGGCATCTTTGCGAGGTTGCCGACAACAGTATTGCCAGAAATATCCTTACCAAGCGTGAAGGAGAGCGGTTTATCCGCAATCATCTTTTGCCATTCGCTAGACTGTAAAAGCTCATGCAAGCCAACACTGCCCTGCTTTTCATTCTCAACCTCAACACCAACGGCACGAGTACCAGGAATTGGAGCCTCAATACGAATCTTACTCTTTGCAAGGTTCAATGCAAGCTCTTTATCATAGGTCGCAATCTTGGAAATCTTAACACCCTGAGGCGGACGCAAAGTATACTGCGTAATACGTGGGCCAACATTAGCCTCTTCAACATCAACGTCGATATTGAACTGCTTTAGAGTATCCTCGATGATACGAGCGATTTTGTCTGTATCGCCAGGATCCGCTGGAGAGCGTTTCTTGCTTAGAAGCGTTAGTGGAGGCATCTTCCAGTTAATGTCATTTACAGCAACAAGAGCGGTTGGCTCTGGAGCAGCAGCAGGAGCTGGAGCTGGAGCTTCCTCGACCTTAGTATTGTCTTTCTTGCGAAGCAAACCACGAGCAACCTTTGGTTTCTCTTCTTCGGCGGCGAGAGCATTAGAATTATTAACCTTAAGGCCTAGGCGGCGGCGTGGACGATCTTCGTCATCCTCGATGCCGGAATTGCGGCGCATAATGCGAGCATTCTCAGAATCTTCCTCGTTTCTGGTTCCGCGGAATATATCCTGAATCTTATGAAATAGCTGGGCCGGAGTCTCGGCATACATAAATAGAGCCGTAATAACAATCAAGACAACATAGATAAGAATGGAAAGAGGGGCACCTATATTCTTTACGGTATATTCGCTCATGAAGTTGCCAATAACACCGCCGGTATGATTAGTAGAGCCATAGCTTGGCGCACCAAACACACCACAGAACAAGAGAAGTAATAATATCGAGGCAATCCATACGACCGTAGGAAGATTATTGCCTTCCGCACGGAAGATTTTTACTGCAAGATAAATAAGGATGAAAGGCAGAAGATAGGTCGCATAACCAAATACATACATCAAGCCTTCTTGTAGTGGCGTCAATAGCGCTGCGCCCTTCGGCTTAAACCAAGCCGCTGTTAAAATAACAGCTAGGAGCATCATAAAAACTGCGCCAACTTGTTTCCAGAAAACATTTGGCACTTCGTATGTATTTTTAGCCTCTGGGGCTTTTTTCTTTCTACCTCTCTTTTTAGCCATAAGGGTATTATACCATATTTTTAGATAAGCAAAAAGACCCCTCCGAGGAGAGGTCTTTGCTGCAACCTTATATTAATTAACTACTTTAGCCAATCAAGGTAATCATCGACATCATCTAGGTAATCGCTGTAGCTGCTGCTCTTCTTGCCATACATACCAACGATTTCGCTGATGAAGGCCATGATCATAGCAACGGAGCCAACACCAAGAGCGACTAGAGTCATAATGCGTAGAAGCTGAGTCTTGCCACTTGCGATGGACTTAGCAACAAATGCAATAACGCCAGCTACTAGAGCCATGATTGCGGTTGGTAGGAAGCCGCTTAGCCATAGAGTCTTCTGAACAACGCCAGAAGTCTTACCAAGACCGATGAGGGAGGTAAGAATCATGCTAATCATATCGATAGCAAATAGCACTAGAAGTACTAGGTTTACCTTGAAAATGCATTTCCAAGCCTTTGTAATTGCGCCTGCATCTGTAATCTTGCTTACGGTTAGGAAGCTTACGAGACCTAGGACAAAGGTAAGGATGCCCATAAAGAAGTAAGAGTATGCGCTTACGCTAAAGCTTTCGATAATGTTTGAAAATGGAATTCCAAAAACCCATTTGCCTTTTGTGAAACCAGCAATTGCGCTAAAAATTGTTGCTACGCCAAGGAAAATTGCGCCTGCTGTTGCAAATGCGTTAACATAAGCAATCTTGCTTCCGTCAACTTTCATTTTTGGCATTTTCACCTGCTCCACTACAGGTGCTTGTGAAGTATGGTTGGCTTCCGCCATCATTTTTCTCCTTTTAGAAAAATTATATTACAATTCAATAATAAACATTTTTTTAAATAATGTCTAGCAAAAGCTTTTCGTGAAACACAAAAAATCCACCATATAATCTGGTGGATTTTCATAGATTATTAATCCTGTTTTACGCCGCGCATCGATAGGCCGAGACGACCTTTTTCATCAATAGAATCAAGGCGAACCTTAATTTCTTGACCAAGCTTCAATACGTCTTCAACCTTCGCAATTCTCTTTTCGGAGATCTGAGAGATATGAAGCATACCGTCAACATTTGGCATAATATTTACAAATGCGCCAAAGTCTTTAATAGTAACTACCTTGCCATTGTAGATTTTGCCAACTTCTGGTTCTTCTACGAGACCTTTGATCCAATCGAGAGCCTTCTTAATCTTTTCACCATCAGAAGATGCGATTGTAATTAGACCATTCTCTTCGATATTGATTTCTGCGCCAGTTTCGGTAGTAATTTTGTTGATTGTTTCACCGCCCTTACCGATAACTAGACCAATCTTATCTGGATTAATCATGAGCTTCTCGATATGAGGAGCATATGGGCTGAGATGATCGCGTGGACCAGGCAAGACGCTAAGCATATGTTCGAGAATAAACATACGACCAGCATGTGCCTTCTTGATAGCTTCAGAAAGCACACTAATTGGCAGACCATGAACCTTCATATCCATCTGCATTGCAGTGACACCTTCAGTAGTACCAGTAACCTTGAAGTCCATATCGCCAGCAAAGTCTTCTGCATCCATAAGATCAGTTAAGACGTATGGCTTATCGCCATCCATCATAAGACCCATGGCAACACCAGAGACTGGGCGTTTGAGTGGAACGCCTGCATCCATAAGAGCTAGACAAGAGCTACAAGTTGCGGCCATAGAAGTAGAACCGTTCTGAGACATAATGTCAGTTACGCTGCGGATTGCATATGGGAACTCTTCTTCGCTAGGAAGAACTGGAAGAAGTGCGCGCTCTGCCAAGTAGCCATGACCAATCTCGCGACGACCTGGGCTGCCCATGCGAGAACATTCGCCAACGGTATAGCCAGGAGCATTGTAGTGATGCATGTAACGGCGAGAACCGTCAGTAGTTTCCATAGTATCAACTAGCTGAGCATAGCTGAGTGGTGCCAAAGTAACAGCGTTTAGGGCCTGAGTTACACCACGAGTGAACAAGCTGGAGCCATGAACGCGTGGCAAGATGCCAACCTGTGAGCTTAGTGGGCGAACCTCATCAAGCTTACGACCATCTGGGCGGATACCCTTCTCGATAATATTCTTGCGAACATCGCGCTTAACAGCTAGCTCGAAAGCTTCGCCATATTCATCACGGAAGTGTTCATCATAATACTTTGTACGGACGGTCATCTTTTCTTCGTCGCTCATCTTGTCTGTAACGCCGGCTTCTTCATCAGAAACAATCTTCTGACAGAACTCATCATGCATAGCATACTTTAGATCAGAGATAAGCTGATTGCGCTCAACAGTGTTGCTGATGCGGAATTTCTCATCAAGCTTACCAACCATCCAAGCATCAACCTGATTCTTAACTCCTTCACTAGGAAGCATAAGGGTATACTCTTGCTCTACAACGCCAAGCTTTTCGCGGAGCTCGTTCTGGAGCTTAATAGCAGGCTGTAACTGCTCGAGACCCCATGCCATACCATCAATAATGACATCTTCTGGAACTTCGTTTGCACCAGCTTCAACCATCGTGATACCAGAGTCTTTACCAGCAACAACTAGATCAAGATCGGAAGCTTCACGCTCTTCTGGGCTTAGGAATGCCTTATATTCGCCATTTACGCGACCAATGCGGAGACCAGCGATTGGGCCATCAAATGGAACACCAGCAAGCATCAATGCGCTAGATGCTGCAATCATAGCAATTACATCTGGGCGGAAGCTTGGATCCATAGATAGAACTGTAGAAACAACCTGGATTTCCTGACGATAACCCTTTGGAAATAGTGGGCGAATTGGGCGATCGATAAGACGAGCAACCAAAACAGCCTCTTCAGAAGGTTTACCTTCGCGCTTAATAAACTTGCTACTAGAAATCTTACCAGAAGCGTAGTAGCGTTCCTGATATTCAATTGTTAGCGGGAAGAAATCCTGCATGATTGGCTTATTGCCGACAACGACCGAGCCGAGAACGACAGTATCGCCGTAGGTAACGAGAACTGAAGAAGTGGTACGGAAGCCAACGCGGTTAACTTCGAGGCCAAGTTTGCGACCACAAAAATCAGTCTCAAGCTTCAGAGTTTTCTTGCCGCTTGGATTAATGATTTCCATCAAAAATTACCTTTCTTCGAGAAAATAATAAGTATCTAGCGCCTTAATTAAAGCGGTAAATATCTA
>JAZNRZ010000007.1:0-42251 GCA_045590975.1 Candidatus Nanosyncoccaceae bacterium | reverse complement strand
CGTGATCTTTAATTCGATGCTAAACGATAAACCTTACCAAGGCTTGACATCCAGGGAAGGCCTCCGAAAGGAGTCTGTGCCTTCGGGAACCCTGTGACAGGTGATGCATGGCCGACGTCAGCTCGTGTCGTGAGATGTTTGGTTAAGTCCATCAACGAGCGCAACCCTTGTCAGTAGTTGTATTTTTCTACTGAAACTGCCCCGGTAACGAGGAGGAAGGAGGGGATGATGTCAGGTCAGTATTTCCCTTACGCCTTGGGCTAGAATCGCGCTACAATGGCTGGTACAATGCGAAGCGAAGTCGCGAGATGAAGCAAATCGCACCAAAGCCAGTCCCAGTTCGGATAGGAGGCTGAAACTCGCCTCCTTGAAGTCGGAATCGCTAGTAATCGCAAATCAGCATGTTGCGGTGAATACGTTCCCGGGTCTTGTACACACCGCCCGTCAAACCATGAGAGTCACCAACACCCGAAGTCCGTTTCGGCGGCCTAAGGTGGGGGAGATGATTGGGGGTAAGTCGTAACAAGGCATCCGTACCGGAAGGTGCGGATGGATTACCTCCTTTCTAGGGAGAACAAGAGCATGAATCAGCAATGATGCATGTATCTAGGTCGGTTGTGGTAATAGGTCTTAAGCTTAATCTATTACAAAACTTCTTCGGAAGTCACAACATAAAGCTTTACATTACAGATACTACGATGCCTAATTGCACAATTAAATTGTTAAAGCAAAAGCTGCCCGTAAGGGCAGTTTTTTGTTAGTTTAAGTATTTGGATCGATTATGATGTGATATGTCTGAAATTTCAGAAACATAGAAAAATAGCCCCTTGCAGGACTATCTTTTTTGTTTGAGATTTTTGTGAGATTTTGTTTTGAGATTTTTAATAAAAAGGACTCCGAATTCAGTTATATTTGTGACCTTGAGAGCTTTAAATAATGTCACAATCGAACCGGAGTCCTTTTGTTGTTTTTTGTTTTTGTTTGATTTTTGTTTTTGAGAATAGTGCGGCTTTTGTAATCTGCGAATAATCACAAAAGCTACTTTTAATATAAGCGTTTTAAAAAGCTTTGTCAATACTTTTTGCGCAAAATTGTTATACAAAATTAACAGGGGTAGAATCGAAAAAAGTGCGAAAAATCTGATAAAAAACTTAAATGTATAAAAGTTTGAGTAGTTGGCGGCTTTATAAAATCTTGCTAAGATAATGGCAATATGGGAAAGCAAATATTTGGAGAGACTGACGGTATTCGTGCCAAAGTCGGGACTTCGCCGCTTAGACCTAATATCCTGAAAGGGCTTGGTGTTGCAATCGCGGACGAAATGTCTTTGAAGAAAATCTTAATGGCTCGCGATACGCGCGAGAGCGGTATTTGGATAAAAGACAGCCTTGCTGAAGGTTTAAAGTCTAAAGGCGTTGAAATCGAAGATCTTGGCGTTTTGCCAACTCCAGCAATCCAGAAGATTATCGAAAAGTCCGATTGTGATGGTGGCATTATGGTTACCGCTTCGCATAACCCTGCAACGGATAATGGTGTTAAGCTATTTGCTTCTGATGGTGATAAGACGACCGATGAGACGGAGCTTAATATTGAGGACCGTTTCTTTGGCCTAGAATTAGATCCTGATACCGATCCAGAAGAGCAATCTTTTGTCGATATGGGTGCAGATGCAAAATACGTCGATAAATACGCTCAGGCGGCTTCTGAGCTCCTTAAACTAGCTATTAATGGCGAAGATACAGAGGATTACGTCAAGGGCGCTGGCGAATTCTTGATGGATTCTGCTTCTGGTGCTGGCTATTCTTTCTCGCACGTTGTATTTGAAGATTTTGGCTTTGAAGTAAAGAATATCGATGTTGAGCCAAACGGTAAGAATATCAATGACGGCTTTGGTGCGCTCCATCCAGAAGTACTTGCAAAAGAATGCAAACAAAAAGGCTTGATGGGTATTGCGCTTGATGGTGATGCTGATCGCGCAATTTTGGTTGATGAATATGGCCGTGTTTGGAATGGTGACAGAATCGTTTCGATGTTGGCTCTATACCTCAAGGAAAAGGGCGAGCTTACAAATGATACGGTTGTTTTGACAGAGTATAGCAACTTGGCCGCGATCCAATATTTGGAAGCCAAGGGGATCCGTGTCGAGAAAGTCGTTGTTGGCGACCGCGCAGTAGCAAGGAAATGTAAAGAACTTGGTTCAATTCTTGGCGGCGAGAATGCTGGTCATATTATTTATTTGCCATGGCTAAATGGTAGCGACGGCAGTTTTGTTGCGCTCTTTGCAAGAAAGATTATGCAAGAGAAAGAATGTGCGCTTGCTGATTTGTGGCCAGATTATGAAGAATTCCCAAATGCTCAGCTTGCTGTAAGTGTTAAAGAAAAGCGTCCACTCGAACAGGTTCAGGGCTGGAACGCTATGGTGGCAAAGACAGAAGAGATTCTTTCTGGCCGCGGTAGAGTATTTACGCGCTATTCTGGTACCGAAAACAAGCTTCGTATCTTGGTAGAAGGCCCAGATCAGAGAGAAGACGAACAGATTGCTGAACTACTCGCTGAAATAGTAAAAAAGGAGATAGGTGATGAACATTAGTGTATTGATGGATTACGATACAGATATCGCAGAGCAGATGGGAGCTTTACTAAAAGACCTTAGCTCGCATTACGAGGGCGAACCAGTTAGGCGTGAGGTTATTGAGGATATTATTGAATCGCCTTGGCACGACATTATCGTAATGATGGATGGCGAAAAGCTTGTAGCTATGGCTTCTGTATCTGTTATTATGGGGGCTCTAATCGATAAGAATCTGTATCTTGAAGATTTTGTCGTATCGCACGAATATCAGCATCAGGGTATTGGCACAAAGATGTTTGAAGCGATTATGGCTTGGGGCCAGAGAAAAGGCTGCCATCGCCTCGAATTCACTTCTTCTGGAAAAGGCAAGAAGGCAGGCGCAGTCAAATTCTACCAGAAGATGGGCGCAGAAATCCGCGATACAAATAGCTTCAGAATTGAACTATAACAAAAAGCCGGCCCTTATGGGTCGGTTTTTTGTTTGTTTATTTACCGAGTGGTTTTGGTGCGATAAGGCTTACCAACCAGTAGATGATTAGGGTATGAAGATTAGTTAAAAGAATGAACCCTAAAATAATGATAATGATGCCGGCGAGCTGAGTTTTGCCGTAGCTTGAAACTCCACCAAAGAAGCTATCTGCGAGCTTCTGATGGAAGACTACGAAGCCAACGCCAATCGCCATGGTTAGGAGACCGAGTAATGATGCTCCAATGCTAAATTGCCATTCCATGGACATATTATACCATTCGGTGTAATATGGCGCATCCTCTAAAAATATCTTGCAATTCAAGATTTTATCTAGTAAAATAATAAGAGTAAAAGGGGATATAGCTCAGCTGGTTAGAGCGCGTCACTGATAATGACGAGGTCTGTGGTTCAAGTCCACATATCCCCACCATTCAAAGAAAGCCGATGTTTCGGCGTTTTTTATTGCTTCCGTATTTGGGTGTTATGATTAAAGAGGAGGATAATTATGAACATTGAAGAAATTGTTAAGACAATCAAAGAAAAAGTGCATCTTGATGATGATATGGCCAAGAAAGCTGGCGAAGCGATCAAGAACATTAACTTTAGTGACAAAAACGGCATGATTGAAACACTAAAGAAAGTTGGCATTTCTGAGGATATTGCAAACAAGATTTATGATGCAATTTCTGGCGCTTTGGCTGGCGGTATTGCTGATAAGGTAAAGGGTCTATTTGGCAAGAATTAATAAAGCTTGCGTTTAAAAAACGACCGCGTGAGAGCCGCTCTAAGGCCTCTCAAAACAAAAAGACGCAATGGGATGCGTCTTTTTTGGTAAAAGGGCATATACAAGAAAAATCCCTACCTTTTGCTCTCGGTGGTAGGGATTTATGTTTTTGTTTTAAGGACTCTCGCATCATCCTTAGAACTAGCTTTATTTTATATCACATTTGGTATAAGCGCAAGTACTTTTTGTGGAAAACTTTGGGAAAACTTTTGTGCTTTTTGTAATCTGTTGTTCGGTTATTATAACATAAAAATAAGAAAAAGCGTATTGACAAAAGATAAGCTTTATGTTAGAATAGCCATAAGCACCTGAGGGGAATACTTCGGGGTGGTTATATTAAATAGTATTGGTGGGCAGAAATGGGAATGTACAACAATGGCAGGTACAAAAGCTGGTGGCCAGAAGGCTGCAAACACTAATAAGACAAAGTACGGTAAAGATTTCTACGCAGAAATCGGTCGCAAGGGTGGCCACAATGGTCATACTGGCGGTTTCGCTGCAAACCCAGAACTAGCAAAGATCGCTGGTGCAAAGGGTGGCCGTATTAGCAAGCGTGGTAAAGCAAAAAAGAACGCTTAATTGATTTGATAAAATAAAATACTCCGGGTTCTCCGGAGTATTTTTTAGTCTTCTGGTATTTCTTGTCTTGGCCACTTTTTATTACATAAAGGGCAATGGTATAAACCATTTGTGTCTTGGTAGCCATTAATGTTGCAGAATGAACAAAGTGACGCACTGTGCATCCAGTCACGATAACTATCTAGGCGATCCTGAGCAAAATCTTCGTCCCACTTGATCTTATATTTTTTAGTGAGCTTTTTGGCGGTTTCCCACGCCTCTGATTCGATGCGAAGCAGGGCAATATCGCTTGCATAGTCTTGGTTGCCGTTAAGGTAGTGGCCTAATTCATGTAGGATTAAGAGATCTGGGCGTTCGCTACTACTTTGCTCGCTATAAAAGATTGTATTTGGGGGATGAAAAGCAAAGCGTTCGCCGCTTTCGAGCTTCAGTTTGGGGTGATCCTGAGTAATTTTATTTATTAGCGTTGTTAGCTTTGGCATAGAGGAAACAACCTTCAATAACAGAGAAATTGCCGTATTTGGCAGCGGTAAATCTTGGAAGAGTCTTGGTGTTTAGCTCATTCTTGAGGATTCTGCGAAGTGGCGTGCGGTAACGCTTTAGCTCGAAACCGAGTGGACCGCCAAAAACGATGCGATCTGGCTTGGTTTCGGTAATAACAGGGGCGAGACCGAGGGCGATGCGTTCTGGAATCTCTTTGCTCCAGCATTTCTTGTCTTTAATGTCTTGAACTTTGATGCCGTACTGGTCGACAAAAGCCTTAGCGGAGGCTAAATCCTCCCATTCGGATTTTTCGCCATTGTATTCATAGATGGTATGACCTGGTTCGAAATCTTGGAACTTTTTAGATAGGATATTATCGTCGACGACGCCGCCACCGATACCGGTAGAGAAGGTTAGATAAAGGGTACGGCCAGTCTTGTTTTTGGCCTCTGCGAGAGCAGCAAGATTGGCGTCATTCTCGATATATGCTGGGATACTAAATTCGTCCTTGAGGATTTTGGCTAGATCGAAGTTTTTCCAAGGGAGATTACCGAGCCACTGGACCTTGTTATCTTTTACGACCCCTGGTAAAGCAACGCCTATGGCCTCGATACTACCGAGGGCGAAGTTGCTACGGATTTGCTGAACAAGATTTTTTGCAAAGTTATTTTGGTCGTGAATGGTAGGGAACTTGATAGAATGAAGAATTTTACCTTTTGGGTTCGTGATGGCGAGCAAAGTCTTGGTGCCACCGACATCGATAAGTAAATACATACTTAAAGTATAACGAAAAGTTTGTGTCTTCGCGAGATGAATTATAGGGGAATTACACTTATGATTTGCATTTTTAAGCATAATCTGTTATAATAGAAGAATATTTTAGGAGTTTTTGGGAGAAAACTAATAATGGATAATAGAACTAAATATAAGCGTTGGGCAATCGGCGCTCTTGCAGTGCTTGGTCTTGTCATTTTGCTTGCAGTAATCATTATTGCTGGCACCGTCGGAAAGACGCCAAAGGCAAACCAGGACAACGGCAGAACAGAGGTTGCTTCTGCACAGGATAACGACGCAGAGAAGAAGGCCGACGAAGAGGCCGCAAGAAAGAAAGCCGAGGAAGAAGCTGAAGCTCAGAGACAGGCCGAAGAACAGGCTCGTCAGGAAGCTGAAGCAAAGGCCGCTGCTCAGCAACAGGCTCAGGCTAACCAGCCAGCAGAGGCAACTCAGATTCCTAAGACTGGTCCAGAAGATGCAATTCTTCCTATCGTCTTGATTGCAGTTAGCGCTTATCTCTTCGCTCTTAATGCCAACTGGTTTAAGAACGGCGTTAAGGACGACAAGTAAGAGAGCGTAAGCTTTACTTATTGCTTAAAATAAGGTAAAATAGTGAGCAGTTTGGTGCTACTCACTATTTTTTGTGCTACTTACTAGCAGAAGAGATAATGAGTAGCTCCAACGAAAGGAAATATTCAAAATATGGCTGGAAAAGCTAAAATTACGATGGATGAACTCCTTGCTAGCGAGGATATTAAGCCTATCGTCCTTGGCGACACAATCGAAGGTACGGTTATGTCAGTCAAGAAGCACGAGATCCTAATCGATCTAGGTGCACGTGGTGTTGGTTATGTACCACGCCGTGAGGTGGCCTTTGGTCGCCAGCTTAAGGAAGGCGATGTCGTCTCCGCAAGCGTAGTAGACACAGAAATGGAAGACGGTATGGTTCTTCTATCTCTCCGCAAGGCAGTCAAAGAGAAGGGCTGGGATGAAATCTCCGCTAAGCTCGAGGCTGGTGAAATTATCGAGGTTGAGCCATTCGATGCAAACCGTGGTGGTCTCCTTGTAGAATACGAAGGTATTCGTGGCTTCTTGCCAGTTTCTCAGCTTTCCGCTGAGCACTATCCACGTGTTGGTGGTTCTGATAAGGAAGAAATCCTTCAGCGCCTCAATGCTTTGGTAGGCAAGGGTATTCGCGTTCGCATCCTTGATGCAGATCGCAAGACAAACAAGCTTATTCTCTCTGAGAAGGAAGCTATCAAAGATGGCCTAGCTGAGCGCTTTGCTGAGCTTAAGGTTGGTGACACCGTTAAGGGTGTTGCAACTGGCGTCGTAGACTTCGGTGTATTCGTAAACGTTGATGGTATCGAAGGTTTGGTGCACATTTCTGAGATTTCTTGGGAACGTGTTAACAGCCCAGCAGATTACGTCAAGGTTGGCGACACTGTTGAAGCTAAGATTATTGCCATCGATAAGGATCGCTTGAGCCTTTCTATGAAGCAGCTTCAGGAAGACCCATGGCTATCTGAAATCGCTAAGTTTAAGAAGGGTGACAAGGTTGAAGGTACGATTACTCGTATCACCCCATTTGGCGCATTCGTACAGATTTCGCCAGCTGTCGAGGCTTTGGTTCACGTTTCTGAGCTTGGTGAAGGCAACGATATCGATCCAGAGAAGATCTTCACTCTTAACGAGCGCAAGGAATTCAAGATTCTAGATATCGACAAAGAAGGTCGCAAGATCTCTTTGAGCTTCGTCGAGAAGAAATAAGTCTCGGTATTGTCTGAGACAAATTTGTAAAAGACCACTCAGTTTTACTGGGTGGTCTTTTTGTGTGTTTGTTTTGTGTATCTTAAAGAAAATGTTTATGGTTGGTAGTTTTTGTCCCGTGTGGCAATAATGAGCGAATGAAGAAGTATGATTTTGAGAAGGATGAGTTGTGGTTTTCGAGAAGGGCGCTACAAGAGCTAGCTTGTGCGGAAAGGCGAAATTTTTGTAAACACATAGAGGAAACCATGAATAAAAAGGGTGGTAATACTTGGAGACAAGATGAAGTGTATTTATTGAGGCTAGAAGGCGTTAGGATGATTCATCGAAAAAGCGAGATTTATGATCTAGATACAAGCTATCTAATAATGCAAAACTACAAGAGAAGCGTTCCTCCTGATTATAAAAGGATTATTAATCGTCTGGAGGAGTTGCGAGAGATTGTGAGAAATAATGATTTGATAGGTTTACGGGGACGGAGTGGTTTTGCTGAGGATTTTGGAAGTCGTGTTGCGGAAGATAGGAAGCTATTGGATTTTTTAAAAGAACAGAATGGTTATTATATGACTAAAAAGAGAGTTATTTTTGATTTTTCAAGCAATGGTTTCAGTTTTGTTTGCGACGACGAAGAGGATCAGAAAGATAGAGTGTGGCCGCGAACTTTGTTTTGTGAACGTTAGTATATTGGATATTGTGCGGGTTTGACAGGCCAACTAGTCAAACTTGTCAAACTAGTCAAACTTGTCAAACTTGTCAAACCCGCGTAGGTTTGAAATAGCCATAGCCTCATTGATTGGCGTTTTTAGGGAATATATGGTACAATAATCTCAAGTATTTTTATTGGCCAAATTTTTTATTAACTTGTAAGCGAAAGGAGCTAGAAGAAAAATGGAAGAGAAAGTAATACAAATTTCTGGCTCTATCACGGTAGATGAGCTAGCAAAAGCCCTCGGTATCTCTGTAACTCAGCTAATTGGTGAGCTATTTAAGAACGGTATCATGGCAACGATTAATCAGCGCCTAGATGCTGAAACGGCTCAGATTATGACCGAAGAGCTAGGTTTCAAGAATGTTCGCTTTGAACGCAAAGATACTCAGGCTAAGATTTCCAGCGAAAAGCATCAGCTTAGTGCAAATGCAAAGCTTCGCCCACCAGTAGTTGCTATTATGGGTCACGTTGACCATGGTAAGACAACTTTACTTGACACTTTGTTAAAGAAGAAAACTGTTGAGCGTGAGGCTGGTGGTATTACCCAGCATATTTCTGCATACCAGATGGAATACAAGGATCGCAAGATTACCTTCCTTGATACTCCTGGCCACGAAGCCTTTGCTGCAATTCGTCAGCATGGTGCTATGCTAACCGATATCGTTGTTATTGTTGTTGCTGCCGATGATGGTGTAAAGCCACAGACTGCAGAAGCTATTAAGTTTGCCGAAGCTGCAAACGCAAAGATTATTGTTGCTATTAACAAGATTGATAAGGAAGGCGCAAACGTTGATCGTACAAAGGCTCAGCTTGCAACCGATTTCAATCTTAACCCAGAAGAATGGGGTGGCGACACGATTATGGTTCCTATCTCAGCAAAGACTGGTGAGAACCTAGAACAGCTTCTTGATATGATTCTTTTGACCGCAGATATCGACGAGCTAAAGGCTGACGTCGATGTTCCAAGCGAAGGTCTTGTTATTGAAAGCCATATGGAAACTGGTAAGGGTTCTGTTGTAAACCTCCTAGTTACTGGTGGTGAACTTAAGGTTGGCGAATTTATCGTTGCTGGTAAGACTTATGCTAAGGTTCGTACGATGCTTGACTGGAAGGGCAAACCAAAGGGTAAAGCTCTCCCATCTACTCCTGTTGTCGTAACTGGTTTCAAGGAACTTCCAAACTTCGGCGATAAGTTCGAAGAAGTTGCCGACGAAAAGACTGCTCGCAAGATGGCTCTACTTAATGCTCAGGCTGAAGCTAACGAATCTGCTTCCGCAAACGTTACAAGTAGCGATCTTCTACGCATGATGCATACCGCAGATAATACAAAGACCTTCAATGTTATCGTAAAGGGCGACGTTCAGGGTTCCGTAACTTCTGTTGTTGACTCTCTACGCCTTATTGATACCAAGGGTGAAATTACCCTCAATATCGTATCTACTGGTGTTGGCGCTATTAACGAGAACGATATCTACATGGCCTCCGGTGGCAAGACTATTATCTATGGCTTTAACGTTACTGTTCCAAACGCTATCGCAAAGATGGCAGAGCGCAACGGCGTATCTGTTCGAGTATTTCGTGTTATCTACGAACTTCTTGACGATGCAAAGCACGAGATGGAAGAAATGCTCGATGCAGAGATTGTTGAAACTGAGACAGGTGAGCTCGAAGTTAAGGGTGTCTTCCGCACTGAAAAGACTGAGATTATTGCTGGTGGTCAGGTAAAGAGTGGCCGCGTATCTGCTGGTATGCTTGGTCGTGTCTATCGCAAGAAGGATCTTCTTGGCGAAATCGAAGTTACGAACGTTCAGGAAGGTAAAGTTGACGTTCCATCGCTTGCTGAGGGCGAAATCGGCGGCCTTTCTCTTAAGACAGAGAAGAAGATCCAGATGGAAATCGGCGATAAGATTACCTTCTTTACGCGCGAATTCAAGAAAAAGAAAATCGACTAATCTTACCCTCGAGCTATTTGCGGCTAAAATACGTTTATGCTAAAATTGTGGCAAATAGGAGAAAAATATGTATCAATTTGATGAAAGCTTTCTAGATACGGTGGGTCTTTCTGCTATGCCGCAAGAGCAAAGAGCTCCTTTCTTGGAGTATGCTCAGGAACAGCTTGAGGTGCGCATTGGCGAAGCAATGAGCAAAGAACTTAGCGAAGAACAGCTAAACGAATTCGATCGCATCGCAGATAATGATAGCGATACAATTCAGAATCTCTTGGCGCAAATGGGTGATTACAAGGATGATGCAGATTTCCAGAGCATCCTTGCAAACACTGGTGCAGCCGAAGATGATCCAGAAGTTCTAAATAACTTCGTTACGGTTAAATGGCTAGAGAAGAACTGTCCACAATACCGCACAATTATTAAGACTTCTATTGCAGATTTGCAGACAGAAATCTACAATCAGCGCGAAGCATTGCTAGCTTAACAAAAATCCTGCCAACTGGCAGGTTTTTTGGTGCTTATTTCTTGTGGCCGTTTAGGAAGCTTTTTGCGTCCATTGGGCGAGAGTTTTCTGGGAGGAGCTTGTCTATTACAAGATATTTACCGTCGCTGCATTTTAGATCGAGTTCGGTCTTGGCTTGATCTTCGACGTGAGTCGCAAGGATAGTGCAAGGGGTATCTAGAAGCGTAGTCTTGGACTTTGGAAAACCTGCAAAGGCAACGACTTCGCGTGAGAGCCTGAGAGCGCTTTTGTGGGCCGTATCCAAAATACTCATGGCTTTATCAAGTGGAGCGGTAAAAGTGGCTTCTGCGTGATTCTGTGCGGTCTCAGCGGCATTTCCTTCTAGGACTTGTGGCAATACATCGACGATTAGTTTTGCGCCAAGCGTTGATAGCTCTTCATAAAGAGATTGTTTGGTGGTTTCTGGGGTAATCTTGACGGTTTCCTGGGCAAGGATATTGCCGGCATCCATATCGTGAGCAAGGCGCATGACAGATACGCCAGTTTCTTTGTCGTTATTTAAGAGCGCGCTCTCGATAGGGGTTGTACCGCGATATTTTGGTAGCAAAGATGGGTGAATATTAATAATGCCAAAAGGAAAGGCCTCGATGGTCTCATCTTTGATAATCTTGCCGTAGGCAGAGAGGACGCCGATCTCTGGCTGATATTTGGCGATAATCTCGTTTATCTCGTCGTTATTCTTGGTGAAATAGATAGGAATACCTAGCTTTTCGGCGCGCTTTGCGATTTCGAAAGGCTTTCTGGTATGAGCATTAGAGAGAATAAGGGCGCAGATTTCGTGGCCAGCCTCGACGAGAGCGTCAAAGATTGGAGTCTTTGGTTTGATGCCTTGAGCGAGCTGTTCATTGCCAAAATAGATAATTTTTGCCATATATAAGTTCCTGTTTAATTTTTTGAGCTAGAAAAATCCGAAGTAGTTTCGGATTTTAGAGGGCTTTAGTCGTCTGGCCAGAGCTCTTTGTTGTTTTTGATGTATTTGTCGTAATCGACAGGGACAAGGTCGCCCTTATCGTCGAGCTTGTAGAAAGCGTCCTTCTTGTCGCGGATATGGTCGATGAAAAGAATACCGTTTAGATGATCGATCTCGTGAAGGATGGTGCGGGTTAGGAAACCTTCGGTCTTGATATTAACCTCTTTGCCGTCCTCGAGAAGGGCTTTGATGCGAGCTTTGGCTGGGCGTGGAACCTTACCATAAAGGGTAGGGACGGACAAACAACCTTCGTAGTCGCGAAGAATGCGACCTTCGGTCTTGACAACTACAGGGTTAATAAGGGCAATAAAGTTGTTATTCTTTTTGTCGTTTAGATCTTCGCGGACAAGAATAATGCGGCGGTTAAAACCGAGCTGAGGGGCAGCGATAGCGGCAGAAAGCTCGAATTCGTGCTCTTTTTCCCAATCTAAGGAAGCCTCGAGCATTTGGCTAATAATTTCTTTTACTTCGTCGTCAATCTCTTCGACTTCGGTAGACATCTTGCGAAGTCTTGGATCAGGGGTGACGATTACTGAGGCTTTCTTTGTATTCATATCTGTTATTTAACCATAAAAAGTGATTTTTTGCTAGCATAAGCGAGGCAAAAGGAAACCCCCGCGGTGAAGCGGGGGTGTTTGCTAGGACTAGTTGCCAGAGGGCACCAGATAGACTACCGGTACGTAACCAGGATCTTCGCCAAGCTCTTCCAGCTTTGCCTTGAGCTCCTGAGCAGCGTAATACTGCTGAAGGGCAGCCTCGGAAGCCGAGTCGGCCTTTTCCTTGTAGCGGTCACGCTCGTTCGAGATATACTCGATAGCCTCGTTGACCTTCCATTTCGGAACGTAGCGCTCTTCTACGGAGTTCCAGGCCTGGATATTACCAGCTGCATAGCCGACACAAGCGGCGAGCAGTGCTACCAGTGCTGCCTGGAAGATGATGGTTGCCTTCTTTGTTGTTTTACTCATACCTATTCCTCCTTCGAATAGGGGAGAGATTTCGAAACACAAATCAATTTGCTCTGATCCTTAGCAATCTTGAAATGTGCTAGCCTGCGAATCAGGCTTATGGCTATATTATACCATAAACGCTATAAAAAATCAAGGATTCTAGAGAATGGATATGGGGTCGAAAGTGTAGTGTAGATATGGGCTTTTTGGTAGCTTATCAAAGATGGAGATTAGGTCTTGACGCTTCTTACTTTTAAGAAGTAGCTGCCAGGTGTAGCCAGTGCTGCTTCTTTCGTGGAAGGCAGGCATTGGAGGGGTGACAGAGAACTGCTCCACCTCTAGAATATTGGCAGATTGTATAACTTTTTTGTACAGCTCGCGAATGTTCCTGACGGCCGCGGATTCGGTTTTGTAAGTCATGCTCAATTTGAGCAAAAATGTATAGGGCGGGAGCTTGCTTTGTTGACGTTTCTGAACAAGATAATCGTATAGGGCGGAGTAATCGCTCTTAGCGGCGAACTCAATTATTGGTTGCTCGGGCTGAAAACTTTGAATGAAAATCTTGCTGTCCTGGTGTCCGCGTTTGGCGCGACCAATAACCTGCGTGATTAGCTGGAAGGTACGCTCCTCGGATGAGTAATCTGGTAGAGACAGGCCAGCGTCGGCCTGAACGATTCCCAAGGTGGTAAGAAGTGGAAAATCGAAGCCTTTGGCAATCATCTGAGTACCAATTATAATGTCGTATTTACCATCATGAACATCGTCATAAATTTTATTCAATTGTTTGTTGTCTTCTGTGTCGGCATCGAAGCGCGCGACGCGAGCTTTTGGGAAAAGACGGATAATTTCTTGTTCAAGTAGCTTAGTGCCGAAGCCTTTATGGTGAATGCTGGCGTTTTTGCATTCTGGGCAAGAGGTTGGAACGGGGTAATTTTTGCCACAAGTATGGCAGGTCATTTGGTACTTATCCGCATGTAGAATTAGTGGCAAGAAGCAGTTAGGGCAGAGTGCTTGCCAGCCGCACTGATCGCAAATCGTGAGCGGCGCAGTGCCGCGGCGGTTATGGAATAGCATTGTCTGAGTATGGTTATCTAGGGAGTTCTGAATGGATTCTAGGAGCTGATTATTAAGCAAGCGGCTGCGAGTAAAATGTTGTCTGGCTTTGAGATCGATAATAGTAATATCTGCTTTTTTGGTGCTTTTGATGGCTAATTCATCCAAGGTTGCAATAGCATTATGGTTCTTGGCGATGTAGTAGTCGCTAATAAGTGGCGTAGCAGAGCCTAGAACGGTTTTGGCGAGCTGCGGAGCAAGGCGCAAGGCAGAATACTTCGGGTTCTGTTCTTGCATAAAGCTTGGCTCGTGAGCTTCGTCGATAATGATTAAGCCAAGGTTGTGAATTGGGGCAAAAAGCGCAGAGCGTGGTCCAATAATAACGCTTGGTTCTTTGGTTTTGAGAATTCTTTCCCAGGTTTGATGGCGAAGCGATTCGCTTTGTTCGGAATGGAGTAAATAAATGTTATTAAAATGAGCACAAAAATTACGAACGAGCTGTGAAGTGAGAGCGATCTCTGGAACGAGCAGGGTAACGGATTGACCACGCTCGAGGTATTTCTGGGCGAGGTCGATATATACGTTGGTTTTGCCTGAGCCGGTAATACCATGAAGGAGTACGGTGCGAGAGTTATTTTGTTCGATCTCTGCGATAGCGCGTTTCTGGGCATTGTTTAGGGGGTTGTCTGGGGCTTTTTTGACTTCTGGTAGAGAATCTACTTTGTCTCGGCGCTTCTTAGTAATACCGCGTGGCAGGGCGGCTTGAATGACACTCGACATAGGGGCGCGGTAATAGCTAGAGAGCCAAGAGAGGGCCTTGGTTAACTTAAGAGGTAGAGGTTCTTCGTATAAAATATTTGTAATGGTTTTGGTTTGGAACTCTGGTTTGTCGCATTTTTGTATCACGATACCAATAGCTGTCTGTTTTCCGAGAGGAATTGTGACGATTTGTCCGATTGAGAGCTTCTGCTCGGATTCATAAGTTAGCAGACTATCTGAGTTATGGAAAGTTTTAGCTGGCGCAATCAGATAGTAATTCATAGGAATATTGTAACGCAAGAAGCAAGAAAAAGCCCCCGTTTCATCCTTGAAAAACAGGGGCAATTTTGGCCGCTTACAGCATGTTTGCAAAAGCAACGAGGAGTTCAGGCGTAATCTGGTACTCTCTGTAGCGAAAGTCAAGCTCGGGATTGGCCTTCGGCGCATAAGGGTCGAAGATTTTGGCGAGGCTTAACAGATCGCAAGGAGCATCGATATCTGGTTCTCCCCAGAGCTCGTCGTAACAGTCTGCGACGCCAGCGTAAACCTCAAAGACGCTATTATCGATAAGGATATAGCTTTTGAGAGCGCAGATGGCCTTGTCGTAGAGCTTGTCGCTACTAAGAGCAGCGGCGGTTCGAAGAGCTTCCTGTGCGATTCGGCGAGGATGGCGTTTTCCGATGACGATACTGCTATCTACAGTGTCGAAAACGCCATATTCCGAAACCTTCCAACGGTGCAAGTTGATGATGGGCTGGATCAGGTCGTCGAGCTTAAATTCGTCGTCTTCCGAGCCAGACGAGAGCCTTTGCTGGGAAAGATCGCTTTCGATTCTGTGCAGAATCTTTTGAGGCTCAATGATAGAGGGAAGTGTGTTGATGCAAGCCTCCTTGAGATGTCCATAATGCGTAACCTCGGAGCAAGCGAAGAAAGTTTCGTTTTCGGCGGCTAATGCTTCGGCGGCCAATGCAAGATATAACTCGTTCGGCTGCCAGCGATCGCATTTTTTGGCGAGCCTTTCGAAGAAAGAACCCAGCAGATTTGCTAACAGTATGTCGTTTTTGATTAACTTTCCCATAGATAAGACCTCCTTTGGGAAGAGATGAAGCGGAAGCGGCTTTAAAGATCGTCGACCTAAGCCACCTGTCGGACTCGTTAATTATGACATATCTTATAACAGGGGTCAATGAGGCTGAAGTTTAACTAAAAAATCTTGAAAAATATTAATAAAAAACGTTGTAGAAAATACCGAAGATTTGCTAAAATAGTAATCAGTTAAGGAGGTAAATGTTAGACATTTTCGTAACGAGCCGGGTGCGTCGTAAGATTATTGTTGTGTTCGCTAAGTATCCAGATTTTAAGACCCATGTACGTGGCTTGTCGAAGCTCATCAAGGAGGATCCTGGAAATATTCAGCGTGAGCTCAAACGTTTAGCAAAAGGTGGATTTTTGACTGTTACCAAGAAAGGTAACACGAGTATTTATCAGACAAACAAACAGTTCCCAATTCTGAAAGAGCTTCAGAGTATTGTGATTAAGGATCAGCAAAGCAGCAGTAAAGCTAGCAGCAAAATCATTAATTAGTTGATTTCGTATCTATAAAACCAGCATGAGTGAAATTTTTGCGCAAATTTTGAAGGATCGAGGATTAGATGAGGATTTTTTGTATCCAAAGTATGAGGACCTCTTTGATCCTTTTGATATGATTGGGGTCGAGAAGGCTGTCGAGCGTATTGAGCGGGCGAAAGGCAAAAACGAGAAGGTGCTGATTTTTGGCGATTACGATGTCGACGGTGTAACTTCTTCGACGGTGCTCCATACGGCTCTTATTGATTTTGGTATTAAAGAGGTGGATGTGATTTTGCCGAACCGTTTTACGGATGGCTACGGCATGAAAGATAGTGCTATAGAGAAGATTCAGACTTCTGGTGCTACTTTGGTGATTACCGTAGATAATGGTTCTGGTTCGGGCGATACGATCCAGAAACTAAAAGATTTGGGGATAGAGACGATCGTGACGGACCATCACGAGATTCCGCATAAACCAGAGGCGGCGGTTACGGTTGTTAATCCGCATCTTCCAGGCGAGAAGTATGGTCTAAGGATGGCAGGTGTTGGCGTGGCCTTTACGCTTGCTAGAGCACTGAATATGCGTAAGAATGGTGGGGCTTGTGATGGTCAAGAAAAGTGGTTGCTTGATTTGGTGACACTTGGCACGATCTGTGATTCGATGGTGCTTCGTGATGAGAATCGCATTTATTCTTATTTCGGCATGAAAGTGTTTCCAAAAACGCGTCGCAGAGGCATCAAGGAGCTTGCCAAAAAGGCTGGTTCGAAGCTCGAAGAAGTAGATAGTAGGATGATTGGCTTTCAGCTTGGGCCAAGAATTAATGCAGCTGGGCGCATGAAGAGTGCGGATTTGGCCTTGAAGTTAATGATGACAGACAAGCGTTCTGAGGCGATTGCTTTGGCTGAGGAGCTTGATGATCTTAATGCTGAACGCAAGAAGGAGCAGGATTCTGCGATTCGTGAGGCGACAGAGCAAGTTGACGAGAGTGATAAGGTAATTGTGGTTCATGGTAAATGGCACGAAGGTATCGTGGGGATTGTTGCTGGTAGGCTAGTTGAGCTATATAAGAAGCCGGCACTTGTTCTTGCCGAGGTAGATAATGGAGTGCTAAAGGGTAGTGGTCGTAGCTTTGGTGATTTCTCGCTGGCCGAGGCGATGCAGAATATGCCAGAAGGGCTACTGCTTTCTGGCGGTGGCCATGCTGGGGCCTGCGGTCTAAGTATTAAGGCGGAAGATTTTGATACTTTTAAAACAGAGATAAACGAGTATTATGACGGGCTTGGCCTGATTGCTCAGGAGAGGTTCCTTCGCCAGACGAGTGACGTGATCCTAGGGGATTTCTCGAAATTGGAACTTGAGCTATATGATGAGATTCAGCTACTCGAGCCATTTGGTGAGGGGAATCAGGAGCCAATCTTTGAGATTACGGGCAAAATCAAGAACGTACGCGTGCTCAAAGAGCAACATTTGGCGCTTACGGTGGCGGATAGTCATGGCAACGAAATGAAGATGATGGCTTTCTATGCGCCAGAGGATTGGCTAAATGTTGGGACAGGGGAGCATGTCTTGGTACAGTTTACACTCATGAAGAATGAATGGCGTGGAAATGTTAAGCTTGAAGCTAATCTAATAAGCCTTGAAAGAATTTCTTAGATATGGTAAAATTTAGCCAATATGATTAAAGTAACCCGTAAAGATGAGAAAGAAGCGAACGAAAACATCATTCGTCGTTTCAATCGCAAGGTTCTTCAGAGTGGCGTAATGGCTACTGCGAAGGAAAATATGCGCTTCTCTAAGCCAATTTCCAAGCGCGAACGCCGTTTGAAAGCTATTTTGCGTGATAAGCGCAAAGCTGAAAAAGCCGAACGTATGAAGTTAGGCCTTAAATAAGAGACATAAAATACCCCGCGGTTCGGGGTATTTTTGCGCGTAAAGAAACACGATATAATTTATTTGAAAATACTAAAGGAGAAAAATGATAATATTCTTTGGCCCAGCAGGCAGTGGTAAAAGTTTGCAGGGGCAAAAATTGGCCGAAAAACATAACTGGAAATGGATGTCTATTGGCCAGATGCTTCGCGATCGTAAAGATCCTGAGCTTGAAGAGATTATGAAGAAGGGCGAACTTGTTCCAGATGAGCTAGTCGTCGAAATGATGCATGATGCTGTTGTTAAGGCCGACGAAGCCGGTTTTAACGCTATTCTTGATGGTTATCCGCGCGATGAATGGCAGGCTAAGTGGGTTGTAGATAATGGCGATACAAAGTATCTCGATGGTGCAATTATCTTTGATGTGCCTCATGAAGAGCTAAGGAAGCGCTTGTCTTTGCGCGCTCGCGAAGACGATACCGATGAGGCTATCGAACAGCGCTGGGCAATCTTTGATCGCACAATCAAGGTTATGTCTGAAATGCTATCTGAAAAAGGCGTAAAGATTGCGCATATCGATGGTGTTGGCGAGATTGAAGAGGTTTCTAAGCGTATCGAGAAGCAGCTTGCTGAGTGGAAGGTAATTGATTAATGGATTACGACAAAATTAATGCCATGCGCGAAGGCGGCAAAATCATGGCGCAGATTTTCAAAGAGCTTCGTGAGTATACCAAGCCTGGAATGACAGGCAAAGAAGTTGATAAATGGGTAGAAAAGAAGATTCTTGAATATGGCGCAGGCATTGCCTACTATGAGCCGGAAGTAGATTTTCCAGGTTCTATTTGTATTTCGGTTAACGACGAGCTTATTCATGGTATTCCGAAAGATGTTGTATTTGAAGAAGGCGATAAGGTGTCTTATGACCTTGTTATCAAATACAAAGGCTATTATGTTGACTCGGCCTTTACGATGATTCTTGGCAAGCCAACGGCCGCTCAGAAGCATCTTCTAAGCTTTACCGAATCTTCGCTTTATGAAGGTATTGAGCAGGTTCGCCCAGGCGCTAAGCTTGGCGATATTGGCTTCGCCGTAGAGAAGACCTTGAAGAAGGGTAAGCTTGGCGTAATTAAGAATTATGTCGGTCATGGTATCGGCAAAAAGATGCACATGGAACCAGAGGTGCCTAACTATGGTAAGAAGGGTCATGGTTACACTTTGAAACCTGGCGATACGATTTGTATCGAGCCAATGTCTAGCCTTGGTAAGCCAGATACGGTTGTCGTAGAAGGCGACGATGGCTGGACGGTATGCTTGAAAGATGGCTCGCTTGGCTGTCATTTCGAGCACACGGTTCTTGTTACGGAAGACGGCTACGAAATTATTACTCAGCTTTAATTTGAGAAAATACACCTGTTTTATAGGGCAGGTGTATTTTTATTTGCTTTGTGCTTATGCTACAATATAAGGTATGGAAGAAAGAGCGCGCTTTGCAGTTGGTATCGATTTTGGCTCGAATAAAATCCGAGCAGTTATTGGTCGTAAGGTAAATGACGAAGTCACGATTGTTGGCTTTGGTGAGGCGAATTCCGAGGGTATTCGTCGTGGTGCTATTTCTGATCTTCAATCTCCGATTGAGCCGCTCAATGTCTGTCTTCATAAACTAGAGAATATGAGCGGTATCAATATTTCTGGTGCTAGCGTCAGTATCAATACGAACAGTATTGCTAGCACAAAGGTAGATGGTACGGTCACGAATGTTGACGGTTCGATGGGTCGTGGTATTGATGATAATGTGATTGAGCGCCTCAATCAGACCGCTATCGAGGGGCGTGTACCAAAAAATAGAACAACGCTCAGCTTGATTCCTTTTGAATATATCTTGGACAACCAGGGTGGTATCCGTAATCCTTATGGCATGATTGGTACGCGTTTGGAAATCCGTGCGAACGTGATTTCTGCACTTACGCCAGATGTAGAGAACTTGAATCAGCTTTGTATTGGTGCTGGTAACCTTGCAATGCATGAGGTTGTTCCGGCGGCAGAGGCTGCGGCTACGGCGATTATTACGAACCGTCAGAGAGAAAACGGTATTGGTGTTGTAAACTTCGGTGGCGCAACGACCAGTATTGCGATTTATGACGAGGGTGAACTTCAGTATACGTCTGTTATTCCGATGGGCAGCAACGATATTACACGCGATCTTGCTACGATTTTGGCTGCAACGCCAGATTTGGCCGAAGATGTTAAACTTCGTCATGCTGATGGCCAGTTCAAAGATGGCAAAGATGTTACTTTGACGCACGGTCGTGATCAGTACGTTTTCTCGCGTAGCGAGATTAACGAGGTCGTTGAGGCTCGTCTTGATGAAATCTTTGAAGAAGTCCATAACCGCTTGACTACTTCTGGTTATGATAAGCGCTTGCCAGAGGGCCTAATCCTAACCGGCGGTGGTGCAAAGATGCGCAATTTGGATCTTTATGTTCGTTCAAAGCTTAGCATGGCTGTCCGTATGGGCGAGGTGCTTCCAGGTATTACGGCTACAGATAAGAATATCTTAAAATCTGATTATACAACTGCGATTGGCCTTATGCTTCGTGACATGGAGGCTAGGGAATACAATGAAAACAGTCGCCGTTCACGCAAACGCCACAAAAATAGTGGTAGTGGCGGAAATATCTTCTCAAAGTTTATGGGATTCTTCCATTAATATTTTCGTATCTGTTTTCTTGCCGTCTAGCAAAATATTTGTACAGATGTTATATTAGATAAAGAATTGGAAAGTAGGAGTAAAAACAAATGCCCGAGGTAAAACCTAACGATATAGATAGTGAAGCAAAAATTAAGGTTGTTGGTGTCGGTGGCGCCGGTGCACATGCAATCGCACGCATGCGCGAGGCTGGACTTTCTGGTGTTGAGCTTATTGCAGTAAATACCGATGCTCAGCAGCTTCGCAGCACAAAGGCAGATGTAAAGGTTCCTCTACATATGGACTCCACAAAGGGTCTTGGTGCTGGTGCTGATCCTGCTAAGGGTGAAAAGGCTGCAGATGAAAGCCGCGAAGATATCAAGAAGGCTCTCGAAGGAGCAGATATGGTCTTCGTTACCTTTGGTGCTGGTGGTGGTACTGGCTCTGGTGCAGGTTATATCGTTGCAGAAGAAGCTCGCAAGCTTGGTATCCTTACCGTAGGTGTCGTTACAAAGCCATTCTCAATCGAGGGTAAAGTTCGTAAGCGCAATGCAGATTGGGCTATCGAACACATGGCTCGCAGCGTTGATGCTCTTATTACTATTCCAAATGATCGCCTAATGGAAGTTGTTGATGTTAATATTCCTTGGCGTGAATCTCTACGTATTGCTGATGATGTTCTTCGCCAGGGTGTTCAGGGTGTTTCCGAAATTATTACCGAAGAGCACGATATCAATCTAGACTTTGCCGATGTCTGCGCAATTATCAAGGATGCAGGTTCTGCGCTTATGGGTATTGGTCGCGCATCTGGCGAAAACCGTGCCGCAATCGCAGCTCAGCAGGCTATCGAATCTCCACTCCTAGAGGTTTCCATCGATGGCGCTCGCGGTGTTCTATATCTTGTATCTGGTCCAGAAAACGTTTCTATGGCCGAAGTTCAGGAAGCTGGTGCAGTTATTACTGCAAACGTTAGCGAAGACGCGAACATTATCATGGGTTGGAGCGTTCGCCCAGAACTAGAAGACGAAATCATGGTTACTGTTATTGCGACCGGTTTCGATTCTGAGTATTACAATAGCGACCCACGCGCACAATCTGTTATTAATCCAGTTGCAGAGCCAGAAGTTCAGGCTGCTCCAGTAGCAATGCCAGTAGCAGAACCAGAACCAGTTGCTCCTGTTGCTGAACCAGAACCAGTTGTTGAGCCACAGCAGCCAATGGGTAGTGAAGAGTTTACCTCTACAACTACAACAAACATGTGGAACTCTGGCGTATTTGGTTCCCAGGCTGATGATGATAACGATTTGCCAGCAATTCTTCGCCGCCACAAGAGAAACAAGAATAATTAAGGAGTAAGAGGCGATGAGCCATCTGAAAATTGGTGAAAGCAAAGTTATTGAAAGCCGCGAATCTCAAGACGGCACAATGATTCGTCGCCGCCGCGTATCTTTGGATGGGAAGCATCGTTTTACGACTTATGAGCGCATTGAGCGCCCAGGAATGATGGTTAAGAAGCGTAGTGGTAGCCGTGAAGCGTTTAACCGCGAAAAAATGGCCGGATCAGTACGCAGTAGCGTTGGTAAATACTTCGAGAGCGATCTAGATGTCCAGGACGTAATTGATAGGGTAGAAGAAGCCATCTATGCACTCGGAAAGGACGAAGTGCCTTCTAGTGCGATTGGTGAGACTATTCTTGAGGTTTTGTCCGATACAAACGAGATGGCTTATGTCCGTTTTGTAAGCGTATTCCGCGAGTTTAAGACTCTAGATGAACTTGAAAACTGTATTGCAGAGCAGCGCGCAAAGATGAGTGCTCGCCGTGCAAGCCAGGGTGATAATAAGAATATTAAGAGGAAATAAAGAAAATGAGGGTGGTAATTGTTTGGCGCGAAGCGTCAGATTATGGTCGTACAGTACGCGAGTGGCTACACGATGTAGAGGTAAGAATGGGTTATGTTCCAGAAACAATCAATCCAGACGAACCATCAGGCGTTAGCTTCTGTAAAGCTTATGATGTAGTTGAATATCCTTCAATCTTGGCATTAGATAGCCAGGGGAGACTACTACAGATGTGGCGAGGTAAACAGCTACCACAGATTGACGACGTAGCGTACTATATGATACAGCAATAAAAATAGAGCCACTTGCATGGCTCTATTTTTTTATCTTTCGTAGCCGAGTTTTTTGATGGCGGCTTCGATAGCTTCGTAATCTGGACAGTTGTCTTTGTCTAGACTATCTACAGGGAAGTATTCTATGCCTTCTGGGGCTTGCTCGCAGGAAGCGAAGAAGTATTTAGTAGAGGGAGTTTCGTAGAAAGATAGACCGATATCAAAAGTGTTTTCTTGCGTCTTTTTTGGGCATTCAAAATTAGAGTCGAGAAGTACGGCGATTTTTTGTTTTTTGCCTAGTTCTGGATCGAAATCCACCTTGGCTACGAATAATTTTTCCATGGTTTGATGGTACAAAGAAAAGCTCCTCTTGTAAAGGGGAGCTTTTGGGTGAAAAGTGGATGTGCGGATGGGATTACCATTTGTTGCGGCCGTCATTGTTGCGACCTTTGGTATCATGAACTTTTCTGGAGTCCTGACCCTTGGAGTCGCGTCCCTGGCCGGAACGGTGCTGTGCGTTGTTGCGGTTACGGGTGCATTTCCAGCAATAGCAATCCTTTTTCTTGAGTCCTGTTTCGGAGCAAATACTACTGCTCGCCATAAACAATCACTTCCTTCTTGAAAGATCTATACCAAAAGGTATGGATTAGATTCTAACTAATGATGTAGGGGAATGTCAAATGCTTATGCTTGCAAAAATGTTCAGAGCGAATAAAAAAGTTGCAAATAACAAAAACGTGATATAATTTAGCTATAAAAGCGTTAGAGTGGCCATCAACCACGAGCTGACAGAAGAAAGAGGAGTTGTCTCGAGTAGAACTGTCCGTAAGCCCGCGTGAGAGGAGAAATAAGTGCCGAGTATATCAGTTGTCGTAAAGCCCTAAGGGGCGGCATGGAGACTAATGAATCGGAAATTGGATGGTACCGCTCAGGTAGTATCACGAATTTATGCGTGTATGAAATGAGTTCCAATGAAAGTTGGAAATTTTTTATGCAAAAAGCATAGGAAGTTTCGAGCATTCAAAAAGTACTAAAGCAAAAAGAAAGGAATGTGCATGAAGTACAAATATGGCGAACGCCGACGTGCGAGTGAGTACGAAAAAGCACTTGTCGATTGGTGGAAGAAAAATAAGACTTTCGAAAAATCGATCGAACAACGCGATGTCGACGATTCTTATGTCTTTTATGATGGGCCTCCATTTATTACTGGTTTGCCACATCACGGTACCTTGCTATCTAGTGTTGTAAAGGATGCTGTTCCACGTTTCTGGACAATGAATGGTAAGCGTGTCGAGCGCCGCTGGGGTTGGGACTGCCATGGCCTTCCAGCAGAAAACTTTGTCGAGAAGCAGATGGGTATTACTGATCGCCGCGATATCGGCACAAAGATTTCGCTTGAGGATTATATTACGACTGCTCGCAAGTCGATGGTGGCTAATTCTGAAGCTTGGCGTGGCACGATTGAGCGTGTTGGTCGTTGGGTGGATATGGATAACTGCTACCGCACCATGAATAAAGACTTCATGGAGTCGGTATGGTGGGCATTCAAGACACTTTACGAAAAAGGCAAGATTTATGAAGGCGAAAAGGTCTTGATGTATGATACGAAGTTCGCAACGCCTGTTTCTAAAGCGGAAGTTACTATGGATAACGATGCTTACCAGACAGTTACTGATCCGAGCGCATACGTAAAGTTTAAGCTAAAAGACAGCGACGAATATATGCTTGCTTGGACGACGACTCCTTGGACCTTGCCAGCAAACATGGCACTCGTAGTAGGCGAAAAGCTAGATTACGGTGTTTATGACGTTGATGGCGCTAAACTAATCGTTGCTGAAACTGCCGCTAAGAAGCTATTTGGCGAAGATGCAAAAGCAGAGAAAGTATATCATGGTGCGCAACTAGTCGACAGAGAATACGAACCATTGTTCGAAGATGTGGACGGAATTATATCACAGAGTGCATATTCCTTTAAGGTGTTCTCGGGTGATTACGTTACCGCAGAAGAGGGTACTGGCATCGTCCATACTGCACCAGCTTATGGTGAAGACGACTTTAAGATTGGTAAAGAGAAGAAAATCCCAGTTCGCCATGTAATTAACGATAACGGCTATTATTTCCCAGAGTGGGCCGAAGCGCTTCATAAGCTCGGTGTCCGCGATACTGACGAAAACGGTATCGAGGTCTGGTCTGGCAATAAGTTTATTGCTAAGTGCCTCGAAGCCGAAGGTGTTATTTGGAAGATTGAATATATTAAGCACGAATATCCATTTAACCCTCGCAGCAAACAGCGTATTATGTATCGCGCTATTCCAAGCTGGTTCTTTGATATTGAAGGTAGTAAACCTTTGATGCTAGAGAAGAACGAGGGAATTAACTGGTTCCCAGAACACTTGAAGCATGGTCGCTTCGAGAAGAATATCCAGGCAGCTCCAGATTGGAACCTCTCTCGTGATCGCTTCTGGGCAACTGCTATGCCAGTATGGAAAGGCGATAAGGGTACCGTTAAGGTGGTTGGTTCTTATGATGAACTTTATGAACTATCTGGCGTTCGTCTAGAAGATTATCATCGCCCATGGGTAGATTCGATTGAGTTCGATATTGATGGTGAGCATTTTAAACGCGTAGATAAGGTTTTGGACTGTTGGTTCGAATCTGGTTCGATGCCATTTGCTCAGCTTCATTATCCATTCGAGAACAAAGAGAAGTTCGAGAAGAATTACCCAGCTGACTTTATCGTAGAATATATCGGTCAGGTTCGTGCGTGGTTCTATTATGTACATGCACTAAATACAGCGCTCTTTGGCGATAAGGCTTTCAAGAATGTTATTACGACTGGTACTTTGGCGGGTAATGATGGTCGCAAGATGAGTAAGTCGCTAGGTAACTATACTGATCCAAATGAGCTCATGGATAAGTTCTCGGCTGACGCTTTGCGCTTCCAGTTACTATCTAGTCCAGTGCTTGCAGGCGAGGACTTTGCGCTTCTAGATAAGGATGTTTCTGATACGGCTCGTAAGCTTACGATGATCTGGAACGTCTATGACTTCTTTACAATGTATGCCAGCGTAGATGGTTGGGAATACGAGCCAAAGTTCGAAGAAGTTAATGGCGAAAAGAAGATTAAGCTTGAAGCTCCAGAGAAGCTCGAGAACCCACTAGATAAATGGATTGTTTTGAGACTATATCAGCTAAGGAACGAGATTGACGAGAATATGCGCGCATATAACTTGCCAAGCGCACTAGCAGAGGTATTGCCATTTATTGACGATATGTCTAACTGGTTCGTTCGCCGCAGTCGCCGCCGTTTCTATAAGAGCGAAGAGACTGAAGATAAGAACGAGGCATATGCAACTTTGCATTATGTGCTTAGCTATTTAGCTCTAATTATTGCGCCATTTGTTCCGTTTTTAGCAGAGGAATTGTGGCAGAATATGGTTGGTGTATCTAGCGTACATCTTCAGGACTGGCCAGAAGCTGGCGAGATCGATGCTGTTCTTCTTGGTAAGATGGGTCGCTGCCGCGAAATCATTACGGCTGGTCTAGGCCTCAGAATGGAGCGTAACGATGAGTTTGGTCAGATTAAGGTTCGTCAGCCTCTAAGCCGCTTAAGCTATGCTGGCGAGGCTCTGGAGGGCTTCTATGAGCAAATTATCGCCGAGGAGGTCAACGTAAAGACTGTAGAAAATGGCGATGAATTGTTCCTAGATAAGAAGCTAACGCCAGAACTAGAATGTGAAGGTTATGTCCGCGAACTAATTCGCTTTGTCCAAGCCGCTCGTAAGAAGGCAGGACTAAACGTCGATGATAGGATTAAGCTCTCTGTGTCTTGCGAAGTCCCAGAAGAACATCTTGAGACTTTGAAGAGCGAGGTGCTCGCCACGACCTTTGATCCAAAAGAGAACTATAGTTACGATGAAGTCATCAAGCTTGGTGGCGAGAATGTAACTATCTCGTTAGAAAAAGCCTAATAAGTTTAGCCCAGACTATATTTATATATGTCTTGAGGCTCTGTAGAAGCTAGGGTTGTTTTCGAAAAAGTGTAAAAGTTAACTAGGTTAACTAAGTTAACTTTTACAAAATATCCATCGGCTAGGCTGGTGGATATTTTTTGTTGATATGGAAATATTTTTAAGAAAAAGCAATAGGGCGGAGTAATCTTATATGTTTGACAATAAAATAAAAATGTATTGAAAATGTAGTTGACAAAATGAAATGCTTATGCTAATATAAGGACAGTTAGATAAACAAAACAAAAATCTAACAAATAAAAATAAAAACAAATCCGCTGGGTATCCGGAAAGCAAAAAGCTGAAAGGAAATAATATAAAATGGCTTCACAAAAACAATTCGCAATCCCACAAATGAGTAACTATGATGCAAAAAAGGATTTGCAGAACAACAAAGAATTAACAGAACAGGAAAAGATCGAACAGGAAGTAGAAGAGATGGGCTTCGAAGCGATCAAAGGCGAAGAGGATTATGTGAGCCCGGAAGAGGCATCGCCGGAAGCCTTAAAACGAATCAAAGCACGTAAAATTGGTGGATTCATCAATACCATTCTTGGAAAAGTTGGTGACAGCGTGCTAGAAGACTAGCTAATGTAATAAATCTATTTAAACCATAAAAACAAATATAAAAACTTTAAACAGGAACAAGCCTATACGATAGAGAAAACAATACCAAAGTAATACAGAAAGTAATTGCCTATAAGATAGAGTAATAAAAATAAGCCACTCAAACCAGAGTGAGCTTATTTTTGTTGTTCGGGCTTTCGGAATTTTGTCGCCAATTTTGCGGCAGAATTTTTGTTTTTGAATTTGGCAATTAAAAATTGTGTTCAGCTTTGTGAATTTTTAAACCCGAATAATTCTTATTGACAGAATCAAAACGCTAGTGATAAACTTTTTGCAAAAGGTCAAAATAAAAATTAAACAAAAAAAGGAAAAAGATATGGCTGGACATGAATCCAAACCAGGCACCGGCGAGACCGGTGGCGGTGGTTCTCCGTATAACTGGGATGTTCTGACTGACGGTCAGAATACTGAAACTTATACTATCCCCGAAGATCAGCTTCAGGAAATGTATACTGCCGAAGGAGGCGATTGGGATAACGGTGACACAAGTGTTCATTTTGAAACCGTTGAAGTCCCTCCTGCAGAAAATCCAGGTAGTACCGCTGAAGGAAGTGGCGATAATGCCGAAGAGGATGATAATAGCACTGAAACTGAGAACAATCAGGAGACGTTCGAAAAACAAGTTGAGGGCATCGTTGATAATATCGGTAGCTATAGGCCAGCAGATGTTTTGCGTGCTGCCAAAAAAGCAGGTATTTCGCTTCCTAGCTATAGGCCAAGTAAGCTCAAAGAATATGCTCTAGGCGATCCGAGTGGTAGTCGCATGATGGAGCTAATGAGCATTGTGGCTAACTTCTCTGAAGAAGAAACCGAAGCTATGAATGAGCGTAAGAAGAATGGCGAGACTGGCGGTAAACCAAAGGAAGAAGAGGCCGCAAAGCCAGCCGAGGAAGCTCCAGTACCTCCAGTAGAGACAGAAACCGCAGAGCCGGCCGAAGAGGAAACTGCAAATCCAGGTGAAGAAGAAACTGCAGAGCCTACAGCAGAAGAAGAAGCTGCAGAGCCGGCCGAAGATGAAACTGCAGAGCCTATAGCAGAAGAAGAGACTGCCAAACCAGCCGAGGAAGCTCCTGCCGAAGAAGCTTTGTCAGAAGAGACACCTGAAGAAACTGGCGGTGATGACTCCGAAGAAGAGGGTGATAGTTCCGAGGAAACCGGTGAAGATTCCGAGGAGTCTGGCGATAATAGCGAAGAAGGCGATGGTGACTCTGAGGATACTACCGAAGAAGAAGTCACAGCACCAATACCAGAACCAGTACTAGTTCCTCCTGTTCCAGTAGAAGGGGCTCCTGAAGAAACCGGCGACGATTCCGAGGAAGATGATGATGACTCCGAAGAAGAGGGTGATAATTCTGAAGAAACTGGTGGTGATGACTCCGAGGAAGATGATAGTGATGATTCTGAGGAAGAAGAAGGCTCTGGGGAAGATGACGACGATGAATCCGAGGAGGATGAAGAGTCAGAAGAAGAGGAAACCTCTGCTGAGACTCGCGAAAAACGTTCATTGTTCGGTGAACGCGGCAAAAAGATATTTGCTACGGTTGCTGCAATCGGTATTGGTCTCTTGGCGGCATTTGGTATCGGTAGTGCTGTAAAGAAAAATAATGATGCAAAGGCGGCTCGTGACGCAGGTAATCGTGGTATGACTTATGGCACTGAGGTTACTGGCACTACTACGACCGAGCTAACTGATGACGACATGGTTAGAATGGCGACCGAAGCGGCAGCCGAGAAGAATCATGAAGGCTTTAGCCACGAAGGTGGTAACTGGTCTATTGGTCTCTTCGCTGACGAAAACGGCGAAAACTCCAACCCAGAAAAGAATGGTACATACAATATCGCTCCTGCCTCTGTTCTTGAGAAGTTTAGAGTTGAAGGCTCTCTTGATACTGAGGAAGGCCAGAAAGAGTTCAAAGATACTCTTAGCCAGAGTTGGAAAGATCAGGCTGGTTCTATCGCAATGGTCGCTCGTGCAATGAGCGCTCAGGGTGGTAGCGAATTGCTCCCAGATTCTCTAAAGGGTATGTCTGGCGAACAAATGGAAGCTGCTATCGTTAAAAACGAAAATGGCGCTTACGATGATATGTGTAAAGTTCTTGACCAGATTATGGAGAACTCTACCGTCGAGAAGACTACACTTAATGGTACCTACCATAACTTCTACATGGTAGAGTACGATGCAAACAAGCCAGCTACGAAGGATAACATCGATCTTGTCGCTTGCGAGAAGAATGAGGTTAATACTCCAGCTTACGAAATCAGTGGCACTGTTGGCGATGTTGATTTAGTGCTTCTTGTTAAGGATGAATGTACCCAGATTGTCTACAGGGAGAGGATTCCAGATATTCCATATATCACAACTACGACGACTCAACCACCTACAGAGACAACAACTACAACAACCACGACAACCACGCCTACGGAGACTACAACTACGACACCTACAGAAACCACTACAACTCCTACGGAGACGACTACGACTCTTACGGAGACTACAACAACTCCTACTGAAACCACAACTACTCCTACACAAACTACTACGACCCCAACTGAGACAACTCCTGTTACAACTACTACGACCCAGGACGTTGCTAAACACGAGGATGCTCTAGCGCAAGGCCAAGGTGGTAACGTAACACCAGTTCAAGAAGGTACTCAGGTTATCGAAAACAGGAATCAAGTTGACCTCAACGGTACAACTACGACTGAACCTGTAAGTCCACAGGCGCAGAACGCTAACGGTGATCATGCTGGCGATGTAAACCGCACTCCAGAGAATGCGGCACAGCAGCAACAGCAAGAAGCAGCTCATCAAGAACAGATTGACATTAATAACCAGCGTAGTCAGGAGACCGCAGCCCCAGTAGATATCGGCGGAATCTCCGATGGATTTTAGAAAGTAAAAAGGAGTTTGTTATGCTAAAACAAAATAATATCAAACGTAAATGGAGGGGACTGCTCGCGGCAGCTGTGGCTGCAGTGACATCAGTAGTTGCTCCTGTTGCCAACACATCGGCATGGGATACCAACATTGATGAACGCTACACCATGGGTCAGCCTTCGAAATATGGTATCTTGAACCATATTACGAACAACTGTCACGAAGACAACTATGTCGATGGTGATAATACCAAAGACTGTCTTGGTGAAGGTCTAGGATCCGAGCTTGAGTTCGTGCGCGTACGTGTCGCAAGCGATACGAATGCGAACTTCGAGACGTATTCTAACGACGGCGAAGCCTTGAGGCTAGAAGCTGGTCAGACTTACGAAGTACGCGTCTATTACCACAATGACGCTATGAGTCAGATTGGCAATCTAAAAGCTAAAGCAGCAGAATACTTCATTAACAACAATTACACTTACCCAGAAGGTTATACCGACATGGGTGAATGTGGCGGTGTTGGCACACTATACAACACGCGCGTTCGTATGAAGATTCCAGCTTCCGTAGCTGCAGGTCAGAACGATGCTCAGCTTGGTGCTCAGTTCTCCTATGATAGCTTCCACTGGAATAACGATACAAATACTTATTATTGGAACGATAATGGTCAGGTAGTCCTAACTGAAGGCGATTATGTCTTTGACAGCCTTAACCTAGCCAACCCAACCGATAAGGAAATGAAGATTGTTCTTGACGAAGCAACCGTAACGCTTCACAATAACAATCCAACAAATGGCCAAAAGCTTGCCACTAACGCAGAGAACGATAACGACATCTTTCCTACTGATTCAAAGAGGGGTGGTGCTCTAATCGGTAGTCTCGAAATGAATGGTAAGATCTGTGCTTGTGCGGAATATTCTGGCTATATTAGCTATACGTTCCATACAGAGCAGGCTGATTCGCAAATTATTAAGGAAGCTTCGCTTGATGGCGTAAACTTCTCTAAGAATGTTCAGGCTAAGCCTGGCGATACAGTTACTTATCGTATTCGTTACACGAACAACGGTAGTAAAGATCTTACAAATGTAACCTTCCGTGATGATTTGCCGGGTGAAGTAGATCTTGTTCCTGGTACCACAAAGCTTGTAAACAATGCTAATCCGGATGGTGTCATACTTGATGACGTGATTGGTATAAATGGCATTAACACTGGTACTTATGGTCCTGGTGCTTCTGCAACAATTACCTATCAGGTAAAAGTAAAAGATAATCTATATGATTTGATTGATTGTACTACGGCATCTTATCCAAATACGATTTCCGTAACGGATGATACTACTGGTACACATACGGATCAATCTACGATTACAATTACGGAAATTTGTGACAAACCAAACATACCACAAGAATTTCCTCATACGGGTCCAGTCGAAATTGCAACTGCAATTATCGCTGTAGTCTGTCTTGGTGTTGGTGGTGCCTATTGGTATCGCAGCCAGAAAGAAGTAAATAAGATGGCTAAAACTACAAAGAGTGGTGGTAAGCCTCATAATGACGCTTCTACAGACAAGTCTGAAAAATCAGATAAATAGATTAAGTAACTAGGGGGGGGGCTTAATCTGGGGGATTAGAGTATTCGCGTAAGGGATTCCGCGAAGACTCAGGTTCATTTAGAACTCGGTGAGGAAGAACAATAAATTTTTATCTCGCAGTTAATTTTTTGTTAAAATTCATCGGAATGAGTTACAAAAATACGAGCTGTAATACTAGATGATTCTAGAATGAATAAACAAACGAGCTGATGTAATTTGTAGCTTTTGTGCAAAAACAAACATTTGTAAAACTTCTTTTTAAAAACTTGTATATAGCTTGAGAAATAGCTTGAATCTTTACAAATAACGTAATTTTGATCTTTTCTTTGTAAAACAATGTTCTGCAGATGGGTAGCAGAATAGGGTTTTAAAGAACCTTAGTAGTGGGTAGCTAAGGTTCTTTTTTTGTTGTAAATGACAAGATGGCTATCTGGTTCGCTTGCAAAATTATTTGTAATCTGTTAAAATAGTCTTTATGAAAAAAGCAGTCATTAAGGTTGGCGGCAAACAGTATGTTGTCGCTGAAAAAGAGACCCTCCTGGTGGACCTCCTCCCGGAAGGAACTAAAGATCTCGCTCTTGACGCTTTGCTCGTAATTGATGGCGACAAAACTACTGTCGGCGAACCAACAGTTAAGGGAGTAAAGGTAAAGGCGAAGATCGTAGAAGAGAAAGTCGCCGGTGAAAAGCTCCGCGTCATTCGTTACCATTCTAAGAAGCGTGTCCACAAAGAAATTGGTCACCGCCAGAAATATACCAAGATTGAAATCGTAAGTATTGCCTAGTCTTTGGTAAACAAAAATATCTGCAAAGAAACATGCAGATATTTTTTTGTTTTACCAAAGAGCTAGCTATTAATACTTGCCTGGTTTTTAGGTTTACCTCAAGATTCACAAAACTAAAAAATATCCACTGTGATTTGTGGATATTTTTAGTTTCGCGAGATTAAGCTAGGGGAGCTGTTGGCTCGCTAGGGGTTGTTGTATCAGCTGGAGCTGTTGGTTCTGTAGGTGCTGCAGGGGCAGCTGGTTCTGCCGGGGCAGCAGGTGCAACTGGTTCAACTGGAGCTGCTGGGGCAGCAGGTGCAACTGGTTCAGCAGGAGCTACTGGAGCTGCAGGCGCTGCTGGTGCAACTGGGGCTACAGGAGCGGCTGGAGCTGCAACTGTTGTTGCTGGAGCTGCCGCTACTGGAGCTACGGCTTGGCCTTTGTTCATTACGTCAATAATAATGCCAGCGACACTGCTAACTGCGCCAAGAGCGCCAAAGATGATAGTAAGAATGAAACCAACGGCTGGGTGGATCATTTCTTTAATCATGCTAGCCATAGCAGATACGAGGCTGCCATATTCCGATGAAGAATCTAGCGAGCTATTTAGCTGGTTATTGAACCAGACATTGAAAGCAATAGCTGTGCCTAGGGAAACTAGACCGCCAACTAGAGCGATACCCGCAGTAACGCTAGCTTTGATATTTTTGGCGAAGCCATATAGGGCACCACTAATAATACTAATAGCGCCACCTGCGATTAACAGGATCGGGAAGGCAATAGGGAAGCCTTCTTCGCCAGTAAAGGATTGTGTTTGGCCGCCAGCGCTTGCGCTAAAGAAGCCAGCGTCGGCTGATTGTCCCATGAAGCTAACCGAAATCCAAGGAAGGAAAACGGCAAGGATGCAGACTGCACCAAATACCATCATGGCAATACCAAGAATTGTTTTAATGATATTCTTATTCATTAATTATTCCTTATGGTTAATATTTGCTATATATTATAGCATTTATGCTTATGTTTAGGGTAGCTTTTCAAGGCTTATGCTAATTGAAAAATGCTGTGCTACAATTAAAGAATAATGAGTGTATTGTTTGGAGTTATTGTAGGTTTATTTATGCTCGTGTTCTTGGTAACAGCGCACGAGTTTGGTCACTTCTTGATGGCCAGAAAAAACGGGGTAGAGGTAGAAGAATTTGGTATCTGCTTCCCGCCAAGAGCTTTGTGTTGGCGCAAGGTTGATGGAAAGTGGAAACGTATTCCAAAGAAGCAATGGAAAAAGATGCCTGGTGAAGGTTTGGTTATCTCTCTGAACTGGTTGCCGATCGGTGGTTTTTGCCAGATGAAGGGTGAAAGTGATGCTGCTAAGGAAAAGGGTAGTTTCGGTCGCGCTAGTTACTGGGGAAAGACTAAGATCCTGTTTGGTGGTGTTGCTGCAAACTGGCTAATTGCCTTTGTGATTTTAACGGTTTTGGCCATTACGGGTATGCCGCAGTTTTTGGATAACCAGTTCGAGATTGCTTCAGATAGCCGCATAGTAGTAACGTCTCCGGTTGTCCTGAGTGCCATTAAACCTGATAGTCCTGCTGCAAACGCTGGCTTTCAGGAGGGTGATACTATTAAGCGTATTGGTCGTGATATGGGCGTCGTATGCGTTAACGCACCATGTCCAACTACTGGCACGATGGAAAAAGATATCAATATGCCTAGCGATTTTACTGATTATACGAAGCTGTATCCTGGTCAGCGCGTCGTGATCTATTATGAGCGCAACGGTGAAGAAAAAAGCGCTTCTGTGAAACTAAATGAAGAAGGTTCGGAGTATCTCTTTGGTGCAGTACTTAGTGGCTCATCTGTACATAGGAGTACTTGGAGTGCGCCAATCGTCGGTGCAGGTTTGACTTTGCAGTTGACAGGGGAAACTTTCAAGGGCGTAGGGACGCTTTTGGTGAATTTGGTGACTGGAATAGTAAAACAGGTAAGTCCGGCGTCTGAAACGCGTCAGGAAGGCTCTGAAGCGCTCAAATCGGCAACTGATGGCTTGAGTGGTCCTGTTGGTATCATTGGAATACTATTTCCTGCATTTGTGAGCGATAGCGCAACTAGCGTATTCTTCTTGGTGGCTATCATTTCGATCTCTCTTGCTTGTATGAATGTTTTGCCAATTCCTGCACTTGATGGCGGTAGATGGCTACTAATTACAATCTTTAAACTACGCAAGAAAGAGCTTACGAAAGAGAAAGAAGAGAAGATTGTTGGCTGTGCATTTATGGCGATTATTGTTTTAGCTTTGATCGTGACCGTAATCGATGTAATGCGTCTTATGCAAAGGTAGGGAGGAGATATGACAACGACGAAACATTCTGTAAAGAAAAAGAAAGCAGACAAAGTACTAGGGACTGATAATAAGCCTGCAGGGAAGGTTGTTTCTGTAGTTTTAAAAGAGAAAGTTGTTGTAAAAGTTTCTGCTGAAGAAGAGGTTGAAACAGGCTACTATGCAAAGATTCGTGAGCTAAAGAAAAAGTGGCGTAAGCAAGAAAAGAAGAGCAAAGGTTGGAAGATTGGTCTTGGGGTTCTAAGATGTCTCCTTCTATCTGCATGGGTGGCCATAGCGTTGTTTGGTTCGCAATATCTTGTTATGGGCGCTTTGATTATTTTGAACCGTGTATTTGGTGTACAGTTTGTCGATAACGCAACTTTCGAGACGATTCTCTCTGCGGTTATCTATGTCGTCTGTCTTGCGGTTACGATATTCCTGCCATGGCTTGTTTTGAAAGAGAAAACAACGCGCGATGAGCTGGGTCTTCGAGGTCTGCTTACCTGGACAGATATTGGTTTGGCGCTAGTGGGTTTTGTTTTGTCTTTGATTATTGCATTCGTAATTACTGCGATTATGCAGTGGCTATTGCCATTCGTTGACTGGGAGCAGAAGCAGGAAGTTGGCTACGAGAATATATCTGGTACAACAGATATGTTGATGGCATTTATTGCGCTTGTCGTGATTGCTCCGATAGCAGAAGAAATCATCTTCCGTGGTTGGCTATATGGCAAACTACGACTAAGGATTTCTGCTTGGCCAGCAATTCTTTTAGTGTCCGTTTTGTTCGGTGTGGTACATCTACAGGTTAATGTTGCTGTATCGGTTGCTTCGATGAGTCTAGTTATGTGTTTGATCCGTGAATATACGGGAACGATTTGGGGTGGCATGTTGGTTCATATGTTTAAGAATGGCTTGGCTTACTATCTACTCTTTGTACATGGCATAGCTTGAGAGCGGGGAAACTGATGCCGGAACTTCCAGAAATTGAGACGATAAGGCGTGGGTTACAGGGGTTAATATTGAACAAAAAAATTGTTCAATGTAAAGTTTTGTGCGAAAAAAGCTTCAGGGGTGAGAGCGGTAGCTTACAGAGGCGGGAATTCGTAAAAATTGACCGTGAGGGCAAGGCTTTACTTCTTAGGCTAGATGACGGACGAACTATCCTTGGTCATATGCGTATGACTGGCCAGATGATATATGTTGATAAGGATGGGCGTTTTGCGGCTGGTCACCCAGATGGTAACTTTATTGCTGAGATGCCGAGTTGTCATACGAGGGTTTATTTTGAGTTTGAAGATGGTTCGCATCTGTATTTTAATGATCTTAGGAAGTTTGGTTTCTTGGCAATTATGTCCGAAAAAGATCTTGAAAACGATAAGTTTTTGAGCGAACTTGGGCCTGAGCCTTGGGATATGCGCGAAGATGATTTTTATGAAATGTTAAATCGTCATAAAAATACGTCAATTAAGGCGGTTTTATTAAACCAAAAGCTAATTTGTGGGCTTGGAAATATTTATGTCGACGAAGCTTGTTTTAAATCCAAAGTTTTTCCTGGACGAAATGCTGGAACTTTGACGCGTGCGGAATCTGACGAATTGTTAGTCGCCGCGCGTGATGTTATGGCGCGTGCGATTGAGTCTGGCGGCTCGACCATGAAGGACTATGTGAAGCCTGACGGCTCGCGTGGAAATTATTTGGATAAGTTTGCACAAGTTTTTAGACGCGATGGCAAAGCCTGTACGCATTGTGGAACAAATATTTTAAAAATTCGAGTAGCTGGACGTGGTACGCATTTTTGTCCGAAATGCCAGCCTGGATACAAGGAGACTAAGTAATGCCGATTAAGATACTTCACGGTACGGACCGAGAGGCGATGATGCGAACCGCTAAACGTATTCTCGGAGATGATTACGAGGTGGTTGAGGCCGAGAATATTGATCTATCTGATTTGGATTCGATATTTAGAGGTGTTAGTTTGTTCGATGATGGCTCCGGGCGAAAGATTTTGATCAAAGATTTAAGCTTGAAGTCGGAGTGTTTCGAGAAACTGCCAGATTATGCTGATACGAGCTTTAATGTAGTCGTCGTAAACGATAAACTGAATAAGACTTTTGCCTACGTAAAGAATGTCTTTGCTTGTAAGGATATCGAGGTTGAAGAGTTTATAACAACCGAGGAAAAGACTCGAGATAAGTTTGAAAACTGTAAGCCCTTCCAGGATGCTTACGCTGGGCGTGGTGCGGATGCTATCAGGAAGCTTCGCAAGATAGAATCTAGATCTGCGGCACCACTGATTATTGGTACAATGGCTGGTCAATGTATTAAGTTGATTGATGGTAAAAACAAGAAGCCTGTTCAGGCATTAAAGATTATTGCGGAAGCAGATATGATGACCAAGAGTTCTGGTATTACGGATATCTGGATGCCGGTAGAATGGGCGCTACTTGAGATTTCCAAGTTATAAGGAGGTAAATATGAAGATATTGCAGTTAAATGTTTGGACTGGACGCATGAAGGGTGCGTTGTCGAGGTTCCTAAGAGAAAACGATTATGATGTAGTCTGTCTTCAGGAGGCGGTTTGGAGCGCAGAGGCGCCAGATCATCTCGCGCATTTTGCGGATACGGTTGACGTCTTGAAAGAGGCCGGCGGTTTTGATTATGAGGTGCGTCAGTCTAACTGGGGTGTCCGTATGCTTGATGGCGCGGCGGTTATTGAGCAAGGCAATGCAATCTTGAGCAAGATTCCAATCGTAAGCTTCGAGACGCCATGGATTCACGGTACTTATAGTAACGAGATGAATTATGTTAAGGAGTGGCATGCGCAGGTTGAAAAACAGGGTTATGGTGCAATTATTGCGAAGCTAGAAAATGGTTTTACGATTGTAACGCATCATGGCTACTGGCAGACGAATCCGCTTGGCAATGAAGTTTCGGTTGAATGCGCACACAGGCTAGCAGATTTGATTCGTGATATAGATAATAAGTTGGTATTTTGCGGTGATTTGAATCTTGAGGCAGCGGCGCCAGCAATGCGCGAGTTTGACTTCTTGAAAGATTTGACGGCCGAGACTGGCACGAAGCAGACATTAATGAATCTAAAGTTTGTAAAAGATGTAGCTTGTGACCATATTCTTATATCGAATGATCTTGAATGGAGTAACTTTGAGGTTCATAAAGAGCTCGTTTCGGATCATGCAGCAGTAAGCGTCGAAATTAAAGAATAAAAAATAAGCCCTTACGGGCTTTATTTTTTACTTAGGCTGCGTGAACTTCTACGCGAGTGCGTGGAACGCTTTTACCTGAGAAGTGATTCTTTTTGGTCTTAACGAAGACGACTTTACCATCGATTGCAGCATGGATGGTGAAGTTGCGGCTCATGAACGTGCCTGGGCCAGCGATCTTCGTAGCGCCGGTTTGGCGAACGAGTACTTCGCCAGTGCGAACGGTCTGACCACCAAAACGCTTGACGCCTAGGCGCTGACCAGCGTTGTTGTGTAGGTTTTTGCTGGTACCGCCAGCTTTGACATGTGACATACTACTACTGTTTCCTTAAAATTAATAATTTGCGCGCAACGATCTGTCCGTCTCTGTAATAGAGAAGGTCTTGACTCGCTGCGTGCTTATACTGAAGGGTATTATACCCAAGTTTCTCGATTTCGTCAAGGATATTTACCCCTTCATAGTGCCCATTTGGACGTAGCCAAGCTGGAGTGGCTAGACAGAGTGTGGTTCCGGAGGCAATTTGAGCGCCAATATTCTTCAAAAAGCTGGTTAAGAGGGCTTTTGTGGACTGCTGGTATTCCTTTAGTTTGATGCCGCTTGGCGCTTGCGATAGCGGGTGGCCAAGGTAAATTTCGCTGGCAATACAGTTAACTTTGGCAAGATTCCAGCTATGATTAGTAGCATCGCCTGGCTCTAGATATAGCTTTGGCGCATCTTTTTCTTGTAATTCCGGCGTGCGGTTAGTGAGCCAATCCATGTTTTTCTTGGAATAAGAAATCATCTTTTCGCTAAGGTCGGTGCCATAGGCAGAATAGCCCATGAGGGTGGCTTCCTGTAAAACAACGCCAGTGCCACAGAATGGATCAAGAACGACGAGATCTTTTTGGTCTTGATTCTCTTTCTTGAATTCGCCAACGGCAATGTTGATTAGAATCTGAGCTAGCTTTGGTGGAAGCATGCCAACGAAAGCATCGCGGGCTGGACGTTCGCGGTCGCGCTTGGCATAGGCAGTGATATTTTGCGTGCCAATAGAAACGGCGAGATGATTGTTGAATTTTAGGATTTCGATGTGGTTTAGTTTCTCGCCGAGTTGGTTGTGATGGGATGCGGCGGAGCTAAGAACTGGACCGTCGTTGTTCGGTATTAGGCGAACATTGCGACCATGGCGCTTGAGAAGATTCTTGTATTTGAGTGCAAGTGCCCAGCTGGATTTTTTGTTGGCTTTGGCGGAATAGTCTGAGACGCCGAGGGTGATTTTGCCTTCTGGAAGTTTGGCGAGATAATCCGTGACGGATTCTTCAAGGATTTTTCCGGCTTTGATAGAACCGCCAAGATGTTCAAGATTAAGACTGTCTGTTTTGACGAGTGCAATTTCTGGTGCTACTTTTTTGACATTTTCGCTACCAAAAAGCGCCTCAAGCTCAACGAGGGATAATTTTGGTTCGCGACCTAAAATTAGCATAAAAATCATATGTTATAATTTTATCATGTTTAAGAAGATTCTTAGTGCTGTCACCCTTATTTTGGTGGTAGTAATTGGTTATAGCACTTTTTCTGAGGTCGTTACGATCGATGGCCGGGAAATGACAATGTTCCAGGCAACTGTCGATGCCTTTAGGGAATTGAATATTTGGGTGCTTCTTCTTTTGATTCCAGAGCAGTTTATGATGTATTTTGCGGCCGGTCAGATGTATTTTTCGTTCTTGAAACAGCGCAGAAAAATGAAGGTTAGCAATCTAAAACTAACGCGAATTTCGCTCGAAATTAACTTTGTGAACCACACGATGCCAAGCGGTGGTATGAGTGGCCTAGCATATCTAATCTGGCGCCTTCGTGAGCTTGAGGTTTCGGCTGGTCAGGTGAGCTTTATTCATGGCCTTCGCTATGCAATTTGCGCGGTTGGTAATGCCGTCCAGACAATGATCGCGATTATTATTGTACTGATTGCGGGCTGTGTCCGCCCTGGAAATGGTTGGTATTTGTGGCTTGCTGGTGGCATTGCAGCGGGTATCCAGCTTTTGATTGTTGTTGCTGTTCTTGTTCTTAGAAAACAGAAGAATGTTGATTTCTTGAAGAACAAGCTTGCGAATCTCGCAGATAAATGGCAGAGGCGTAAGAATCAGAATAGGGCTAATAATCCAGAAAAACCAGCCAAGAAGAGAAGCTTTACGCGCGAGAATGTCGAGCGATTCTTTACAGATATGCGTTCGGACTATTTAGCACTCATGCGAGATAAGAATATCTTGAAGAAGCCGATTATTTGGGGCTTCGTATTCTCGTTCTTGGAACTTGCGACTTACTGGGTTGTAGGCTGCGCGCTTGGTCATCCAGAGATTTTGCCTCAGATTATGATTGCCGAAGGTGTGGCTAGTGTTGTGGGTACGGTTATGGTAACGCCTGGTGGCCTTGGTGGTTACGAAGGTGCTTTCGTGGCAGTTTTGGTGGCTACTGGCGTAGATCTTTCGATTGCAACGATTGTAGTTATTGTGACTCGTATCGTAGTTTTGACGCTCACGATTATGAGCGGCCTAGGTTTTTACCAGCAGGCGCTTATGTCTAGCGATAGTCGCTTTGATGTTGGTAAGGTACGCGAAATGGAGCGCAAAGAAGAAGAGCGCCGCCGTAAAGAGGAGGAGGCTTTGAAAGCTGATGCCGCCAGAGAATCTCTAGAAGAGCAAAAAGCTCATTTCGTTAAGGAAAAGCCAGCAGAAGAAAAGGCCAAAGAGGCTTCTAGGCCTGAAACAAAAGAAGCTGAAACGAAGGCCTAAGATGGATAATCCTGTCGTATATTCAGTTACAGAATTTCAGGCAATTTGTAACCAGATTATTGAAAACGCCTTCACGGGTGCAATTATCGAGGGTGAAGTTGCAAACTTTAAGCTTAATCAGGGTAAGTATGTATTCTTTGATTTGAAGGATACTGAGTCTAGCGTAGGCTGTTTTATGATGGCTTTTTCGCTCCGTTTCCCGCTTGAAGATGGAATGAAAGTTAGAATTCGCGCTTTGCCTAAACTTACGAAGTGGGGCAAGTTTTCTTTGACGGTTCAGGCAGTTGTGCCAGTTGGTGAAGGGAGTATCAAGAAGAGCTTGGAGCTACTCAAAAAGAAGTTGTCTGAAGAAGGCCTGTTTAAATCTGAGCGTAAGCGCCCACTTCCGAGTGAGATTAGTGAAATTGGCGTGATTTCTAGCACGCAGGCGGCAGGCTATGCAGATTTTTGCAAGATTTTGAACGAGCGTTGGGGTGGCTTGAAGGTCCAGGTAGCGCATACGCAGGTGCAGGGCGAGGTTGCGGCCGATCAGATTATTCGTGCTTTGCAATATTTTAACGAGCGTAGCGAAGTGCAGGTGATTGCCTTGATTCGTGGTGGTGGTAGCGCCGATGATCTTGCGGTGTTTAACGATGAGAAGTTGGTTCGCACTGTGGCGGCCAGTAAGATTCCGGTTATTACGGGTATTGGCCATGAAATTGACGAAAGCCTTTGCGATTTGGCGGCTGACGTTGTGGCTTCGACGCCAAGTAATGCGGCCCAGATGCTGTCTAGAGACAAGAACGAAATTATCGATGCAAGTTGGGGAAACATCCAGCGTATAAATAATTTGCTCAATACCAGAATCGATGAAAAATACAGGGAAATCAGAGATTTGAAGCTTGAAGCGAAGCGTCAAATTGATGTAAAGATTACAACATTTCAAAGAGATATTGAGGGTATTTTGCGCATTCTTGAACAGTTTGATCCTGAGAAGGTTTTGCAGCGAGGTTACGCGATGATTAGCGGCAAGCTCGACGTAGGAAGTGTTGTAGGTATTACAACAAATAAGAAGATGATTAAGGCAGAAATTAAAGAAATTAAGGATAGGAATTAGAAAGGATTTTATGGCAGCAAACAGCGACAATAAGAAAATTAGCAAAAAGATTGACGAGCTTAAAGCTGGTGTCGACTGGTTTTATTCGGACGAATTTCAGCTTGACGAAGCAGCTGATCGTTATAAAAAGCTCAATTCTTTGGCTCAAGAAATTGAAAAAGATTTGAATGAATTAAAGAACGAAATCACCGTTATCGACAAAGATTTTAGTAAATAGTTGCCTTGCGAAATCGCTTTAGCTTTTATATAATTTTGTTATGAATCCGAATTCGGTTAATCCTTATGCGAACCCTTATGGTTCAGCTCCAAATGTGGGCGTTAATAATCCCACTGTAAAAAATCCTGCCAATATGCAACCTGGTGGTGATCTTGATACGTCTAAGTTCAAACGCCGT
>JAZNRZ010000006.1:0-10290 GCA_045590975.1 Candidatus Nanosyncoccaceae bacterium | reverse complement strand
ATAATTGTAAAACTCTCTTTCCTCGTCCATTTTAGATCACCCAAAAGCTAAAAATTGTTGCGGCCAAGGTAATAAAACCAATACCAGAAATGATCTTTAGGAACGCTTTATTTTGCACGCGCCAACGCTGAGCATCTACGACATTGCGACCGGTCTTCATACGAATCTTGAGAACGACTAACGGCAAGATTGCGAGCGCCGCAAATACTATAAGCCCAGCAACCTGTAGCGAACCATTAAGCTGCAAGATTGCGTTTGCAGATGTGATATATAGCGCAAGACTAATCGGCATCTCGGCAAAGGAGCTAATTACGCCAAGCGAGAATGCTTCGATCGGATCGTTGGTTTTTCTGGCTCTTCCAGAGATAAATCTAGCAAACGAACGTGGAAGCCAAAGCTCAGTACGGTCGCCTTTTTTGAAATAGAAGAACCACATGATAAGCGCGCTTGCTAGCAATGCTCCGATTAGAACAATCAACGTTTGTGTGCTCATGGCGCCTTGGTTAAGGACGGAGATTAGGAAGGCGGTGCAGCCTACGGCTAAGAAACTCATAACGCCACAGCCAATAACATAGCTCCTGGAAAGTCTACGCGTGGTCTTTTTATAGTGCTTCGAAATGCTGGAATGGTAAAGCAAAATTAGAGCGCCAAAACTAAGCTGGAGAGAAGATTGTATAAGACCAGCCAGAAAGATGATCGCGATATTCATTAAATCGCTCATGATTATATTCTAGCATAAGATAGAAACATTGTGCTAAAGCTTGTAAAAAATATGCCTTATTAATACGATGTCGGCATGAAAGATTTTTGGAAAAATTTTAAGCAATTAGTATCAAAAATAATGGCCGTGATCGTGCTGGCGGCGGCGAGCTTTTTGCCGGCATTTGCAGACGAGTTGTCAGAAAAATCCGACCCTCCTAGTCTCTATTTCTATGCCATGAATGTGGGCTACAAGAATGATAACTCCTCACAGAATTACGACTTTTTCGAGCTCAGGAAAAGTGACGGCTCCGAGCTTCGTCTATTAGGCTATGAGATTGTCTATACGAATAGCAATGGCAATGAAGCAGGCAGGATTTCTTTTGTAGATTCCGAATCAATGGTCGAGGAATCGCTGGTTTTTGGCTTCGCAAAAAGCCCTCAATACGAGAATAGTGATGGTAAATATCTCTATGCTTTCTCGTCTTCTGGCTTAGCCTCTACGGCTGGCAAATTGGGTCTCTATCAATCGGGCGAACTGATTGATGAGATTTGCTGGGGTAAAATCATGTGCGATAAAACTCTGCCCAAATTCTCGGCTACAGAAGAAGATAACTATTCCGCGAAGTTCGTGGACGGTGAATTCGTATCCGAGAAATACTATCCAGAAATAGCCGAAAATGCCATCAAGGAAGACGAGCCTGAAGCTATGGAACCAACTTGTCATGACCTAGAATTTACCGAGCTCTATAGCTACTACGAGGTTTCTTCTAGTGAGCAGTTTATTGAGCTGAAGAACACGAGCGACGAGATAAACGATATTTCGGGCTGCTTACTCCGCTACAAAAACAAGAACTATGCTCTAGAGGGTGAAGTTTTGCCAGGCGCATATTTTGTCTACAAAAACGATAATCTAGTCCTAACTAAAAATCCAACCACCAGCAACCTGATTGAACTTATAGATGCCGAGGGTACGCTAATAGATAACGTGGATTATCCTCATGGTCAAAAGGCTGGCCTAAGCTATGCAAAAATAGGCGACGAATGGAAGCTTAGCTATAATAGGACGCCCGGTGCGGAGAATATTTATCAGGAGTTCCAGAACTGCTCAGAAGGGAAAGTTATTAATCCAGATACTGGTAACTGCGTTAATGTGGAAGGAGAAACTGAGATAACTTGTCCTGAAGGGAAATATCTAAATCCCGAAACTAGCCGCTGTAAAAATGTTGAAACAACCACTACCAAAACTTGTGCCGAGGGTTATTTCCTAAACCCCGAGACAAATCGATGCAAGAAAGAAGAGCAAGAAACTACGCCCGCTGAATGTGCCGAAGGTTACGAGCGCAATCCAGAAACCAATCGTTGCCGAAAGATTCAAACTACGGACGCAAGCGAATATGCTCCAGCAACCAGCGTTAGCAAAGAAAGCTACTCGGCGCCAAAAAGATTCATCGCTTATGGAATGGTAATAATCGCGATTGTTGCTGGGCTGGTATATGTAATCTTTCAATACCGTAAAGATATTCTGAAGCTAGTCAAGAAAATCTTAGTTAAACTTCAAAGAGGAAAACCTCGTCAGAAGAAACTTCAAACAGATATAGTCTATAATTAAAGCATGTCGACCAAACGAATCTTAGGCATTGATCCAGGAACGGGCATCTGTGGTTTTGGTGTTGTGTCTTTTACAACGCATAAAAAGCCTAGGATGGTCACTGCTGGCGTTATCGCTACGCCACCACACACTCCTCTTGGAGACAGACTTCTAGATATCTACGATTCGCTTAATCAGATTATCGAAGAGACGAAGCCAGATGAAGTCTCGATTGAGAAACTCTACTTTAATCAAAACATTACAACTGGTATCAGTGTTGCTGAAGCTCGCGGTGTAGTCCTTTTGGTTATGAAGCAACATAACTTGCCAACCTTTGAATATACTCCGCTTCAGATTAAGCAAACCATGACTGGCTATGGAAGGGCAAACAAGAAGCAGATGCAGGAAATGGTGCGCCAATTCTTAAACATGAAAGATATTGTTCGCCCAGATGATGCAGCTGATGCTTTGGCGGCCGCAATTACTCATGCAATGATGACCCGCGCTGGCTATCTCTAGTGTAGAATAAAACTATGATTGCACACATTAAAGGAAGCGTTGCAGAGAAGTTTGCGAATTCGGTAATTATTGATGTTCATGGTGTTGGCTATGAAGTTACTCTAACTGTTCCAGATTTTGATTCTTTGCTTCTAAACGACGAAGTAAAACTCTATACTTATCACCATGTTCGCGAGCAGTCCGAAGAACTGTTTGGTTTTACGGCTTTGGCCGGAAAGAAGCTTTTTGAACTTCTAATAACCGTCCAGGGTATTGGCCCAAAAGCTGCCATGGCGATTCTATCTCTCGGTAGCTATGAAGAAGTTCGTAATGCTATTGCGAACCAAGACGCGGGATATATCTCTAAGGCAAGCGGCGTAGGTAAGAAATCTGCAGAACGCGTTATCGTTGATCTAAAGGAGAAGGTTGGTTTGCCTACCTATTATGGCAGAAAGAGTGATCCAGAAACCAATACTCTTCCAGCTAACGACGAGGCTCTAGAAGCTCTTATGGCGCTCGGCTTTCAGCTCGCAGATGCTACTAAGGCCCTTGAAGGAATTGACCAGAATTTGTCTGTCGAAGAGCGTATTCGTTTGGCTTTGAAAAATCGCTAAAAATCGCTAAAAATCGTCAAAAATCACCCCAAAATAAAGCAAAAGCATATTACGGCATAACAGGGGTGAAAATGCTATAAATAAGCATAAGTATTGACAAAAAATCAAATCTTTGATATACTCTTAGTTATGCTCATTTCCGAATATCGGAATTAAGGGGACAAAGGTCGTTTTAGAGCATACATTAATAAGGAGAATGAACCATGAAGAAGCGTAGCCGTAAGGGGACGCTGCGAGTGGAGGACGCACTTCGCTGGAACGAATACATCGAAATGTAGTCCAAAGAGCTCATTCGAGCTCTTTTTTGTTGTTCTAAAAAACACCAAAAAAACACCGAACGTTTTGCCCGGTGTTTTTAAGAATTATTCTTCGCTGGTCTCTTCGATAGCTTCTTCGCTGGTATTTGCTAGCTTTTCTTCGATGAGCTGACCGGCTGCATTTTCAACATCATCAAAAGTCATGCCGCTTGTAAGCTCTACGAGCTCGCCGTTGACATAAATGGAAGGCGTTGCGCTAACCTTGTCGATTTCTTTGCCTAGATTGTAGTCAAAATCAATCTTTTTCTTGATGTTCTCACTGGATAGGTCATTGCGGAATTTCTCGACGTCGCCATCTTTAGCGATGCCTGCAAATAGCTCTACAAATGCGCTTGTGCGAGCTTCGCTAGTCTTTTCGCTCCAAGAGTTTTGGTTAGTAAACAAAGTTTCGTACATTTCCCAGTAATAACCCTGGAAACCTGCGGCTTCTGCTGCTGCGGATGCTGCGCGAGCATTTGTGTGCATAGTAAGAGGGAAGTTTCTAAATACGAATGCGACGCGATCGCCATATTTCTTGTAAAGATTGTCGACATGGGGCATCATTCCGGCGCATCCTGGGCACTGGAAATCTGCGTATTCGATGACTACGACCTTGGAATCTTCTTTGCCACGAACGTGGTCTGCGATTCCGCCGTTACCGTTCTCGTCATCGTTGCCGGTAATAAGCTTGCTCGTATCATAGATGCTATAGTCCGGAGCTGTATTTTTTTGAGCGTTAATGGTTGACCAAGCTACAAATCCACCAAATGCGCCTAGTACGAGAATGATGATGAGTGCAGTAAACTTATTCATGCTAAAATTATATCAAATGCCGCCACTGTTTTATAGGATAATGTCTAAGCTTGTTCGCGCGCTTGATCCCAAGCTGGAAAGATTCCGTGCGCCAAAAAAGACAATCCCCTATACTCCTAAAAACAAGCGCGATCTCGAATCTATCTTAAAGCGTACCCCAGATAATATTCTGAGTGAACAGCAGCAGCTAATCTTTCTAACGATTCTATCTTTCAAGGATTTTACAGCGCGTGATTTGATGCAGCCAAAGGCAAAAATGACTATCCTGCACGAGACTGATGAACTTAGTCTCTTTACTCTAAATCATCTCTTTTTGACTGGCGCAAAAACTTTCCCAGTGCTTCTAAAAACTGGCGAGATTGACGGCCTAATTCATTCGAATGTTTTTGATATTGAGAAGGTGGCAGAGAATAGCACTATTGACCCGTATCTCGACAAAGATATCTTGTTTATCCGCGATGACTATTCTGTCGAAGAAATCTTCTCGGCCTTCCTAAGAAGCGAAAAGAATTATGCACTCGTAATAGATAGTAAAAAGAAACTTGTTGGCTGCCTGTCGCTAGAGAGGCTATTTGCTCAGCTTTTCGATTTTAAGGCAAGCACGGACTTTTGTAATGATTTTAATCCTGACGCGGTTGCTCGGGGCAAATAGTCCTTCCTGGCAAAACTGGTAGCGCTTATGCTAAAATAATCTTATGCTGTGGGTACTTTTGCCAGTTGTGGCAGCTATCTTCTACGGAATTGGTAGCTATGTTGAAAACCATGTCGTAGATAATGAATTTCAGCGCAAAAAGGCGGGCGCGTTTATTTTGTCGCGTATTCCGATTTTTTGTATTTCGCTAATAGTACTCCTTCTGATTTTTGGTCGCTCCGTCTTTATGGTCACTCCAATGGATGCTCTTGGCTTGATGCTAGCGGGCGTAATAAATGTCATCGGTAGTGTCTTTTATCTAAAAGCTCTAAGAGAAGGCGATACGGTTGATATTACGATCTTCAGTCAGGTTGGGCCTCTGATTTCGCTTGGCCTTGGCGTTGTGATGTTAAATGAAAAGATTAATTCTAGTCAGTCGCTCGGCTTCCTCTTTATTATGGCTGGCGCCTGTGTTGTGGCTCTAATGAGTAACGGCAAGAAGAAACATACTCCAGATTTTAGAGTGGCAGGAATTACGCTAATCTCTATCTTCTTCTCGATGCTTTCTGATGTTGTCTATGTCTATTTCTTGAATCGTGGCGGCACGACAAACCTAGTTTTGTTTGGCCAAACTTTCTTCTTCTTCCAGATTGGTAGCTTGGTCGCTATGATTGTTGCCGCGGTATTGTTTGAAGGTTGGCGCGGTGCGCTTGGCAAGGTGTTTATTCATGGCAAGAAAAAGAAGGTAAACTATGGTCTCGCGATGATAGAAAATATCACCTGGGGTATAGCCGATTCCTTGGCGAAGCTCGGCTTAATCTTGACACCAGTAGTTGCACTCTTTAGTGCTGTTGGCCGCGCCTCTAGTCTGTTTGTGTCGCTCTTTATTACCTTCGCAGTTTCGAAGATGTTCCCAAGACTCATCAAGATTAAAAAAATGTCAAAGCAGGCTGTTTTTAGATATATGCTGTCGGCGATTCTAATCGTTGTCGGTATTATTGTGATGGTATAAAGCGGTAGCTTGCCGAACATTAGCACTCTTGCACCATAGAGTGCTAAATGCTATAATCTGTTGATATGAGTAAGAGAGATTACTACGAGGTTCTTGGTGTTTCGAAAGGCGCTTCTGACGATGAAATTAAGAAGGCGTTTCGTAAACTTGCTGTAAAATATCATCCAGACAAAAATCCTGGCGACAAAGAAGCTGAAGAAAAATTCAAAGAGGCAAACGAAGCCTATTCTGTTCTTAGCGATAAGCAAAAACGTGCTCGCTATGATCAATTTGGTCATGCTGGTATGGGCGGTGCAGGTTCCGCTGGTGGTAATCCGTTCGAAGGCTTTAATTATGGTGGCCAGAGCTTCAACTTCGACTTTGGTGGCGGCGGCTTCGAAGATATCCTTGGCTCTCTCTTTGGTATGGGTGGCGGCTTCCGTGGTGCTCGCCGTGGTCGCGATTATAGAACCACTTGCACAATCGACTTCGACGAAGCAATCTTTGGCGTTACGAAGAAAGTCAGCGTTGATGGTAAAGAAATCTCTCTTAAAATCCCTGCCGGTATCTATGATGGTCAGAGCATTCGCTTGAATGGTCGTGGTGGTCCAGCTCCACAAGAAGGTGGTCAGCGTGGCGATCTCTATGTCGAAATTCGCGTTCGTGCGCATAAGACTTTGACTCGCGAAGGTAACCTTATTCTATCTGAAGTTACAATTCCTATGGTTGATGCAGTTCTTGGTACAGAAGTTGACGTCGAGACTGTTGATGGTACGGTTACGATGAAAGTTCCAGCTGGTACTCAGCCAGGTACAAACTTCAAACTTAATGGCCATGGCGCTCCACGTGTCGGCTCCGAAGAACGCGGTCCTCAGATTGTTACAATCAATATCGAGATTCCAAAGAAGCTTTCGAAGAAGCAAAAAGATCTTATGGAACAATTCCGAGATAGCAAAAAACGCGGTCTATTCGCCTAAAAATATCCCCTTGATTAGGGGATATTTTTAACTTCTCAAGATAAAATCTTTTGCGGCCTGCGTTACGACGCGACCTTTTGGCGTGCGCTGGATAAAACCAAGCTGCATGAGATAAGGCTCGTAGAAATCTTCGATTGTGCTGGCTTCGTCACCTGTAAGAGCAGCGATTGTATTGAGGCCGACTGGCTTGTCGTCATATTTCTCAATCATGAGCTTGAGCATGTTTCTGTCGCCTGGATCTAGGCCTAATTCGTCGACTTCTAGCATCTTTAATGCGGCCGTCGCGGTAGCAGTGTCGATAATTCCATCAGAGTTAACGTCGGCATAATCTCTTACGCGCTTCAGTAATCTGTTTGCGATGCGTGGAGTCAAGCGAGAACGGGTCGAAAGCATCTTGGAAGCATCTGGCTCAATCTTGGTTTCTAGAAGCCCCGCAGAGCGCTCGATAATCTTCTGAATGTCTTTTTCTTGGTAATATTCCAACCTAAACTGATGCCCGAAACGATCGCGAAGTGGAGCAGCAAGCGCGCCAGTTCTAGTTGTAGCGCCAATAATAGTAAACTTCGGCAAATCTAGACGTACGCTTCTGGCGGCAGGGCCTTTACCAATCACAATATCCAGCTTGTAATCTTCCATCGCGGAATACAAGATTTCTTCTACAGCGCGGCGAAGGCGGTGAATCTCATCAATAAACAAAACGTCGCCATCGGCAAGGTTAGTAAGAATGCTTGCCAAATCTCCGGCTTTCTCAATACTAGGGCCAGAAGTAACACGGAAGTTTGCGTTCATCTCGTGTGCAATGACACCTGCCATCGTAGTCTTGCCAAGACCTGGAGGGCCAAACAATAGAACGTGATCCAGAACGTCTCCACGCTTCTTGGCGGCATCAATGGCGAGTTTAAGATTAGTCTTGAGCCTGGTCTGACCAATGTATTCGTCAAAAGTAGTCGGACGGAGAGAAAACTCTACAGCTTTTTCCTCTAGATCATCCTCATGAATACTGGTATCTATTACCCTCTCAATTCCCATATCACTAGTATAACAGAGTATAACGCTTATGCTGGAAGTCTTAAACTAATAGCGTGATAAAATAAAGGAATAAACATGGAGGTGATATGAATTTGAGCGGAACTAAGACCGAGGCTAACTTGAATGCTGCTTTTGCGGGCGAATGCCAGGCACGTGTAAAATACGGCTACTTTGCAAGCAAGGCCAAGAAAGAGGGCTACGAACAGCTAGCTGCTATCTTCGAAGAAACTAGTGACAACGAAAAAGAGCATGCCAAAATCTGGTACAAATTGCTCAAAGGTGGCGAGGTAAAGGACACAATCTCTAACCTTAACGAAGCTATTGAGGGCGAGAACTACGAAGAAACCGAGATGTATGTAAAGTTCGCAGCTGAAGCTCGCGAAGAAGGTTTTGACGAGATTGCAGAACTCTTCGAAAAGGTTGGCAAGATCGAGGCTAATCATGAAGAGCGCTACCGTCGTGTTCTAGAAAAGATAGAGAAGGGTATCGTCTTCGAAAGTGATGGTGTTGCTGTCTGGAAGTGCCGCAACTGTGGATATATCCATATTGGCAAAGAAGCTCCAAAAGAATGCCCAGTCTGTAAGCATCCTCAGGCTTACTTCGAAATTAGCGCCGAGAATTACTAGTCCATGGCAAGCAAGGCCAAGAGGAGACTTAGGCGAGTTTTGGCGGTCGTAGGTGGCTTGGCTGCCTTTGTGGCGTATCTGGTTATGAATCCAGATATGTACAAGAATTTTATCCCGGGCGAAAACTACAACTTTTTTGGCGCTTCCCAAGTAGATTTGCCGGAAATGAAAGAGTTTCAGACGACCGCCGATTCCTTTTTGGCGCGCGATGTTCTAGAGGATTTGGCTGTAAAAGAAAAGAACACGACCGAGAAATACTATCGTAAACTCTTTTACGATAACTGGGGTACGACTGCCTCTGGTTGCAATACGCGCGAGGTAGTTTTAGCTCGAGACCTAAAGAATATTGTCTCAAAGGGCTGCAAGGTTCAATCTGGAACACTTGAGGATCCGTATACTGGCAAAACAATCGAATTTACGCGTGGTCAGGAAACGTCTAGCGAAGTTCAGATTGACCATGTTGTTGCTCTAAGCAATGCCTGGTCGACAGGCGCATATTTAATGGACGAGGAAACTCGCTATGAAATTAGTCAGGATCCATTAAATCTTCTTGCAGTTGATGGCCCGGCAAACCAAGAAAAATCTGACGGCGATGCAGCTACGTGGCTTCCGTCAAACGAAAGCTTCCGATGCGAATATGTTGCGCGTCAGATATCTGTAAAATACAAGTACCGACTTTGGGTAACCCCAGAAGAAAAGCATGCCATGCAGGCTGTGCTCGTAAATTGCCCGACCGAGCCGACGGTTGGCCTAGAAGATTAGTCTAGGATTACGAACTTTGTAATTCTAAAGTTATCGCCAGAGACTTCGGCGGCGGCCAGTTTTACCTGGCATTTAAGTGTGCTCGAAGCAACGTAGGCTTCGGCCGAAAAACGCATCTGTTCAAGCTTTTTATCATCTATGCGGTCCAAACCGCTAGATTTTGCCGTATTTCTGCAATACTTCACCTCTGTAAAATAAACAGTATTGTTGTAAGAGCTAACGATATCAATCTCGCAGAACTTCGTGCGCCAGTTACGCGCAATAATATTATGACCACGCCTACGCAAAGCCTCAGCCACGATATCTTCGGCATGCTTGCCAGCCTCGGCGGCTTTTTCTTTGTGTTTCTTCTGGACTTTTGGATCTTTCTCTAGCTTAGCGAACTGCGCGATTGGTCTAAAACTTCTGCGATGCTCTGGGCAAAGGCCAAAATCCTCAATCGCCTTTTTATGAGCGGCGGTGCCATAGCCCACGTGTTTTTCGAAGCCATAGTTAGGATATTTCTCGGCGAGCTCATACATGTAGTGGTCGCGGGAAACCTTAGCAATAATAGAAGCAGCGGAAACCTCAGGCACGAGCAAATCTGCCTTTGGCTTTATCTGGCAAATATCCTCATGCTCTGTGCCTCGTAAAAAGTTTATCGTGCCGTCGATAATTACTTCGTCAAACTCGGCATTAATCTGGCTGACGGCGTCTCTGGCGGCCTTACATAAAGCTTCAGTAAGACCAAGACTATCCAGTTCCTCGGCGGGGACCCAACCAA
>JAZNRZ010000005.1:0-8724 GCA_045590975.1 Candidatus Nanosyncoccaceae bacterium | reverse complement strand
ACTGCCTTGATGGCGTCATCGTTAGCAGGAATTGGATAATCTACAGTTGTAGGATCGGTGTTTGTATCAGCGATTGCAAATACTGGAATGTTAAGAGTCTTAGCTTCCTTGATTGCGTTCTTGTCCTGAATCATGTCAGTAACGATAACTGCAACTGGCTGTTCGGTCATATTCTTGATACCACCGTAGCGCTCGTTGAGCATATCGATTTCTTCCTGGAAGCGCTGAACTTCAAGCTTGCTGTAGCGCTTTTCAAGTTCGCCACTTGCCATGCGCTTTTCAAGATCTTTTAGCTTGCGAATCTGTTTGTTAACAGTATCGACATTTGTAAGCATACCGCCAACCCAACGTACAGTTACGTATGGCATGTCGATAGATTCAGCAACTTCTTTGACAGCGTCTTTGAGCTGCTTCTTGGTACCGACGAAAAGAACTTTCTTGCCCTTAGCTGCGAGCTTGGTTAGCTCTGGAAGAGCTACGTCGAGAGCGTCGACGGTCTTTTCGAGGTTAATAATGTGAGCGCCATTGCGCTTGCTGTGGATGTATGGAGCCATCTTTGGGTGCCAGCGGCTAGTCTTATGACCAAAATGCGCACCAGTAGCCAAGAGCTCCTTGATATCTGCTTGTACAGGCATCTTCTACCTTCTCCTTTGTCTAGGGGATGTGTTTTACAATCCTAGACTGTTTCGTTAAATATTATTACCTCGAAATTATACCATGTTTTGAAACAAAAGAAAAGCCCTAAACAGATAGGACTTTTCTTGTTTTAGCTTTTACTCTTCGTAAGCTTCGAGCGTGACGTTCGTAGACATGGTTTTATCGTCGCGGACAAACTCAACTTCGATCGTATCGCCAACCTTATATTCGCCAACTAGAGTACTTAGAGTGCCGGCCGCGCCGATAGTCACACCGTTAATCTTGGTAATGATGTCTCCGTTCTTAATGCCAGCCCTGTCTGCTGCACCACCAGAGACAACAGAGTCTCTTTCGCGACCACGGGAATCCTGAGAATAGAGATATGCACCGTAGTTTACCGGAAGATCATAAGCCTTGGTGATTTCTGGGGTAACAGTAATATATGAGACGCCCATAACTGCACGCTTTGCCTTGTTGTTCTCGATAATACTATTTAGCATACCCTTAGTTGCAGAGATAGGAATGGCGAAGCCTAAGCCGTTTGCAGTTTCTGATGTCGCAGAGTTAATACCGATAACCTCACCAGCCGCATTTACAAGTGGGCCGCCAGAGTTACCATGGTTAATTGCCGCATCGGTCTGAATAAGGTCAGACAATGTTTCGCCCTCGTCATCGTCTTCGTCATCATAGGCGGTAATCGTGCGACCTAGGCCGCTAACAATGCCTTCAGTAACAGAGTTCTGGAAGGCGCCAAGAGCGTTACCAATAGCAAGAACAGGCTGACCAACGGAGAGAGTCTTAGAATCGCCAAGAGTTACCGTTGGCAAATCGCTAACATTATTAATCTTTAGATAGGCAACGTCATTGAGCGGATCAAGACCAGCAACCTTTACGTCTTCGTAGGTATCGCCGTTATCCATAATAATCTGGATTTTTCTTGCACCACTTACGACGTGCTTGTTGGTAATGATGTAGCCATCAGAGGTAACAATCATACCAGTACCAGCAGCTTGGACGACTTCAGTCTGACCATATAGATAGCCATAGACACCAGAAGGCTGAGACTCAGCCTCCACGATAATAGAGACAACCGCAGGAGTAACCTTGGAGACAATGCCAGCAATAGAGGTTTCTTCAAACTCTACAGTATTGCCATTATAGTAGCCGTCACTACTGCCGCCCTGAACTACCCTTGGAGTATTCCTGTTCATGTAGGCCCAGATACCAAAACCAACACCGCCTACTGCGATTAGCAACGCAAAGATAGAGATAACAACAGCGGCCGAAGCGGCACCGTTACCACTCTTTTTTGCCTTCGGCTTCGGCGGAACAACCGGAGTAATTGGCTGATGAGTATTCTGAACTGGTGACTTCGCCACAGGATGGCCAGTCGTCACTACAGGCTGCGTTTTGGATCCAGGAGTATTCCCACTATCCATAATTCTCCTTTCTTATTGTTTGTCTAATATTAAACGTCGAAGTTTGCTTTCGAGAAACAGAATATCATGACAAGTATAAGCGAAACTGAAAATATCGCTGGCAACAAGATATCGTCCATGCGAATCTTGCCGTCGTGCTTGAGGGCGGAAGTATAGCCCCTAGCAAAAGTAAAGAAGATAAGGCTTGCAACGATTGGAAGCTGAGGAACCGCGTAAACCGTTTCGGTTCCAATTACATAAACAATAGACCAGTGATAGAAGACCCAGGTAAGTTCTGCAAGAATCAAGCCAGATAGGAAGGTCGTGAGCGTAAAGTCTACGTCATCACCTTGAACAAGGACGTGACGGCTTGCGCCATAGCCAATAATAAAGCTAACGAGACAACCCAAGAACGGATCAGCATGCGCAGCAATCGTGGCAACCGCGAAGGTACCGAAGAAGATAGCCATCAAAGATTGAACCTGAGCAAAAACAATGGAGCTCTGTGGCTTAATCGCGACGAGCCAGATGGCATAGATAATGGTTAGAATTACGTGCCACATATTGAGGCCATTCGAGCCAGCGACAGAAACTAGAAGCGCAAGGCTTACGCCAACAATAAAGTCTACGAGGTTGGATTTGATATTAATCCACCAGTAGCGTGGGCGGACCGCAATAACGCGCCACTTAGATAGAATCACAAGAAGGATAGCAAAAACACAATTACCACTAATTACGGTAAGCGCAGTAGAAACAACCGCTAGGGCGATATTTAGCCCAACGTGAACTATAGAACTCAAGACATTTCGCCCCTTGCGAAGCATTATGAAATCAGCCATAACTTTTATCATTTTAGCATAAGGCGAGCTTTGTTGCCACTGGCGCGTTTTTAAGCCAGCTCTACTTATGCTAAAATAATATGTATGAATTTTGAGGAGAAAAAGGCTAGCTTCGCGCAAAAATATCCGGCCTTGAAGGATATATTAAACTTCCTAAGTTTCGTCGGCGCAGTCGTTTTGGGCACCTTTATCTTGAATAGTTTTGTTTTTCGTAGTTACAACGTCGTTGGCGGCAGCATGGAGAACACTCTTCATTCTGGCGAGCGCGTCATCGTGAACCGCTTCGCAGTTACAATGTCGCACTTCCTTGGACAGGAATATATCCCAAATCGTGGTGACATTATTATCTTTGCAAACGGTGGCAACACTGGCACTAAGAGCTGTGAGGCCCAGGCAGGCATTGCAGATCAGTACATCGTGAAGCGCGTGATTGCCTTCCCTGGCGAGCGCGTAACAGTCGAAGATGGTATTTTGACCGTCTACAACGACCAACATCCGGAAGGCTTCCACCCAGACGACGACACCAGAAAATCCGACACAGATGGCCCAAAGAGCTACACGTCTGGCAGCGTAAACATGATTGTTCCAGAGGGCGAATTGTTCGTAAGCGGCGACAACCGCGAAGGCAGCAACTCACTAGACTCAAGAAGTGGTTTAGGAACGATTCCATTCTGTAGGATTATTGGGCCGGCAACGATTAGGATTTGGCCATTGAATAAGATTAGAACGTTTTAAAACAGCTAAGTTCAATATTTTTAAACAAAGAACAGTTTAAAAATTATTGAACTTAGCCATTTTTTAAATCCGTTCATAATCCTTATTTAATGCCCAAAAGCTCGGAAGAAGCCTGAAGATATAGCGCAATTGGAGGCAAAAATCTATATAAACCTAAACTATTCTTTAGGGAAACTAACAAAATAATACGGACTGTTTCTTGTCCGTATTTTTTGTTAGTTTCCTAAGATAGTTCTGGCTTACTTAGTTGTTTTGCCTCAATCCGTTTCGCCTCGTCTTCAGCTTCACCCGTGATTTTTACTACGTCTTTATCTATCATGCTAAGCGACTTATAGGCCGTGTTATAGTGGTTCACGGTCGTGCCAAGCGAGTTGCCAAGCTTATTCATATAACCATCAAAGGCCGTAATATGTGTGCCGAGCTTCGCAACGCGCTTCTGAATCTCCTGCGCATCCTTCTCGATCTGCAAGCTACGGAGACCCTGCAATATTGTCTGAAGATAGGCCATGAAGCTAGTTGGGCTCGTAATAATAACCTTCTTATCCCTAAAGGCATACTCTATCAAATCACGCTCACTACCAAGCGTGCCAACTTTATTAATCAAGAGGTCATAGTACAGCGATTCGGACGGGATAAACATGAAGGCAAATTCCATCGTCTTTTCGCCTGGGCGGATATATTTCGCCGTCTCGTCAATCCTACCCTTCAAGTCGTCGCGAACTTTCTTGGCGTAAATCTCGCGCGTATTCTTATCCTTAGCCGAGATCATGCGGTTATAGTTCTCGAGTGAGAACTTCGAGTCTACTGGCAAAATCTTGCCCTTATCCAAGAAAACAGCCGCATCCACAATCTCGCCATCTTTAAACTTGTATTGCAACGCATATGATCCTGGAGGCAAGACATTGCCAAGTACGGAATCCAGATAATACTCACCAAAAACACCACGCTGCTTTGGGTTCTGCAAGACCGCCTGCAAAGTCTTTAGTTCGTCCGCCACAGACACAACATGCTTGTTTGTCTCTGTTATCGAGGCGATTCTTCTAGAGATATCCGCGACAACCTTGTTCGACTCGCTAAGTTGCTTACTAGATTCGCTGAGCTGCTTCGTAATGGAGTCCTGAACGCGAGCATTATTCTCATCAATACGCTTATCTAGGACATTGCTCATCTGGTCGATTTTGGCCTGGGTGCGGTAGTTTTCGTCGTCAATTTTTCGGTTCAAGCTATCTGTTAAACGGGAGAATTGAAAACCAAAATACAACATCATTGCGACTACGGCAACTATTAGAATAATTATTAGCAAAATATCCATAAGCATATTATAAAACTAAGTTGATTTTTAGCCAAATTTCGTATGTTGATTTTCTTTATGCTTATGGTTATATTATTGACTTTTTAACACGCTTATGCTATAATATATACGTTATTAGCCTAGTCTAATAACAGCACTTTTATACGTTCATTCGGAGTCTTACTTCGGTTCTAGCTAGTTACAACGCCCACCGTAGCTGGCTACAACCGAAGTGAGACATTTGTCTCCTCGGGAAAATAAAAATATGTTTGCTTAAGGAGGCAACAACAATGAAAGAGATCAGAAAGAACAGAACACACAGAAAGGTTCGTTGGGACCGCATCGCAGTTACAGTAGCAATTCTTGGCGGAGTATTCTTCGGAATCAAAGCCATGATTGCTCACAACGCAACGGAACCCACCGACACCGCATCGGAAATCGTCTATGAGAGCACTATAGAAACAAAGCTCGAAAGTCCGATTTCCGAAGACCCCGCTCCGCAGTATCTCTGCGGAATCGACGTTTCCAAGTGGAACAACATCGAGGATCTCGAAACCAGCGATGACTTCGTCATCTGCAAGGCATCGGAAGGTGTCGGTTACGAAGATCCCCAGTTTGTTCGCAATATCGAGGCAGCTATCGAGAACGGAAAATACGTCGGCGCCTACCATTGGGCAAGACCTGACACAAATTCCGCTCACGACGATGCTGTAAACTTCGTTCAGACAATCAAGCCTTACCTCGGTAAGATTATGATTGTTCTCGATTGGGAACAGCCTGGAACCGTTGACCAGACCGACTGGGCCGCAAGCTGGCTCTGGGAAGTATATTCCATGACAGGCGTTAAGCCCGTTATCTATATGTCTTCCTCAGTGGCAGCAGACCCTCACTACGACTGGAGCGGCGACGATTACTCTGTGGCTAAGAACTTCCCGCTTTGGGTTGCAGACTATACTACAGACGACGGCGGCAATCACGTTATTAGCTACGATGTATCTAAGCATGGTTGGGAAACAATTATGTGGCAATACACCGGTGACGGCGTAGACCGCAGCTGGAGCAAGCTGACAGCCGAAGATTGGGAAAGCGCTTGCGCACCCACTGCTCTTGCACTGAGCCTTTCAGTCGATTGAACAGAAAGCCCGCAGTTTTATCTGCGGGCCTTTTCTTTGGCTCAAAAATACCACCCCGTTTTGGAGTGGCATTTTTATTAGGCTAGATTATTTATCTACAACTTCGCCTTCGACAGCGTCGCCGTCATCAGATTTCTTATCTTCAGACTTGTTGTCGGAGCTTGCTTGCTGGTACATCTTTGCACCGATTGGCATAATCTTATCGCCAAGCTCTTTAGCTGCAGCTTCAAGCTTTTCCTTGTCGTCTTCATTGCTCTGAAGGACTTCCTTGGCAGCCTTAACTGCTTCTTCGATAGTCTTCTTATCTTCGTCAGAAATCTTGTCTTTGTATTCGGTCGGCATCTTTTCTGCATTGTAAATCTGCTGCTCGAGCTGATTCTTTGCATCGATAGCCTCGCGACGCTTCTTATCTTCTGCAGCATGCTCTTCAGCTTCGCGCTGTGCACGTTCAATATCTGCCTTGTCCATGTTGCCAGAGTTCTGGATTGTAATGCTCTGCTCTTTACCAGTACCCTTATCCTTTGCACTAACATTCAAGATACCGTTAGCATCTAGGCTGAAGGTAACCTCAATCTGAGGAATACCGCGTGGAGCTGGTGCGATACCATCAAGAATAAAGCGACCAAGAACCTTGTTATCCTTAGCAAATTCGCGTTCACCCTGCAAAACCTCGATTTCTACCTGTGGCTGATTATCTGAAGCTGTACTAAAGACCTCGGACTTGCTAGTAGGAATTGTAGTGTTGCGATCGATAAGTGGAGTGCGTACGCCACCCATAGTAGTAATACCAAGAGTGAGTGGGGTAACGTCAAGAAGAAGAACATCCTTAACATCACCGGCAAGAACACCGCCCTGGATTGCAGCACCAACCGCAACGACCTCGTCTGGATTAACGCCCTGCATTGGATCCTTGCCAAAGAACTTCTTTACGCGTTCGACAACAGCTGGCATACGAGTCATACCACCAACCATAACAATCTCGTCGATATCCTTTGCATCAAGCTGAGCATCCTTCAAAGCCTTTTCGACTGGGCCGTCTAGGCGATCAAGAAGGCCAGCAACTAGCTCTTCGAGCTTTGCGCGAGAAAGAGTTAGTTCAAGGTGCTTAGGGCCATCGGCATCAGCAGTAATGTATGGAAGGTTGATTTCGGTTTCGTTTGCGGAAGAAAGTTCCTTCTTTGCCTTCTCAGCTTCATCCTTGATGCGCTGCATAGCAGTAGGATCTTTGCGAAGGTCGATACCGTTTTCTTTCTCGAAGTTTTCGAGAATGTAGTTAACAATAATGTTATCGAAGTCTTCACCGCCTAGGTGAGTATCGCCGTTGGTAGACTTAACCTCAAAGACACCGTCACCAAGCTCAAGAACGGAAACATCGAATGTACCACCACCAAGGTCGAAGACTACGATCTTCTGGTCGTCTTTCTTTTCTAGACCATAAGCTAGAGCAGCTGCGGTAGGCTCGTTAATAATACGGCGGACTTCGAGACCAGCAATCTTACCAGCATCTTTGGTTGCCTGGCGCTGAGAATCGTCGAAGTATGCAGGAACAGTAATGATAGCTTCTGTTACAGGCTCGCCAAGGAAAGCTTCTGCGTCAGCCTTAATCTTGCTAAGAATCATAGCAGATACTTCTTCTGGAGTCTGATCTTTGCCGCCTAGAGTAACAGCAACGCCATTGCCCTTTTCGACAATCTTGAATGGAACAACGTCCTTATCGTGCTTGACTTCATCATCGTTATATTTGCGACCAATAAGACGCTTGATGCCATAGATAGTATTCTCTGGGTTTGTGACGCGCTGGCGCTGTGCGACCTTACCAACGAGGCGCTCGCCCTTCTTTGTGACTGCGACTACAGATGGAGTCGTGCGGTCGCCTTCGCTGTTTGTAATAACTTCTGGCTTACCAGCAACCATGTATGCGAATGCAGAGTTTGTTGTACCGAGATCGATACCAATAATTTTACCCATTATTTTCCTCCTTAGAAAAATCTTTGCTTATCTGCTTATGTTTAGCACTCTTTCGCTATGAGTGCTAAATTTGTTCTCATTATATGCGTTTAGCAGAATGATGTCAAGAGTGCTAAATGGTTTTTCTTGCTATTTTCTACCTCTGTCTTTAGAATAGAGATACAGGTTTCACCCTAGCTCTTTCAGGAGGTGATAATATGAGCATAAAAGGTAGAATCTATATTGCAGGCCCCGACGTCTTTCTGCCAAACGCTGTCATGATTGGCGAAGAGTACAAGAAAATCTGTCGTAAATACGATTTCTTGGGACTTTATCCGCTCGATAATGAGGACAATTTTGGTAGCAAAGAGATTTTTAAGGGTAACAAAACCCGAATCGACCAGGCAGATATCGTGGCGGCTAACATCAATAGCTTCCGCGGAGACACCATGGACGACGGTACTGCATGGGAAATCGGATACGCATACGCCACCAAAAAGCCCATCTTCTGCTATACCAACGACAACAGGAGCCTTATCGAAAGATTAGGCGCCATAGATGCCGAAGGTAATTTCGTAGAAGATTTCAATAAGCCCGTAAACCTCATGATCGCCGAAGCAGCTACAGAGATAGTTTGTGGCAGCTTCGAGGATTGCATTAAGGCCATCGCAAGACACTATGGCTAATCACCAACAACGCAAAGACCAAGTCGGAGGCCAAGCGGT
>JAZNRZ010000004.1:0-25012 GCA_045590975.1 Candidatus Nanosyncoccaceae bacterium | reverse complement strand
TGCGAATTTTGCAAGCAAATAGCCATACGGCAAAAGATACAGGTCTAGTACACTACTATTGACACAACTATTATTTTATGTTGAAATCTAAGTAGTAGGGTTTCATATCCTAAGTCTTTTTCGAGAAGGAGGCAATATCTATGTCCAAGCCATTCGAGCCGACAATTCATATTTTCGGTATAAGCAAACTCGACCAGCTCCTCAGAGGCAACTCTTTCGCCTATATCGACGTTATCGATAACTTGGGACTGGAATACCAGGATATCTTCGAAGCTTGCGGAGTAAGAATCCGTACCGGCGCCGTACTCACTTGCAAAGAATTCACAACTGGCAAAGACAAAATCGCTATCGTATTCGCGCGCTCGAGATGCAATCTCGACAGTATCCGCAAAGCCGTAGGAAGAATTTCCGAAGAGGTCAGAGCGACAGATGAAGAGCTCTTCGATCTCTATATCCGCGCCCACAATGAAGGCTTCTTTACGGAGCTCGCAGATATTCCCAATCTCTGATATATATCGTTTCGCCCGCCGTCATGACGGGCTTTTTTCTTGTTTTATGTCTTTATATTGACTTTTTGAACACTTATTGTATAATATATGTTGATTGTAGCAATTATTGCTCTCAATAGTAACCTTTAATCATGTCGGCAGACATCAAACCCCAGGCATTAGCATTCCCATAATCTACTAAATTACAAAAGGGCTCTAGAAGTACCGCCCATGTAATGGACATGGGTACCGATTACGGCTATAAACCATTCCCTAATCAGGACATGGCGAAAACCGCGGTTAGAAAGGGTTTTGTTATGAAAATCTGTTATCTCAGTAAACTTGCGGAACGCACCGTCTTCGAAGGCTCCCTTCGTTCGGTCAAGCAAGTCGGTCGCGACTCAGGCCTTGTCTCGGTTCTCTACCAAGCAGATTATCCTAACGGCTACGGCGTCTCTATTCTCCAGGCCATAAGCACCACCCTGGACGAATACACGTCGCGTAGCGCAAAAGGTTGCCCCTGGGAACTTGCAGTCATGAAGGATGGTGAACCTTTCTATGGCACATACATTACGAATGATATCCGTGGCTATCTGACAGAAGAGGAAGTACTCTCGCTTGTCCGCGAAATCAGAAGCTTCAGATAACAGCATCTGCGCCGCCCTCGCCCAACCGGTCGAGGGCTTTTTCTTTCATATGATAAAATATGCTTATGGATAAGAAGCTCAAGGCTTATATTGATGAAGCCGAAGAATTAGCAAAGAAGCCAACGAAAGATAAGCGCGAATACCACCTGACCATGCTCCAGCATTTCCAGCACGAACGCCAGATCCATCTTTACGTCACGCTAGCTTTCGCATTTTATATGATTTTGTTCTTCCTAGCTTTCCTATACTGCGCGATTTTTGTAAACGGTAGCCCAATCTTGAACTATTGCCTTGGGTTCATCGCGCTTGCCCTAACCGTTACCGAAGTTTTATACGTTCGCCACTATTATTTGCTCGAAAACGGCTGCCAAAAGCTCGAAGAAATCTCCAGAAAGTTCTTCCCAACCGACGATTGGAAGTAGTCTCCTATCAGGGGCTTTACTCTGTTTGAGAAATCTGATATAATAAGGTGCAATTATGAAAGAAGCAATCCAACCAAAAGACTATCGTTTTGTGGTCTTTGCCGATGAACAGGCAAAGTTTTCTTTCCTAACGCGCTCGACCGCTAAGTCGGAAGAGACAACCAAGTGGACGGATGGCAAAGAATATCCGCTCGTAAAGATTCAGATTTCGAGCGCATCTCACCCATTCTTCACTGGCGAGGAAAAGATCATCGATACCGAAGGTCGCGTCGACCGCTTCAAGGCTCGCGCACAGAAGGCAGCAGCTCTTCGTTCTACCCTCGGCAACAAGGTCACCAAAGCGAAGAAGGAAGCCGAAAAGAAGGCAGCAAAAGCCGACAAATAGGTTTATTAAAAATCTCCTCAATTTGGGGAGATTTTTTGTATATTTTTTAAGCAAGAGAAAAGCGCCCATTACTGGGCGCTCCTTTTGAACAATCTACTGAATAATCCCCGTTTCTTCTTTGAAGTATCAACAACTTCGATATGAATACTAGGAGTGCCGTTGCGACCTATCTCGAAAAAGCCGTTGTTCTCGAGTACGGTTTCTTCGGTTGGCATCACGGGCATCTTAATCTTGCCCTTTTTGCAACCGATGAGCATCTCCAGGTTCATGGCCTGCATCTTCATATGATCAAACTTTTCGCTGCATTCTCCGAAATGCTTCTTACGGTAATCCAAATCAGCCGTATTAAAGTCATCGATTTCGCGACGGAGCTCACTAGCCATCTTGTCGTACAAAGCGATCAGTTTGTCGATATCCTTCTGCGAGTACTCCGAGAAATCCAGAATCCAGTCGCATTTCTTGATGAACTCGACTGCTTCCTTACTCTCAAAGCAGAAACCGAAGCTTGCGGCATCATCACCACCACATACAGATACCATACGAGCAGAGCTGAAAGCCTCCAGCATAATACAGCTAGGAACAGCAGATAGCTCGTCGATCATAAAAGCCAGGTCTATTTTTTGTAGATATGCCTTGTTGTCTCCCACTATTACTTTCATAGATATACCTCCTTACTATGCGTGGGCAGAATAAAAAGAACGCGGCACTTACCGCTATCGCATAGTATATCAAATCTGTTGCAAAAATCCAAAAATCTAGCGAACGCATTGACGTTTATGCTAATTTGTGCTATAATATACACATTGTCTCCTCATTTTACGGGGAGCAAAATTCTATCTCGGAGGTACAGAGATATGTACATTTCATTTATCGGATTCGCAGAAAAGGTCATCACTAGCGTAAAGTGCCAGGCCGCAAAGATTGGCATCACTCAGGGAGCTGTTGCTATTTGCTTCTCTCCTTGCAGTGGCGTCGCTCGCAACTGGCTCGGCACTAACGCTGACATCACCATCACCGAGCCTGTTTTCTGGGGCGGCAGAGATACTATCTACCGCAAGGACGACAAGGAAGTCGGCGACTGCGCAGGCGTAGTCGCAATGAAGATCGCAGCTGCAAAGCGCGCAAAGGCGCTCGCAGAGGCTGACCACTTCCATGTTTGCAACCGCAAGGAGCTCACGTCCGGCGCACTCCCCGAGGAGTATGTCGGAAACGGACGCATCAACTGGAAGGGAGCCATCGCATTCCCCATCGGTTACAACACTGGTGGCCCCTGCATCTACGCTGGTGCTGAAGCTATGACTGTTTATGTCGCTGTAAGTGGCGGCACTCAGGATGAGGACGAGAAGGCCGCTTGGGCCGCACTCCCTGCAATCCGCGAGATTATCGCATTCGAGCACGACAATGGCTGGATGCTCCCCAACTTCCTCGCCTCCGAGGAGGAGGAAGAGGAGGAGCTGCCGGACGACATCTCCGCATGTACTGAGGATGATAAGGCCGAAAGCTAATAGCTCGCGTACCCACCCCCGACCATCTGGCCGGGGGTATTTTTTGCTATAATACCCTTAATGAAACTTTTACTTCACACCTGTTGTGCGCCATGCAGCGTTTACTGTATTAAGTCTCTGCGCGAGGAGAATATTGAGCCGACCCTGTATTGGTATAACCCAAATATCCACCCTTATGCCGAATACAAGGCCCGCCGCGATTGTCTCGTAGATTACGCCAAACAAAAAGACGTCAAGCTTATTCTTGAGGATGCTTACGGGCTAGATGAGTTTTGTAAGAATGTTGTAGACAAGATTACAACCCGTTGCCAGGAATATTGTTATCCAAAGCGCTTGCGCCAGGCTTTTGAATTCGCCAAGCAGAACGGCTACGATACGATTTCTACCACTTTGCTTTACAGTATCTACCAAAAGCACGATTTTATTGCCGAGCTTATGGACAAATATGCCGAAGAATACGGTATTGAGTTTCTATACCGAGATTTCCGCAAAGGTTGGCAAGAAGGCCAGGACGAAGCTCGCGCCGCTGGACTATATATGCAAAAATATTGTGGCTGCGTTTTCTCAGAAGAAGAATCCGGTATTGGGCGCGAAATCGGTCGCAAGATGAAAAAGCAAGGCATTTCGCCTACAAATGCAAACGTCAGAAAAATTATCGAAGAATGCAAAGTTGACGGAATTATTGTGCCAGGAATCGTAAAAGGCGCAGTAAATGAAGCCTTCGGCGAAGAAGTTATAGACTAAAATTCTGGAAGCTGATCAAGAAGCTTTTTGATGCCTTCTGCCTGCAAGTTCCAGTAGGCAATCCAGCTATCTTCATCGTCAAGCTCCGAGTCGTACTTCCAAACACCATTGATATTTACCTGCATGACAGGCGAGAAGCAGAAGCCCGGGACGCGTTTTGGTGAGATTTTGTCTACAACTTTAATGTCTTCTGGGTTGGTCGAGACAAGCGTATTTACAACCTTAATTTCGTCGCCATCATGCCAAGCTAGACCATAGCCCCAGTTGAATCTACAGGCAACTTCGCCACCGTATTTATGAGCGACCTCGGCAAAAGTCTCAGCGCCGAGCTCGTCGGTATATTTACCCTTTCTTGCTGCCACAAAAGCCTTGTTGTGATTCTTTGGGTCGTCTTCTTTCGCAACACCAATTAGGTCGTTCGTATCGTCGCGCGCAAGCACTGGCAATTCTTTGTACTGTTTTGCGTAGCCTAGCGCCTTCTCGGCTGCAATCTCATCGGCCGTAAGTTTCGTTTCGTCTGGCTCATCAAGCTTAATCCCAAGATCCGCAAAGGATAAACCTTCATAGCCAAGCTTAGCTAGAATCTTTTTAAAAGTCGCAACTTTTCCAGGATTCGTAGTAGCAAGTAGAATTTGTTTCATTTTGTAATCCTTTCGTTTCTTATTATATATCAAATATGATATAATTTCTCTGTTGTATAACTCTCTACAAGTACATTTCGAAAGGTGGTGATTCCATTGGTTAACCCGAGATATGACACTCAGCTCCTTATCGAAGGCAAAGACCTCGACGAGGACTTAGTCCGTAATCATATCATCCAGACATTCGAAGGAGACAGCTTGGTCGTGGCTGGCGATGAAGAACTCATCAAGATCCACTTCCACACAAACACTCCGTGGCAAATTTTAGAATATGCCGCAGGGCTTGGCGAAATCTACGACATCGTAGTCGAAGACATGGATCGCCAATCACGCGGCCTAAAGGGATAACCGTATAAGAGCGTCCGTTATAGACGCTCTTTTTCTTGCTTTTTTATCTTGATTGTTCTAGACTTGAAATTGAAAATGATTTTCAAATTAAGGAAATAAAGTGAGCGAAAAATATAATACTAGACAGAAACAAACCGTCCTAGCACAAATCAAGAACCAGACGCGAGATTTTGCTGCCAAGGATATTTACGAAAGCCTCAACCACGAGATTGGACTAACGACCATTTATCGCTTAATCGAATCCTTAGAAAATGACGGCGTGATTCTGCGGGTGTCGCAAGAAAACAATTCAGCTAGGTATCAGTATATTGAGCCTTGCGATCATGTCGATCACTTTTATCTTAGGTGCGAAAAATGCGGCAAACTCACGCATATCGATTGCGAAAAAGTTCAAGGCCTCACCGCTCACATTTCCAACGAGCATCACTTTATACCCACCAATACGCATATTATTATTAACGGTTTTTGTGCGAGCTGCACAAAATAAGGAATCACATGAAGAAAAACGTCAAAATTATTATCGCCCTTGCTGTTGCCATAATGGTCGGAATTGGAGCCGTCCTAACAATTACACATAAGCCCAAAGACAACAAGAAATTATCAATCGTCACAACAAACTTCCCAGCCTACGACTTCGCTCGCGCCGTCGCAGGCGATAAGGCAGACATCAAAATGCTAATTCAGCCTGGAGCAGAATTGCATAGCTTTGAGCCTAGCCCAAGCGATATTATCGATATCAAAAATAGCGATCTCTTTATCTATACTGGCGGCGAATCCGACGAATGGGTCGAAGATATCCTAACTAGCTCCGACGATAAACAAATTCGTAGCTTCAAATTAATGAGCGCTGTCGAGCTTCTCGAAGAGGAAGAAATCGAAGGTATGGAAGAACATGAACATGAACACGAGCATTCCGACACCGACTCAGACGAGCATCACCACGAGCACGAAGAAGGCGAGATCGAATACGATGAGCACGTTTGGACGAGCCTAAGAAACTCTCAAAAGATCATCGGTAGCCTCGCAAAGGAGCTTGGCGAAATCTCTTCAGAGAACAAAAACTACTTCGAGACGAACGCCGATAGCTATAACCAAAAATTAGCAAAGCTAGATAGCGAGTTTCAGAGCATCGTAGATAGCGCAAAGCGAAAAACGCTTGTTTTCGGCGACCGTTTCCCTCTACGTTATTTTGTCGAAGATTACGGCTTAGAATATTTTGCCGCTTTTCCTGGATGCTCCGAGCAGACCGAAGCCAGCAACCAAACCATCGCGTTTCTCGTAGACAAGGTAAAGAGTGAGAAAATCCCAGTCGTCTTAAAGATTGAAATGAGCAGCGACGCTATCGCGAGAACTATCGCAAGAGAGACTGGAGTCAAATACCTGACTTTCAATTCTGCGCACACTATCTCGGCAGAAGATTTCGATAACGGCAAAACTTATGCCGATATCATGGAGAGCAATCTCGAAGTCCTTAAGGAGGCGCTAAACTAATGAGCTTAGTATCGCTTGAAAAAGTTAAGATTGGCTACGGCAATGCCACCATTATTGACGGCCTGAGTTTTGATATTCAGGACAAGGACTTTATCTGCGTCGTCGGTCCAAACGGCTCTGGCAAGACAACTTTGATTCGCGGTATTCTTGGACTACTTCCGCTAATGTCTGGCAAAATCCAGTTTAATATCAACCGAAATCAGATTGGCTACATGCCACAAGAGACGACCGTCGATCCAAATTTCCCTGCCTCGGTTTTTGAGATTGTTTTGTCTGGTGCGCTAAACAAAAATCCATTCTTCTACTCCAAAGAGACAAAGGAACGCGCGCTAAAAACCTTGAGACTACTCGGCATCGAGAAGCTAGAAAAACGTTGCTTCGCTGAATTATCTGGCGGTCAGCGCCAAAAAGTATTGCTCGCTCGCGCCCTGATGGCTACCGACAAGATTTTAATCCTCGACGAACCATCTAATAACCTCGACAAGAAGTCCAAGACTGAGCTCTACGAGATTGTCCAGAAGCTAAACGAAGAACAAGGCATTACGATCGTCATGATTACCCATGACCTCGACCACGGCAACTTGATTGGTACAAAGATTTTGTCGCTCCATGACAAGGACTACTTCTTTAGCACGACCGAAGAATACGTCAGAAAGGTGCACCATGAATAGCTTAATCGAGATGTTTTCTTATGACTTTATGATTAGGGCGCTAGTCGTTGGCGTCTTGATTTCGCTCTCCGCAGCACTAATTGGCACACCGCTAGTTCTTAAAAAGAATTCCATGCTCGGAGACGGTTTGTCTCATGTAGCTTTCGGCGCTTTTGCACTCGCATTAGTGCTGAACCTTGCTCCGCTTTGGGTTGCAATTCCAGTAGTTATTTTGGCTTCTTTTTTCGTCTTGAAGCTAGATAGCAGCGCAAAGATTCACGGCGACTCAGCCATTGCCTTGATGTCCGCCAGCGCGCTCGCGATTGGAACTTTTATCGTGTCACTCGCAGGAGTAAATATTGATATTAACAGCTATCTTTTCGGTAGCATTTTGTCGGTCGGAAACAGCGATTTAATTCTAGCGTCAATCCTGCTCGTCACGATTATTTCAATCTTCGCAGTCTTCCATAACAAGATTTTTGCGCTCACTTTTGACGAGAAGTTTGCCCGTGCCATCGGGATCAATACCAAGCTTTACAATGCGATTTTTGCAATTCTCTGCTCGGTCTTAATCGTGCTCGGCATGCGCTTGGTCGGCGCACTCCTAATCTCTAGCCTTATTATTTTCCCGACTTTGTCTGCCCAGAGTATTTTCAAGAGTTTCAAAAACGTCACGATTGCTAGTGCACTCCTGTCCGTTATTAACTTCGTGGCCGGGCTAATTGTTTCCTATGCGCTTGGCACGCCAACTGGCGCAACAGTCGTGATTGTAAACCTATTTGTTCTTGTGTTTCTTAAGATTGCAAATAGAGTTATAAGATAGCCCAAGAAAAAGGCACCCCAATGGGGCGCCGGAGTATTGAAAAACATGTTTTCTCTAGTAACCGTCAGGCCGTATAGTATTCATACCAACGGCGGGCAGCTTCGCGTCGCTTGCTAGTACCCTGATAGTACAAACCAGAATAAGGCTCATAGTACTCAATCGGGCTACCGCCATTAACGGCTCTCTCATAGTGAACCAAGAAAACCTCTGCTGCTTCTTCCGGACTGTCAGTGCAGGCGATTTCGTTCATCCATGTCGGATCATTAGGATTCATCGTATAATCCAACATTATATCCATAAAGACATCGAAATCCTCCCGCGTATCAAAGTCGCTTGCCTCGAAATCCCAGTAGTCTGACGTGGCGTATTTGCCAACACCCTGAGCATCGAAGGCAGCCAGCATCTCGCGGCGCTGTTCGCAGTCCATAAGCTGGAACAAACCAAAGCCACCACCGGAAACACCACGAGAAGGCTCAAGGCCACTCTCAACTTCAGCGTTACCGACAATACCGGCAATCTGAGCATCATTGTAGCCCTTTTCAGCAAAGAAGTCGTGCATCTTGTCTGCCACTTCCTCGTTAGAAAGAACGAATTCTTCCGTAGCTTCGGTAGGCTCGGTCTGCTCAGTTGTTGGCTCAGCAGGTTCAGTCACGAGCGGCTTAGTCTCGCTTTCGGCGCTAAGTTTAACAACTTTGGGCTCGGTTGCGAGCGCAGTAGTTGCCCGCATTGTCGTAGGCTCCGTAATAACTGCGAGGGTTTCTACGGTTTCGCCAGGACGAAGCTCAGGTCGGCTACCTGCTACCTCTTCCTGATTGCCGCATGCGCTCAGCACACAGAGGGTTGCCACCATTGCGGCGACTGCTGCCATTGCTTTGTTTTTCATTATTCTACTCCTAATGTACAAAATTTCGCGTTATAGCACGCGATCAGCATTCGCATATTATACCATAATTTCATAGATAAAGCAATAGCATCATGAGAACCTTGAGTTTTTTTCGATGTATTCATTAGCTTTCCAAAATGGCAAGTTTTACCAGATAGGACGTTTTTGCCAAAGCGTTTTAACTTTCCAAAATGGAAAGTTAAAACACACAGTCAAAAAAACAGCCAAGCAACAAAAGCCCAGACATAGAAGGCGATTATTTCTTATAAGTATCAAACAGCCAACGAAGTTTTTGTTTGAGAAAGTCTTTCATTTGATCAAGAGTCATATTCGTTTCTTGCAAGTAGTATTTGCGAAGGAGCGCCATCGTTCCGTTAACAAGGAACAACAACTCAAGTTTTGCCTGCTCGCTCGTAACGCCATTAATCTTCATTACCTCCAAGACATGCTTACTAATCTCATTCTCGAGCTGAGTCAAAAAGCCATGCGTATCGCAGCTAGATAGAAGCTCGCTATAGATTGGCTCCTGACGTTCCAGGAAAACAAAGATATCGTCAATGTACTCCTCGATCGACGAAATTTCGGTCAAATCGCCATAGTTCGAGAATAGCTGGTTTTCAATTTCACCCTCAATCTCGGTAGCAACCTCGGCGAGGTTATTGTAGTAGTTATAGAAAGTACCGCGCGTAATATCTGCATGCTCGGCAAGCTCAGAAACAGTAATATTTCTCATCGAGCCATACTTCGAAAGAAGCTCAGCGAAAGCCTCCTGAATGCGGCGGCGATTGCGATCAGTAACTCTAGAATAAGACCCTTTTGTCATAAAATTATTATATCACTTTTTGAACGTTAAGTCAATAAACTGTTCAATTTTAGACACAGTCTAAAACAATTGTGCTTTAATATCTTAATTACAGTAGTTATAATCTGTTAATTATGCGAAAAATAACAGATTTTATCACCGATCATTGCTACGCAATCTTTGCGATCTTTTTGGTGATTACTGGTATTTGTGCTCTTCTTTCAACAAAAGTAAACATCAACAAAAACATCTATTCATATATGCCTGTCGATTCCGAAACTTCGATGGCATTAGACATCATGAACGAAGAGTTCGATTACGATCAAACCAGTAGTTACCAGATTATGCTAGACGATGTTCCGGCAGAAGAAAAAACAAAAATCAAAGAAGAGATCGAAGCCATCGACGGCATCAGCTCGGTCGACTATAACGATAGCGAAGAGTATAACCGCGACAACCACACGCGCTACGCTATCAATATTGATGCGCCTGCGGATTCCGAAACCGCCAACCGCGTCTACCAAGAAATCAAGGATAAGTACAAAGAGCAGTATAAGTTTGTCGCTGCCGGTCAGGTCCATGATTATAATGGCGAGATTCTAAACTTCGGCGTCATCGTTATTGCAGTTTCCTGCGCGATGGTCATCCTGCTTATTATGAGCAAATCTTGGATTGAGCCATTCCTATTCCTATTCGTTATCTTGCTTGCCGTCGTTGTAAACAAGGGTACGAATATAATCTTCCCTAGCGTCTCGCATATTACCGATTCGATTGCCGCAATTCTACAGATGGCGCTTTCGATGGATTATGCCATTATGCTTTCTACTCGCTACCGTCAGGAGCGTTCAAAGAAAGATTGCCCGGACAAGAGAACAGCTATGCGCCGCGCAATGCGTTATTCTTTCGGTGCAATTTCTTCTAGCTCTATTACTACTGTCGTTGGTTTGATTGTTCTAGTTTTCATGAGCTTCACGATTGGCCGCGATATGGGTTTGGTTCTTAGTAAGGGTGTAGTCCTTAGCCTGTTCTCTATCTTTACTTCTCTTCCAGCTTTACTTCTTCTCTTCGACAAGGCCATCACAAAGACCGAGAAGAAAACCCTTAATCTAAAGATGGACTGGCTCGCGAAGTTTGCAAACGGTTTCCGCAAATTCGCTTTGCCACTATTCTTAATTATCTTTGTTGGCGGCCTGCTTCTTAAAGGCAATGCGCTTATCCAGTTTACCGCTTCGGACAATAACAAGATTAAGGACGTCTTCGAACAGACAAACCAGATTGCTCTTGTTTATGACGGCAAGATGGACGACCAGGTTACCGATCTTTGTAACGAGCTAGACGCCCGCGAAGATACCACTCGCGTTCTCTGCTATGGCAATACAATCAACGAGCCAGAGAAATACAATGAGGTTGTTCCAAAAGTTAATGAACTTAGCGATGAGAAGATTGATACTGAGGAATATCTAATTAAGGCAATTTATTATCACTATTACAAAGATGTCGATGCTCATACAATTACGCTCGATGATTTCGTAACCTTCTTACAGCAAGACGTCTTTACAAATAAGGATTTGTCTAAGGATATCCCCAAAGACACCAAGGCAGAAATTGACCGCCTCTCAAACTTTACAAATAGCGAGAAAGTAAACCGCCCTCGCTCGAAGGAAGATATCGCACAGATTCTTGGCGTTGATCCAGCTAAGCTTGATGACGTTTATGTTCTTTATCTAGCCCAAAATGGCGTCACCGTAAAGCTTACAATGTATCAGTTTGCAAGCTTTGTATCGAACGAAGTATTAACAAACGAGCGCTATGCTTCCATGATTACCGCCGAACAGCGCGATAGCCTCGCAAAGCTCCTTCTATTTAGCGACAGCGCAAATACTGACACGCCAAAGAGTAGCGCCGAGCTTGCCCAGATGTTTGGTCTTAGCGAGGACCAGGTCAAGCAGATTATGGTCTATTACGGCTATACCAGCATCGAGACCCCAAGCATGAACGCCACGATCGAGCAGCTCGTTAACTTTGCTTTGACCGACGAGAATGCTTTGGCTGAACTTGGTATTTCTAGTGAAGAAGCTAGTAGCATCAAGGCACAGATCGAGAGCGCCAAGAATACTATTACTGCCAAGAAGGACGAGGCGCTTGCGAAGTATGACGAGCTAAATAGTTATATTGATAGCAAGATCGCCGAGCTTCCAGAAGAAGACCAGGAAAAGATTAAGCCAAGTCTAAATAATATCCGCGCCGAGCTTAACTCCAAGATCTCTGCCGCAGAATACGCCATGCAGCGCGAATATAGTTATAGCGATATCGAATCCGCAGCTAATACAATCGAGAGCGCATATAATGCTACTCTCGCCTGGCTAGACAGCCTCGAGACGAATTATCCAGAAGTATTCGAACAGCTCGACGAAGAGACCAAGGCCGAAGTCTTTGCTTATATAAGCCAGATCAAGACCACGCTTAGCGAAGCTCATGACAAAATCAACTTGAGCGACAAGCTAGCTCAGCTCAAGAACCTTTACAAGCTTTACCAGGCAAAGAGTTCTGAGCCTACCATGACGGCACGCGAGCTTGTTAACTTCCTTCTTTCCCATAAGGATGATAGCCGCCTAAGTGGCACCTTAACACCAAGTGCAATCACACAGCTCCAGCTGGTTCAGTTTATTATGAACAACCAGGCCACGCCTTATTCCGCTGGCGCGCTCGCACAGACCTTTGGCCTTGATGCCGAGAAACTTCGCCTAGTCTATGCGCTATACGAATACCGCTACGTCAATCAGCCACAGCTCTCGCTCTGGACACTAATCAACTTCATTAACGATACGATTTTGCCAAATCCGGAATACGCTAGCCAGCTTGGCGAAAGCGAGCAGACCAAGCTTCGCACAATCCATTCCCTCATGCACGCTGCCGCGATTGGCGTTCCTTATAATTACAATTCCCTGTACAATGCAATCTTGCCACTATCTGGCGACCTAGATAAGAATATGCTCTTCCTAGCATACCTATACCATGGTTCGCTTTACGATTACGACGAGAACTGGACTTTAACACTCGAAGTCTTTATTAACTTCCTTGCTGACGACGTTTTGGGCGATTCTCGCTTTGCGGCGCGCATCGACGACGAGATGTCCGAGAAAATTCTAAGCAGCCAGAAGACGATTAGTGACGCCAAGGCACTACTTGTAGGGCCAAACCATTACCGCGCTTTAATCGAGTCGCACTTGCCTTCTGAGGGCGAGCAGACCTTTGGCTTAATTAAGCATATCAAGGACGAACTTGGACCAAAGAACAAGGTAGACTATTTCATAGTCGGCGACTCCGCCATGGCTTACGAGATGGCGCAGACCTTTGATAGCGAGATGAACTTCATTACAATTCTAACGATGTTGTCCATCTTTGCGGTTGTTATCTGGACCTTTAAGTCGTTCCTAGTTTCAACCTTGCTGGTCCTCGTGATCCAGAGCGCAGTTTATATCGTGATGTCCTATCTATCCCTAACGGGCTCAGGCATCTACTTTATCGCCTTGATTATCGTTCAGTCTATTCTCATGGGCGCAACGATCGATTACGCAATTCTTTTCACTTCGTATTACGTCGAGAACCGTAGCTACTTTAAGATGAATATCAAGGAAGCTCTAATCAATACCTATAACAAGTCGATTAGCGCCATCTTAACCTCGGCTTCGATTCTAGTTATCGTGACAGCCATTGTCGGTAACTTTGGTACAGCGATTGCAGGTAAGATTTGTAAGCTAATCTCGCTCGGCACCTTCTGCGCAACGGTTATTATCTTGGTTCTTCTACCACCGCTTCTAGCCGTTCTAGATAAGTTTATTATCAAGCGCAAGGCTGAAGCCAGCGAAGAAAAGAGCACTAACAAGCTCCTAAGCGCGCTAAAATCTATCCTATAAAAATAAGCCCCTAGTACAGGGGCTTATTTTTTAGTCTTCCCAGAAGAGCTCGTCTAGAGTCTTTTCTAGAGCCTTACAGATCGCAATACAAAGATTGATACTTGGGTTGTAGTCGCCCTTCTCTACAGCATTAATAGTCTGACGAGAGACGCCGACTGCCTTGGCGAGGTCGTCCTGAGACATATCCTTGCCAGCGCGTGCGGCCTTTAGCTTTAGATTCTTCATGAGGCTAATCCTCCTTCTTATCGATAAGCTTCTTGATGCCGAGGTCAGCGACTAGCACTGCAAAGAGAATACTGCAGAGCAAGTTTATTACTGGGCCCTGAAGCGCACCGTCTACAACCATTTCACCATTAATAAAAGCAGCGATAGTTGCAGCGATATTAATTAGCGAGATAATCGACATAAAGATCATATACTTGCGGAAGTTCATATTCATACCAACGTATGCATCTTTGAAAATTGCGTAGGTCATCTGAACAATAATGCCAAGAATGACGGTTGCAATATAGCCATAGAATCCAATGAAGTGGCCGAGGCCAAACATATGCGCGAGCATGAGTGCGTAGCTTGAAACAATCATGGTATAGAAGCCATAAGTATAAGCCTTGCCACGAGCTTGCTTTTGGCGCTCGTCATATTTGGTTTTGGCTTTCTTGTCTTTGTTAATCTTCGTATTAGCAATAAGGCTAATAAAAATTGCTGCGATAATTGCGAATGTAAATATCGCTCCTAGCTGTAGATCCATTTTTAAATTCCTTTATTGATGATTATACCTCTATTGTAGCGAATAGATTACGTAATGTCAAGAATATTTTACATATTGTTAAACAGACAGGGCTATACATTGACAAAATTAGCGTTTTAGTGTATAATATATCGAATAAATTATTGGAGAGGATTATCACGATGAAGATAGTCGAAAAAGTAGCTCTTTCTCTATTGCTCACTGCTTTCGCTATTGCTACCGTAGGTGTCGTAGCGACCAGTAACCTGTTTGCTAGAGAATCCGATTACAATACCGATATAGTCAACGCTCAGGAGCAACCTGATACCGAGGAATATAGCCAACCAAATACTACTAAGGAAAAAGTATTCTTCAAGAGCTAGATAAAATATCCTCCAGTTTTGGAGGATATTTTTGTTGGCTTAGACTCATCGCTTATAATTAAAGAGATGTATTCTCAAGAAATTATGAAGCAAGCGATCGCGGAGGCCGAGGCAGGCATTCGCGAAGGACACGGTGGCCCATTTGGCGCAGCCGTAGTAAAAGACGGCCAAGTAATTGCGACCGGCCACAACCACGTATTAGCAAATAACGATTCTACTTGTCATGGCGAGATTGACGCCATTCGCAAGGCCGAGCAAATCCTTGGAACTTATGATTTATCTGGTTGCGAACTATATACGACGGCTGAGCCATGCCCGATGTGCCTTGCGGCGATTCTCTGGGCAAATATTGGCAAGGTTTATTTTGGCTGCACCAAAGAAGACTGCGAAGAGATTGGTTTCCGCGACCTCGTTTTTGATAAGCTTCTTGGCGGAAGGGCCAATCTTGAGTTAGGTTTCTTGGAAGAAAGAGATCGTGAGCTCTGTCTTCGGGTTTTTGAAGAGTATAAGAATAATACAGATAAGACGATTTACTAATGAACAAAGAAATACGAGAAAAAGATCGAAGGGCTGTTTAGGAAGTATTGCCCGAAGTCGGCGGAAGAGTTCTTAAAATAAGAGCTGTATACTGCCGAATAGAACAAAAAAAGCAGGTTCGCCTTAGGTATTTCTCCGTTCGGTGCATCCCTGCGTCTTGATTTATATAGATTTAACCAAAGTACGAGTCGGAAGTCAAGAATACCCCCTACATCTTCCTTTGTGTATCAATCTCAAACAAGCCCTCAAGCCCTTCTCTACGCTTCGTCATTTCTTCTTCACTAATCTCAGGAAGCCCGAACTCGACATCTCGCCACTCGGCATCTGGAATTTTCGCCTTCAATTTTGCCATGGCGCATTTGTCGCCACATTCTGGATAGTAGAACCATTTGTCGTAGTCCTGATAATCCGTCGTTTCTTCGTTAGACAACCAGCGCTCAACTTCCCAGTCACAAGTATGGTCTGGCCAGTAGTCTTCAGCAATTCTCTTACTCGGTTCAGCACTCATAAATTCATCGATAAAATCTGCCAGCTCTATCACGTATAGACCGTCATCCTTTGGATTGCTCCAGTAATATAAGGTCTTATCTGGCGTCACTGGTTCATAACCCTCAAAAACCAAACCCAAATCACTGACGTGGTAAAACTCAAATATCTTAGCAAATTCTCTTTGAACTAATTCCATAGTTTCATTATACTTCTTGCTAAATATCGCCAAAAGCATAAGCCGCGAAGAAGCGCAGATAATCCCACGCTCTCAGTTTTTAGTTTCATTTTAGCTTGACGACGCATAATTACCCTATAATCTAAGTAGGAGTATCATATGCGAGTACTATATGTCGAAGACGCCACTCTTCTAGCAGGAGCCGTCAAACACAATCTTGAAAAGCAAGGCATCACAACCGACCTTGCCAGCGATGGCGAGGAAGGTCTTGATATGGCCCTGAAAGATATTTACGACTGCATTATTTTGGATATTATGCTGCCAAAACTATCTGGCACAGATATCCTCATTCGCATGCGCGAGAAAAATATCCAGACTCCAGTTATTATGCTTTCTGCCCTATCCGAGATTGAGACCAAAGTCGAACACCTAGACAGGGGCGCCGATGATTACCTCGCTAAGCCTTTCAAGACCGTAGAGCTTGTCGCCAGAATCAAGGCTCTGCTCCGTCGCCCTAAAGCCGTAGACAACAACACAATCTCCTACAGCAATCTTGTCCTAGACAAAACTAATGCTACCCTCAACGGCGAGCAGCTTACCGCCAAGGAAGCCGAGATTATTGCCGAGTTTATTAAGAATCCAAGCAAGCTAATTAGCAAGGAATATCTACTCGCGAAAGTTTGGGGCGAAGATAATATCTGCGACGATAACTATGTCGAGACTTATATTTCCCGCATCCGCAAACTTATGAAGAGTATTAAAAGCCACGCAAAGATTGTCACGGTTCGTGGTCTAGGCTACAAATTAACGGAAAACTAAGATGTTCAAGAAGCTTCGAAACAGAATTATCATTATCACGATGTCGGTTACTACCGCCATCCTCGTTATAGCTGGTAGCTGCGTAATTATTTTTTCGTCCTCGACTCGCCCAGAGCCGATGCCTTTTGGCGAGCCGGCACCTTTTGGCGCGCCAAGCCCTAACCAGTCCAAGCTTCCAGAACAATATTCCGATCACGAATTAAAAGAATTCATCAACAAAGACCGTAAAGAAGGCCATGTTAGGCTGATCGTTACCCTGATTTTGGTAGGCGTAGCTGTTGAGATTATTGTTTTTATCATCTCCTATTACCTGTCCGAGAAAATCGTGAAGCCGGTCAAGGATACCTATGATAAGCAGAAGATGTTTATCGCGAACGCTTCGCACGAGCTCAAGACTCCGCTTGCTGTTATCGAGGCAAATATCGAGGCGCTCGAAGTAGACAAAGATAGTGAAATCTGGAAGAGCAATATCGAGACCGAGATTACTCACGCTAACAAATTAGTCCTAGATCTATTGCAGCTTGCCAAGATGGACGCCGGAAGTATTAGCAAAGCTCCGTCCGAAGAGTTCGATTTGGTTGCCAGCATAAAAGAACACATGGATATTTTTAAGCCAAAGTTTTCGGGCGAAATCTCGTTCAAGAAAGATTGCGGCGAAACAAAACACACTTTGCCAAAGCAAGATTTCTTGCAGGTGTTAGATATTTTGCTAGATAACGCCACGAAATATGGCGACAAGAAAATCTCTATTACTTTGAAACAGAAAGAAATTATTGTTTCAAACGACGGCACAATCGTCGAAAAAGAAAACCTTGAAAAGATTTTCGATCGCTTCTACCAGACAGACAAAAGCAAAGAGGGTTCCGGCCTTGGTCTTGCTATCGCAAAAGCAATTTGCAATCAAAACAACTGGCAGATATCTTGCGACAGCGACGAAAAGTCTACGAAATTTAGCGTTTGCTTTTAAGTTTCATTCAAGTTCCACAACCTATTCTTGTTATTAAGAAATAACAAGAAAGGTAATAATGTTTGTATTCAAAAACGCGCTGATTTCTATTACTAGGAATAAAGGACGAAACATCCTTATCGGGATCATTATTCTAGTAATCGCCTGCGCTAGCACAATCACTTTAGCAATCAATAGCACCGCGTCGGACCTTATCGGCTCCTACCAGAGCGCCTACGACAAGGAACTCACGATTTCCTTCAACCGCGAGAACATGACGAAGGATTTTGATTTTTCAAAGCGCGAAAAGCTAGAAGACATGAAAGACAAGTTTAATAACGTGTCTTCTTATACAATTTCGGATGTAGAGAGCTTTGCGGATAGTAATTATATTGAGAGTTATTACTACACCTACAACATCTCTCTAAACGGCAACGATATCGAGAAGGCCGAGAGTGAATCTTCTGACAAAGAATCCGGCATGCCAGGCTTCCCAGGCGGAGACATGGGCAAGAATCTAGGCGGATCATCTTACGATTTCACCCTTAATGGTTACAGCTCTCTTGAAGCCATGAGCGAGTTTATCGAAGGCACTTACGAAATGGTCGAAATCGCAGATGATGCTTGGGATAAGGCCTTTGACGGAAAGTATATCTTTATTAACGAAGAGCTTGCCTCGTATAACAGCCTCGAACTAAACGATACTGTCAAGCTAGAAGACGAAGACGGCAACACTTACAAATTTACGATTATTGGTATTTTCAAAGAGAACGAATCTGGCGCTTCTAGCCCAATGAGCCTATTCTCTAACTCAGCTAACACCATCATTACAAATGCTGGCGCCTTGGCAGCAATCACTGAAGCAAACAGTAATGTAAAAGGTTCTGTAAACCCAACATTCATTATCAAGGACTATAGCGACAAAGATGCGATTCAGGCCGAGTTTTACGAAAAAGGCTTGGACGAGAACTACGTCGTAGAGACTAACGAAGAAACTGCCACGGCCGGCCTAGCTTCTATCAAGAACGTTCAATCTTTTGCAACCACTTTCCTTATCATTACCCTCGTTATTGGCGGCATCGTATTGTTCATCATTAACATGATTAACATCCGCGAGCGCAAATACGAGATTGGCGTACTACGCACAATTGGCATCAGCAAATCCAAGCTTACCTTGCAGTTCGTATCTGAGCTTTTGATGGTTGGTTTTGTAGCATTGATGCTTGGCGCTGGCGCTGGCGCAGTAGCTTCAAAGGACGTCAGCAATTCCCTTCTCGCAAGCGAGATTAGCAGTTCCAAGGAATCTTCCGAAAAGGTTAAAGATAATTTCGGCGGCCCTGGCGGATTCAACTCAATGGGAGGCGGCGCTTCAATGAAAGACTTCGCCCAGAAAGGCAAACCAAGCGTAGAAGCCTACGAATCGATTGATGCAGTAGTGAATATTAATGTTTTAATTGAGCTTCTTGGTATTGGTTTGACGCTTATCTTGATCAGTAGCCTTGCTGCGATGGTAAGCATCCAGAGGTTCACGCCACTAACAATTCTCAAGGAAAGGTCATAAGGAGGTTCTATGAAAAACGAAACAAAAGCCCTACTCTCTATTAAGCACGCAAGTTACCAGTATAGCGACGCCGAAGAAGGCGAATACGCGCTCCGAGACGTAAGTTTTAACTTCAGAAAAGGCAAAGTTTATGCAATCCGTGGCCGCAGCGGCACAGGTAAAACAACCTTGTTGTCTCTTATTAGCGGCCTCGAGAGGTGCACCGAGGGAGATATTATCTTTAATGGCAAGAATTTGAGAGATATCAATCTGGATCATTACCGCAGCCATGATATTGGGATCGTTTTCCAAAGCTACAATCTACTACCTTTCATGACAGCGAGCGAAAATATTATTCTTTCAATGGACGCGAGCGGTTCAAAAGTCACAGACAAGAAAGCGAAGGCTTTGAAGCTCATGAAGAACGTCGGTTTGAAGGAATCTTACGCGAACCGCAAAGTCCTAAGGTTATCTGGCGGCGAACAGCAAAGGGTCGCAATCGCAAGAAGCCTCTCCTATAACCCAAAGATGATCATTGCCGACGAGCCAACCGGCAACCTGGACAAGCAGACCGAGGAAGAGATCCTAGAGATTTTCAAAGACTTGGCCCACAAAGACGGCAAGTGCGTGATTATCGTGACACACTCCGCAAACGTTTGCGAACAGGTAGATAAGGTTTACGAGCTCAAGAAAGTCAAGAAAAGCTGAGTGGTATAATTTTGATAGAATATACCCTTAGTAAGGAGATAAAATGATACCGCAAGACAACGAAGACATCTGGATACAGATGTACGAAGCCACAAGAAAAGAGTACCATCCAGAGGACGCGTCGCCGTTTATCCAGGCGCATCACGTCGTGGCTGCCATCCAGAGCGCCAAAACCGGCAAGATCTATACGGGATTCTGTATTGAGGGCGCAAGCGGCGTCATGAATCTTTGCGCCGAGCGCGTCGCGGCTTTGAATATGTATATGAGCGAAGGCAACTTGGTCGCAAGGAGACTAATTGCCTGCCGCGACAAAGCACCAGCGAACGGTGGAACGCCTTGCGGAGCCTGCCGCGAATTCTTCATGCAAGCAGCATACGAGAACCGTGAGATGGAGATTTTGACAGACTATGAGACTAGGAAGACAGTCTTGCTAAAAGATTTGATTCCGAACTGGTGGGGAGATAAGAGATATGGGAATAGGTTAGCCTAGTAGGCCTATCTATTTTTATTTCGAAGATAGTAGGCAGTTTCCAAAAGCCGCCATGTTGGGCAATAATAAATAAAACAAGGAGATACAATGTCGGTAATATACGATTTTAAAATCAAAAAACGCGACGGTAGCATTATTCCACTAAGCGAATATAGGAATAAGGTATTAATAATTGTAAATACAGCTACCGGTTGTGGTTTTACGCCACAATACGAAGGCCTAGAAACGCTCTATAAAAAGTATCACGATGATGGCTTGGAGATTTTAGATTTTCCATGCAACCAGTTCGGACATCAAGCCCCAGGAAGCGACGACGAGATTCACAATTTCTGTACCGCAAAATATAATACGTCTTTTGATCAGTTTGCCAAGATTGAGGTTAATGGCGACAAGGCTGACGAGCTATACAATTATCTAAAATCCGAAATCAAAGACGATCCGGAGCCGAGCGGCATGAAAAATAAACTCGCTATGAAAGCAATTTCAAAAATTCCAGGCGTATCGCACGAAGAAGGTTATATCAAATGGAATTTTACAAAGTTCATCGTCTCGCGCGACGGCAAAGTAGTACGCCGATTCGGCCCTACTGACAAGCCAGAAGATATGGAAGATATTATTAAAGAGTGCCTCTAAAAGAAAACCGCCTCGGATATACCGGGGCGGTTTTTGCTCATTCTTCGATAAGTAGCCGGCTTTATTGTTTACTTTACCTGAGTGCCGTTCACGTAAAGTTTATAACCATTTGTATGGATATTGCCGTTTGTCGTATCGGCATTTGTGAGCGTTTTAACATAAGTATTGCCCGTTAAAGTTATTGAGCTAGAACTATCTAGGGTAAGCTCAACCTCGCCGGCATTATCGCTGTTAATAGCACCACTAAACGATGAGCCGTTAGCAAGATTCATGGTTAGCTTCGAGATAGAGTCTACGACAATATTACCAGTGGCTTTTTGGTTGGTCATATTAAGCGTAACCGTACCGCCATTGCTACCAGAATTACCCCAAGAATCTTTCTGAATCCTTAAAAAGTTGCCGGTATCATCGTTGTTTATGATCGTGTTATTTTCAAGATTAATCTCCGCAGTGGTGTTCGTTACATAGAAGCTATCGCCTTTATTGGTCGTGATAGTTGAGTTTTTGGCAGTAAAGACAGCCTTGCCGGTTGCTGCGTCGCCACTCATAGATTGATAAAGGAAAATATTCTTGTAAGTAGTAGATTGACCGTTGAGCGAGCTATTGGTGTCAGTCAAAGTTACATTCTCGAGCGTAATACTATTCTTGCCCTCGATAATCGCACCCTCGGAAGCGGTAGCAATTAATGTGGCATTCTTCACAGTAATATCCGCCGTAGAATAGATAGCCGGAGAGCCTTTACCGGTAGTCTTATAAGTACCCTTGTTTACCGTAACAGTTCCACCGCCACGATCTGAGCGAATCGCTGCACTAGAAGTACCTGCCGTAGTAATAGTAAGGTTTTCAGCATTCATTATGCCACCACCAGTAGTCATAATACCGCCAGAATTATCCTTACTCGTTGTTATGGTAGAATCGGAAATATTTACCGTAGTACCGTCAGACGACGAGTTGTTGGTCGTAGCCGAACCGCCATAGCTAAATACACCATTAGCGCCAGTTGCGTCAGTTGTAATATTGGCTTTTTTAATGGTTAAATTCGCGCCGCCCTTAGCAATAATCGCCGAGTTGGTACCATAAAAACTAGTATTGTCACCGCCGTCCGAATCGCCAGTTTTAGTAACTGTAATTCCCGATAAAGTGGCTGCAATATCTCCGGATACGGAAATGGCGTTCTCGTCGGCGTTGGATGATGAGAATTCACCACTTGTGATATTCTCGTCTGACGTAATCTCTTTAACTGTCGAGTAGGACACAGATGATGAACTGCCACCACCATTCATTGCTGGCGCACTACCTCCACTAGTAGTATAGTTAGAGCTTACCGTATCTATAATCAAGAACCACAATACACCTAGAATTACAACCAAGGCGGCAATCGTAGCGGCATATGTGATTTTATCTTTCTTGCGCACTTAATCTCCTCTCTTTTCTTCAATTATTGCTCTCAGAATTATTATCATCGCTTGGCTTTTCTGGCGGAGTGTCACCTTGGCCGTTTGAGCCATTTGAGCCACTTGGCATTTCTGGCGGGGTACCGCCGCCTGGCATTTGTTGCGATGATGAGCTGCTAGTTGCGTTACCGGTTCCTAAGGTCTTCGTATATACAAAGAAAGCCGAAGTAGAAATCACCGCGCCTACAAGTAGGCCAATTACAAAGAGAATGATTTTCTCTTTCGAAGTATCTTTCTTTTTAAGATTTTCGTTTTCCATAAGCTCGTTCTCCTTTTAATTATTATACGTTACCATTATCAATCGCTTTCCTAAAATAAAACTTAAAAGTAAGCAAAGAGATTCAATCTTTTAAGATTGTATGGCCTCATTGGAGCCGCGAAGGCTTAAAACAGCAACAATGCAGAAAATAAAAGAAAAACAATGTCGATAATATAATAGTAACTAGAATATTGAAAATTTATCTTTAAAAGGAGACCTTTATGGCATTACAGCTAGCCAACGAATGGGACAAAGTGTTCCCTAAAAGCGACAAAGTAAACCACAGAAAGGTTTCTTTCAAAAACCATTTTGGAATTGAAATAGCGGCAGATTTATACGAACCGAAAGGAAGGAACGGCAAGTTGCCAGCAATTGCTATTTCTGGACCATACGGCGCAGTCAAAGAGCAGTCATCTGGCCTCTACGCTCAAACCTTAGCGGAACGCGGTTTTTTGACTCTAGCTTTCGATCCATCATTTACCGGCGAATCCGGCGGCGAAACTCGTTACATGACTTCCCCGGATTTAAATGTAGAAGATTATCAGGCCGCAATAGATTATTTGTCCAATCTAGACGAGGCGGACGCAGACAAACTCGCCATCATTGGCATCTGCGGTTGGGGCGGTATGGCGCTTCAGGCCGCTTGTCTTGAAACTCGCATTAAAGCCGTTATTGCTAGTACGATGTATGACATGACGCGCGTAGCTGGAAATGGTTATTTCGATGCAGATGATAATAAAGACGCACGCAAGAATGCTCGCAAGGCGATTAATAATCAGCGCACCGAAGATTATAAAAACGGTGAATATAAGCTCGCTGGTGGCGTGGTGGATCCAGTTCCAGAGACGGCCCCTGAGTTTCTTCAAGATTATCATGCATATTACAAAACACCGCGCGGCTACCATAAACGCAGCCTTAATTCTAATGGCGGCTGGGCTATTCAGACGAATGGCTCCCTCGCAAATACGCGCATTCTAACTTATGCTAATGAAATTGACATGCCAGTTTTGATTATTCACGGCGAAAAAGCACATTCGCGCTACAATAGCGAAACGGCATTCGACATGATTACGGGTGAAACCAAAACCAACGGCGTAACCCCAGAACCATATACTGGCGTCTATCCACTTGGAAGCACCAAAGTTGGCAATAAAGAGCTCTATATCGTAGAGGGAGCTTCGCACGTGGATCTCTATGATAATCTTGATAAGATTCCATTTGATAAGATCGAGAGTTTTCTAAAAGAAAGCCTTGAAGTTTGATATCTCAATAGGTATTAGCATGGAATAAAAATGAGCGAGAAAAGACAAGCGAATATAGTAGTGGAACATATTAAATCTGAATATGGAGCAAATCCAGAATTCTTATGGCCAGATCGCTATCCGGGCTACGCAGTTTTCCGCCATGACAATAACAAGAAATGGTTTGCATTAGTAGCAACTATATCCAGCAAGAGTCTGGGACTAGAAGAAGATAAAGCAATCGACGTCATTAATCTCAAGTTCGATAAAAATCAGACTTATGACTTCGCCGAAACGAATGACCATATCTTCCCGGCTTATCATATGAATAAGAACAACTGGATCACTATTTGGCTTGATGGGACTTTACCGAACGGACTAATATTTGAACTCATTAAGAAAAGCTACTTACTCTCAGACAAATAAGTATAATTATAGCGAGTAAACAAAGGACTTACTCATAACCAAAAACCAAACAATTCGAGAACAGCTAGAAGCTTATATTGAGAAGAAATATAAGCTAGTAGAAGCGCAACTTCCTTTTAACCATGAAGATTATGCGGTATTTAGACAACCAAGCGGTAAATGGTTTGCGGTATTCTTCGTAAAACCATACAGCGAATTTGGTCTGAGTGGAGATAAAACTGTAGACGTCGTGAGTTTTAAGATCCGCGATCATGAACTAACTGAAACACTTTATGAACAACCAGGATATATTAAAGGTTATCCGAACTCTGGCTGGGGTTGGGTTTCTGCCCTACTAGACGGAACGGTGCCGTTCGAAGACTTGTGTCGTTGGTTAGACGAGAGTTATGAAGCAACACTTCATGAGCCTGGTAATATGAATATACCGTTAGAAAAGCGA
>JAZNRZ010000003.1:0-7886 GCA_045590975.1 Candidatus Nanosyncoccaceae bacterium | reverse complement strand
AGCAGAACCCTTGATGATTGGGCAGTTACGATCGAAACCGTTCTTTTCAAGAAGGTCACGAACGTCTTCTTCGACGAGCTCGACTAGATCTGGGTCAGCAAGATCCATCTTGTTCAAGAAAACAATGATCTTTGGAACGTTAACCTGGTGTGCCAAGAGAACGTGCTCACGAGTCTGTGGAAGTGGACCATCGTTAGCAGCAACTACGAGGATAGCACCATCGATCTGTGCAGCACCTGTAATCATGTTCTTAATGTAGTCAGCGTGGCCTGGCATGTCCACGTGAGCATAGTGACGTTTCTCAGATTCGTATTCCTGGTGAGATGTTGCGATGGTGATACCACGAGCTTTCTCTTCTGGAGCGTTATCGATCTGATCGTAAGCGACCTGCTTGTTGATCTCGGAAGGAAGCTTCTTTGCGAGAACAGTAGTAATAGCAGCAGTCAAAGTTGTTTTACCGTGGTCGACGTGACCCATGGTACCGACGTTGACATGTGGCTTGCTACGGTCGAAATTTGCCATATTAGTTTTTTCTCCTTTGTTATTTAATAATTTTGGGCGCTAATATTAAACCAGCCCAAAGCTATGTATGCGTTTATTTTATAAGATTTTATCTGTTATGTAAAGCCAAATTTGCAAGAAAAGGCCCCGCGTTTGCGGGGCTTAATTTGAGTGATTTTAGTTAGCGGATTCGTGAGCTTTGATGGCTTCCGAAATCTCGCTTTTAGCCTTCTGTGGAAGTTTTTCGAGCTTATTGATAGTGTTTGCTTCGTACTCGATTTCTGTCTTCATAATGATCTGACTATTAACGAAAACCTTGACCGTTGCGTGGTTGCTCATCGGCTCAGATTCGTATCTAATATGATATGCATAGTCTGTAAAGTGCATGAACTGGAAGCCTTCCTGATAGCGAATCGGGTGAACTTTGTTGATATAATCATCTGTCTTGAAGATGTAGCTGTCGATGCGACGGAGCTTGAGTTCGCCGATAATCCTGCTCTCCATGGTCATGGCGTAATATTTGCCGTCGTATTCTTTGAGCAGGCTTTGAACGAAGCTAGGGTTGTCTACAAACTCACATACGTTGTTGCCGTTGAAGAACTTGTGCTCGCTCCTTGAACGTTTTTCAAATGCGTTTGCAGTGCAGCCTGTGATTTTGTGCGGAAGTACTTTTGAACTAATATCTCCAGAACCTCTGCCATTGGTATTAATTTCGATGATTGCATCTACGTTTCTTTCGAAATATTCGAAGTAGATCTGGTTTGCAATGCTGTCGAGTTTCAGCTGGAAGTTTTCGCCATCAAAGTAGAATAGCTCGCCGCAATCGACTGCGCCTTCGTATTTATGGTCGTTAATTGCCTTGATACCGAACTTCTGTCTCTGAATGAACAGTGCATAGCCGTTGGCTTCGTTAACTTTCGAGGTAAAGATTGTGAGCTGAACTACGCCTTCCTTGTCGTAGTAGCGCTTAAAACGAAGGAATTCGTCTTTGCCAATCTGGAAGTAGTCCGAGCCGCGCTTGCCATACATATGGAATACAAAGTAGTCAGTGACGGTTTCGAGACCCATATACTTGGTCTTTTTGCGGATGCGAATGATGTATTCGGCGGGGAGATTCCAGCCTTTGAGAACCGGTACTCCGTCATGGGGCAGAACGTCAATATCGTAAGTATTGCCGTTGTGGATAAAGCTTGTTGTCTGGCCCAGATTAAGCCACATCTTGAGCTTTTTCACTTTGATCACTCTCCTTAGTAGTAAAAATCGAGCTCACTGGGTGAGCTATGCTAGATATTTTAAAATAATATCTGTAGTTTTGCAAATAAAAAGCGCCCTAGTTAAGGGCGCTTGAGAATTTTAGCCTAGTCCATTATCATCGTCATCTTCAAACTGGAAGCATCTGCGCATGAAGCTTTTCTTGGCGTATTCTTTGTCGTTTTTCTGTTTTTCTCGATCGGCGATTGTTATTGCGAGCGTGAATGCAATGCCGAATGGCGCAAAGAATAATTCTGCTGACGTAATGGCTTCGATAATAGCTTGAACCGAGTTATCGGTTCCGAGGAACTGGGTGCCTTTTGCGACAAAAATCACTAAGGCAAGAACCAGCGCCATGAGGACGTAGAGCTTTAAAAAATCGAAGATAAAGTGCAATACCTTTTTCATTGAAATCACTCCTTTCATAAGCTTCTTTTTGAAAAAGGAATGCTTGTATTATACTCCTGATAGTTTGACATTTCAATTATATGTGATGTGGCAGAAAAAAGCGCCCTGTCTTAGGGCGCTGGGTGCTATCTAGTTCTCTTGACTCTTTTGACTATGTATTTTACTGAAAGGATTGTTGCTGTGACTAGGATTATTGCTAATACTAGTGGAGACAGTAGCACCAAGGCATATAATACGATGTTTATAATGTTTAGGTGACCTATTTCGCTTATCACTGCTCTGGCAACAATAGACATATATAGACCGATTATGAACATCGTTATGGTGCTCAGTGCGAGTCTGAGTATACTTGTAATGATTTTTAGGATAATGTGCAGTATCTTTTTCATGGTTAAATCCCCCTTTGTATAGTTTTTGTCCGAAAAAGATTATTTATATATTATAGCACGGAATTATGTTTATGTCAATTAGGGATAAAAACCGCCCCCTTTTGGAGCGGCGTGAATAGAAGTTAAGTGATTTTGAGAGCAGCGATTATTTCTTTCTTTTTGTCTTCGCCTAGCTCTTTGATTTCGGTCTCGAGATCCTTGTTTCCGAGCTCTGCTTCGTAGATTTCTCTGCTGTCTTTGAAAACTACTACCTTTGGCGTTTTGCCTAAAGTATTCGTCTGAAAGCGGATATGATAGCTATAGTCCATCAGATGTATAAACTGGATGCTATCGTGGTAGGCGATTTTGCGCGCCCTATTCCTGTTTCCATTGAAGATATAGCAATCAAGCTGACTATCTTCGAGGTCGCCAAGTACTCTACTGCCTATTGTTACGATAGTATAATCGTGTTCTTTTGCGGAAAGCGCTTCCTCGATAAACTGAGGATTGTCTGCCGTGAACTCGTTTACGAAGTTTGCTTTATAGTACTTGTTTGCGGGCTGCATTTTGGCACGGTCTTCTTTTATTACGCACTTTTGAGTCTTGCATGGTAGGATGCGCTTGTCGGCAATCTTTGGCCGAGCGTAACAATACCTTGTAAGGTCAATAAAGTTATAGATTGTCTGTTTGAAAAACTCGTAGTAGATTTGATGGTTTTTGGTCTTTAGATCAAGCACAAACTCGTCGTTTTTGAGCTTAAATAGTCTGCGGCAGTTGATTTTTCCGCGATTTGTAAGGTCGTTTACGGAACGAATACCAAAGTTTGTGACGATTCCTCCGAGCGACATCTCTTGTGATACTCTGAGAGCATAATCGTTTATGTCCTTAGGGATTTTTGCATAAAGAACGCCAAAGGCTGAGTCGCAGTCATCGCGGTAGGTCTGGAACATAATGTAATCTCCAGGCCCGAGGCAAAAGTAGCTAGGTTCGGTCTTGCCGTAGTGTCTGAGGATATAGTATTCCGTCTGGACTAAGCCGCTATTCTCTTCTTTGCGGATGCGAATGAAATTATTTGCAGGGATATTGATTCCCTGAAAGATTGGCGCATTATCGACAGATACAAGAGACACTTCGTAATCGCTTCCGTCGTATTCGAAGTTGTAGGGCCTTTGCTTATCGAAGCCAAATCTAATCTTTCTCAAGATTCCTCACTCCTTCTAATAAGAATCGAGCCCAAAAATTTTGAGCTATTTTAGTATTCTACTATTTCGATATTAGCATTGCAAACAAACATCCACCAGCCTAGCCGGTGGTTTTACGCGAGAAAAATCCCCCGCTGATTAGCGGGGGGTAAAGTACTAGTTGATAATTAGTGCGCCGATAATACATATGACTAGGAGTGTAGGAATTAAAAACCATAAGAAATTCTCTAAAACTACTTCCTCGATTTTAAGTATAGTATTGAATCGATGTATGCTTTTCCATTCGCGATACCTATAGTACGCGTCCCATTTTTGTTGTTGCGCCATTTTGAGCTTGCGATACATTGGTCTGTTTTTGCGGAATCTTCTTAGGTCTATATGCTTAGGCTTTTTGGCTTTCGGCGGTTTGGGCCCCTCAGGGATATATCCCCAATCTATTTGTGATGTATATGGATACGTGTCGTAGAAGGGCTTAAAACTAGAGCCAAAATACGGTCCCGAAGCGCTACTTTTGTTGCCAGTATAACAATCCGGGCATCCTTGCCGGGGTCCACTATACGTGCCTTTCATTGTGGTATGAGAGTGTGCGTTTGGGCCAGAGAATGGACCAGTTGGATTTACTCCGTGCGAGCCATAGTATGACGATGTGTACTGTCCAGGGTTGCAGTACGGACACGAGCTATCAGGGCCATTGAATTGACCGCTTGAGCCGCTGTGGCAGTGCGCGTTTGCTCCGCCATAGGTGCCACTTGAGCTAGATCCGCCATAATCTATGGAGTAGAAAATGTTGGGTTTCGGCATTATTAACGTGGCTTTGCTTATAAGCGAACGAAAGCCATTTGATGCCACTTCGAACTTGTTGGTAGGAGATAATCTTGTTTGGTAGAAGATTACCATGTACGCGAGCATAAAAAGTACAATTAACGTCATCATGTTATCACCTCCTTAAAATTTTTTGACTTGATGACGATGTTGTAATCATAAAATATATCTCTTTTGCTGTCAATCAAAAAAACTCCAGTCCCGAAGGGCTGGAGTGTATTTTTCTATCTAGCGATTCTTGTTGGCAAGAACATTGCAATAATGTCTCCTTCAAAGTATTCGAGAGATAGTTTGTAGAGTTTTTCTTCGGCTGCGTTTTTAAGAGCGCATCGCATGGTATATTCTATGTCTTTTGCGAGCCTAAAAGAAAACTCTGAAAGGTCGAGGTTTATCATGGATTCGTCGAATTCGTATGAACCTGCGCTAATGCGAATTCCGTCTATATTAGTCAGATAGAGCTTCGCGGTATTGTTCGCTGTAGGGACAATGTCTAGTATTAGAGTGACATCGCTGCTTCGTACGCTACGATACTCCATAATATTTGGCAGTTCATCTTGGTTGTAATAGCGAAACATTGGATTTTTGTCCGCCTCAAAGATGAATGCTCGGAGTGAATCGCGTCCATCACGGCTAAGCTTTGCAAGAACTATTCTGTAGCTAATGTCGGTTAGCATCTTGTGGAGCTCGCTGCAGTGCTTTTTGGGGTCTAGAAATGCTACCGTTTCGTCTGGAAAATCGAGTTCGAGGCCGTAGTATTTTGGGTTGCTTGATACGAAAAACTCGAGCTCGTGTGCGGGCTTTTCGGCGTAATTGATGTCGTTTGGGGTCAGGATAGGGTTTTTCTCTTCTTGCATGAGTCTGTATAACTCTGCATGATTATTGATTTTACTGGGGCTGTTCGGGGCAGGCTTGAGCTCTGTTTTGGGTTTCGGCGCTAGCGTAGTCTTCTTCTTGGTTTTTGGAATCTTAGAAGCTTTTGGAAGCGGAATGCCGGTTTCTTTGGCGAGCTTTTTGGCTGCCATTTTGGCTCTCTTTTTCTGAATCCTTGTTTGTGTGCTTACTTTCATAAGTAAACAGACACCACCTTTCTTTTAATGTACGTAGATAAAATGTTCTAGATGCTGCGAATATTGAGCGGCATCATTTATTCTGCAAAGGCGTCTATATCCGAGTTTGCAGATTGTATGTATTATGCCATTTTATGGCGTTTTGGTCAACAAAAGCAAAAATCCGCCCTGTTTAGAGCGGATTAATGCATTTTAGAAACTATTTCGAATTGCGCTTCTATCTTCGATAAAAGCTTATTCTCACCGAAAAATGGGAAGCATTTCTGCTCCCCATTTTTCTTATTTCGAATTGCGCTTTTCGATAATTTCGTTAGCGATGTTCGGTGGAACCTCTTCGTAACCGTGTAGCTCCATTGTAGAAGCTGCGCGACCCTGGGACATGCCACGTAGGTCGGAAGTGTAACCAAACATGTTTGCTAGTGGGACGAAGCCCTTTATGATCTTGATACCGTTTTCACGATCTTCCATCTCATCGATGCGGCCACGGCGAGAGTTTAAGTCGCCAATAACGTCACCCATGAAGTCTTCTGGAGTTGTGATTTCGATCTTCATGACTGGCTCAAGAAGAACTGGGTTAGCTTTCTTGATACCTTCGCGTGTAGCGAGGACACCTGCAAGGTGGAAGGCTAGTTCGCTAGAGTCGACATCGTGGTAGCTACCATCATAGAGGGTTGCCTTAACGTCGAGTACTGGGTAACCAGCGATAACGCCGCCAGTAAGGGTTTCTTCGATACCTTCCATGGTTGGCTTGCGGTATTCCTGAGGAACGACACCGCCCTTAATCTGATCGATGAATTCAAAACCTTTACCTGGCTCGTTTGGCTCAAACTTAACCCAAACGTCACCGTACTGACCACGACCACCGGACTGCTTCTTGTGGAAGCCGTGACCTTCAGCTGTGCCACGAATAGTTTCGCGGTAAGCAACCTGAGGCTCACCAGTGTTACATTCGACATTAAATTCGCGCTTTAGGCGGTCGATAATAATATCTAGATGAAGCTCGCCCATACCAGAAATGATTGTTTGGCCAGTTTCTTCGTCGGTATGAACCTTGAAGGTTGGGTCTTCTTCTGCTAGCTTACCAAGACCGATACCCATCTTTTCCTGATCTGCCTTAGATTTTGGCTCGACAGCGATGGATACTGGTGGTTCTGGGAATTCGATAGATTCTAGGTGAATTGGATGTGCTGGGTCGCAAAGTGTTGTACCAGTTGTAGTATCTTTGAGGCCTACGACTGCTGCGATATCACCAGCGCCGATTTCCTGAATGTCTTCGCGCTTATCTGCGAACATACGGACTAGACGGCCGACACGTTCCTTGTTGCCAGTTGTAGCGTTAAGAATGTAGCTACCAGCAGCAAGTTTACCAGAGTAAACACGGACGAAGATTAGCTTACCTACGAATGGGTCGGTTGCAATCTTGAATGCTAGAGCGGTTAGAGGCTCTTTTGCGTCGCTGTGGCGAACAATATCTTCACCAGTCTTAGGGTTCTTACCAAGAATTGCTGGGATGTCTGTTGGAGCTGGTAAGAAGTCTGCAACAAGGTCAAGAACCTTCTCGACGATAACGCCACGGCCATCACCACCGGTAACTAGGTAGAACTGGCCATCGATAACGCGCTTACGGAGAGCTCTCTTAAGTTCATCGACAGAGATAGCTTCTTCGCCTTCTTCGAAGAACTTGTTCATGAGCTCTTCGTCAGCCTGAACAGCTTCCTCGACGAGCATAGAACGATACTGCTTTGCCTTGTCTAGCATGTCTGCTGGGATTTCGCCAACGGTTAGCTCGTGATCAGCATATTCTTTGTAGGTGTAAGCCTTCATATCTAGAAGGTCGACAACACCGCAGATATCCTTTTCGAAGCCGATTGGTAGGTGGATTGCGAAAGCATTCTTGCTTAGGCGCTTGCGGATAGAATCGAGGGATTTGTAGAAATCACCGCCGATCTGGTTGATTTTGTTGACGAAGCAGATGCGTGGAACGCCGTACTTGTCTGCCTGGCGCCAAACGGTTTCAGACTGAGCTTCAACGCCCATCTTACCATCGAAGACTACGACTGCACCGTCGAGAACGCGTAGAGAGCGTTCGACCTCAGCGGTAAAGTCGATGTGTCCTGGGGTATCGATAATGTTAATTTTGTGACCCTTCCAGTGGGCAGTGACAGCTGCGGAAGTAATTGTAATACCGCGCTCCTTTTCCTGCTCCATCCAGTCGGTTGTAGCACCACCGGTATCGCCTTTGACGAGATCGATTTTGTGCTTAAGAC
>JAZNRZ010000002.1:0-77426 GCA_045590975.1 Candidatus Nanosyncoccaceae bacterium | reverse complement strand
CGGCTGTAGAGCAACCGGCGGTGGTGGCTCTGGCTACGTTTCTGGTTATAGGGGTGCTATCGCTGTAGAATCTGCTGGCACAAATAGCCCACGCAGTGATTCTAATGGCAATATTTGTACAGCCGAAACTGCTGCAACCGATGAAAAATGTTCTTATCACTATTCTGGTAAAATCTTCGAAGAATCTGTTCTAAAGGGCGGTAACGAAGAAATGCCAACCCATGATAACAAGAGCACGATGACTGGTAATTCTGGCTCTGGTTATGCTTGGATTCGTACACTTAGTAAGAACGACTATCTCTACAACTTGACTGCTACTCTTGGCGATGGCCAGAAGGCTTTCAGTCCAGTCTTTGATCCAACCACGCTAACTTATACTTTGACGCTTAGTCCATATGATTACTATGTCGATTTCGAAGCTGTTGCTCAGGATGTTGATGCAAAGATTGAACTCGCTCAAGATCAGACAGATAGCGTTGACGATAAGAATCGCCCAGTTGCTTCGACTCGCGTCAATGTTGCAACCGGTTCTCAGATTCAGAACATCAAGGTTACTAGCCCAGACGGCAAGGACCAGACCTATACAATTAATATTGTTCGTCCAGAAGGTGATAACAATACAACTCTTCTCAAGAGCCTAAGTGTAAACGCTGGTACAATCCAGGACACCTTCACACCAACCCATAAAGCTTATACCGTAGATATTCCTGGCCGCTTCTTCGATCTAGACGTAACCGCAGTTCCATTCGCAAACGATGCAACAGTTACAATTACTGGCGATAAGTTCCTTGATCATACTACTGGTACAATCACGATTACGGTTTCAAAGGCTGGTCTCGAAGATTCCGTCTACACGATTGTTTATACCAAGGTAGATAACAACGCTGCAGATTTTCCATACAACGCAAGCTGTCAGCCATTTACTGCAGAGCTAACTGGCATGTATCATGTTCAGCTTTGGGGTGCTCAGGGTGGTTACCCAGCAAACAATACTTATACTGGTGGTAAGGGTGCTTACACTGAAGGCGATCTTGCACTTAATGCTGGCGATACTATCTATGTTTGTACTGGTCAGTTTACAAATGGTAACGGCGCAACTGTTGGTGGCGGTGGCGCAGGTAACAGCAATAGCGGTTATGCTGGTGGTGGTGCTACAGATGTCCGCTGGTTCGGTGATGGTATTACTCCTACAAGCGCAGAGCTTGCTTGGAACAATATTAACGGTCTAAGCTCTCGTATCATGGTTGCAGCTGGTGGTTCTGGTGCGGTAACTTACACTTCGAATCGCTATTACAACAGTGGTTCTGCCGGTGGTGTCTTCAAGGGCTTCGACGGTAAGAATAATTATGAACCTTACTTTGGCCAGCCTAACGATGTTTCGACTGGTGGTACACAAATTGCTGGTGGTAACGCTGCAGATAACACAAACTCTGAATACCGCAATGGTAAGTCAGCTGGTGCAAATGGTCAGTTTGGTATCGGTGGTAACTCTGGCGGCTGGGGCTCCGGTGCTGGTGGTGGCTACTTCGGTGGCGGTGGTGGCGCAAGTTCTGACTGGTCTGTAACTACTGGTGCTGGTGGTTCGAGCTACATCTCTGGTCACACTGGCTTTATCGCAATCGGCGCAAAGGGTAGCATTGGTGCACGCTTTGACTCGAATGGCGAAATCTGCCAAGAGGGCACAACAGATAATCTTTGCTCGGTTCACTATTCTGGCAAGGTTTTTGTAGAATCGAAGGCAATTGATGGCAACAGCGAAATGCCAACCCAGGACAACTCTGGTACTCAGATTGGTAATGCTGGCAATGGTCACGCTCTTATCACGAAGGCTTCAAACGATGCTTACTTACGCAACATTAAGCTTTCTCGTAACGATACGGAGCTTCTTGCTTCGGAGATGACCTGGAATCAGGATTTCGATGCTTTGAAGTATAGCTACACCGTAGAACTTGATTCAACAATCGAATATGTCGATGTTGAAGGAATTGCACATAACGAAACTGCAGTTGTTGCTGGCAATCAGAGAGTCACGCTTGATTACGGTGAAACAAAGGTCGTTACTCTTGGTGTAACTTCTGGTCTTAATACAAACAAGACCTATACTGTTACCTTGACTCGCAAGCAGGCAGAAGGCTCAACTCTTCTCAAGAGTTTGTCTATCGCAGACGCTAAGTTCAATCCAGACTTCGACAAGAATGCAAAGACTTATGATGTTGTTCTAAAGAAGGGCGCAATTGATACAAAGGTTCTTTACGAAAAATTTGATAACGATGCAACAGTTACAATTACCGACGAAAATGACGAAGCTTTCGATGCAAACGATAGCAAGAAACTCTTTGGTGATGAAGGTACAATTACTGTTACTGTTAGCAAGACTGGTCTAGTTTCAACAATTTACACCCTGAACTGGACTAAGGACGAAGGTAAGACCGAGTTCAAGTACGACGATAAGCCACAACAGTTTATTGCGCCAATCTCTGGCTACTACAAGGTTGAGCTTTGGGGCGCAGAAGGTAACTCACCTATCGGAAGCAAGCTTGGTGGTAACGGTGCATATACGAGCGGTATTATCTGGCTCAATAAAGATGACGTTCTTTGGATCTACATTGGTGAGCACCGCGAAGGTAATCAGTCTCAGAGCGCGGCAACTTATAGCGATAACAGCTCAGCCGGCTTCGCTGCGCCAAGCTTCAACGCTGGCTCTATCGGTGGTCCACTTGAAAGCTCTGGCTACGGTGGTGGTGGCGCAACGGACGTTCGTCTCGTAAACGGTAAGTGGCATGACGCAGCCAGCCTTGCAAGCCGCATTATGGTTGCAGCTGGTGGTGGCGGTGCAGTTAGCTATGCTAGTGGTGCCTACGGTGGTAACGGTGGCGCACTAGTTGGCGAACAGGGCGCTCGCGCAATCTCTGGTAGCTCTGCAATTGTAAGCTCGCTACCTCAGGGCGCAACCCAGACTACTGGTGGTGCATCTGGTGTTATTACTGAAGGTTATGGTGGTAGCATGGGTCCAGCTGGTCAGTTTGGTGTCGGCGGTAATGCTGGCGGCTCAGGCGTCGATCTCCAATATGGCGGTGGCGGCTACTGGGGTGGTGCCGGCGGTGGTCACACAAGTGGTGTTGTTATCTCTGGTGCTGGTGGTTCGAGCTATATTTCTGGCTACAAGGGCTCAGTCGCAATCTATAGCGCAACCGATACCTCTCCACGCAAAGATAGCAATGGCAATCTCTGTACCGATGGTACTCAAGATATCGTTTGTTCTTATCACTATTCTGGCAAAGTATTCTATAACGGCGTAATGCGCGCAGGCGTAAACGAAGGTTATGGTAAGGCAGTTATCACAGCTCCAAGCGTAGATAATTACCTCAAGAGCCTAACGGCGGATAAGGGTTCCTTCGATAAAGCCTTTGCTCCAGAAACAGACGAATATACCTTAACACTTAGCGCAACAGATACGCGCGTCGAACTATTCGCAACACCAAACGACAGTACTTCAGTCGTTGCGGGCGCAGGTGAATATATTATTAACGGTAACCGCGACGTAACAATCACAGTTACTGGCGCAGATGGTACTTCGCGCAACTATCTAGTTCATATCGTTCGTCCAGCTATCGAAGGTCATTCAACTTTGCTTTCGAGCTTGACGGTTGCAGATTATCCAATCGAATTCTATCCAAATACATTTGAATACGATATCGATATCACGGCAATCACGACTTCTTTGAATCTTAACTACACAACCTTCGATAATACCGCAACCGTAGCAGTTGCTGGTAATGATCATTTCTATGATGACGAAGGAACAGTTACCTTAACAGTTAGCGCAACAGGCGAAACCGATTCGGTTTACAAAATCAACTATTATCGTAATAACGGCGTAGAGAATACCTATGGTTCAACTGGTAGCTATCAAACCTTTACAGCTCCAAAAGATGGCTACTACACAATCGAGCTTTGGGGTGCAGCCGGCGGTATGGGTATGCGCGATATTGTCCGCATGGCTGGCGCAGCTGGTGGTTATACTCGCGGTAAAGTCCTCCTACACGCTGGTGATACGCTTTACATCTATGTCGGCGGCAAGGGCGGTATGGCAGAGTTTGGTTACTCGAAGCAGTATGGCCTTGGTGGCTGGAACGGTGGTGCGAATGGTTCATCCGACCCAGATAGCCTTTCCGAAGGCGACTCCGATAACGGTGCTGGTGGTGGCGGCGCAACCGATGTTCGCTGGTTCGGCTCAGGTGTAACGCCAAGTGCGGCCGACCTCGAATGGGATAGCGAACTTGGTCTTGCAAGTCGCGTCATGGTCGCAGGTGGTGGCGGTGGCTTCGGTTATAGAAGCGGCTACAACGTCTACTTCCATACCGGTGGTTACTATTACAATAACGAAAACGGCTACCAGTTCGGTAAAGGTCAACCAGGTATCTCCTACAATTACACCGGTTCCGGTGGTGGTGGCGGTGGCTACTGGGGTGGTAAAGCCATCAATAACGGTAGCGACAACGGCGCAGGTTATGGTGGTACAAGTTACGTCTCTGGTCACCTCGGCGGAAGTATTGCAATCGAATCCGCAAACAGTACAAGCTGGAGAAAGGATTCAACCGGGGAAACAACCTGTACGACCGCACTTGTAGCAACCGATATAACATGTACCTTACATTACTCTGGATTAGTCTTTACCGATACGGCAATGATTAGCGGTAACGGAATCATGCCAAGCCCATCAGGCGAAACGATGAGAGGGAACAACGGAGACGGTGCAGTAAGGATCACTTACGATAACCTCGACGACGACAACTTCTTAAAGAGTCTAACGGTAGATCCAGGAACCTTAACACCAAGCTTCGATAAAGAAACAACAAGCTACACGGTGAACTTGCCAAGCAACCAGGCGATGACAACCATCGATGCGAAGGCAAGCAGCAAGGACGCGATTATAAGCGGACTTGGAGAATATAGAGTTAATGCTGGCGAAAGCGCAACAGCAAACATTATTGTTACGGCAGAAAACGGCATTACTCGCACCTATACAGTCACAATTAACCGTGCGGCAGTCACGGGACACTCGACTAAGCTCGAAAGCCTCGCAATTGCGGAATATCCAAACTTCATTAGAAACTTCGATAGTGACACATTGAATTACAACTTGGTAGTATCCGCAAGAACATACGACCTTAACATTACGGCAGTTCCATTTGACGACGAAGCAATAGCTACAATCGAAGGCGATCACAACCTTGGCGTAGATGGCGGAACGATAACAATTACGGTTACGCACACTGGCCAAAGCCCAACAACTTACACGATTACTTACACACGTGAGAAATCCAATAAGACTTCGGGATATGGTTGTACTGGAAACGTTCAAACCTATACTGCACCTTACTCTGGAAAGTTCAAGATTGAGGCTTGGGGTGCGCAAGGTGGCCAAGGCGCAAACAAATCTACAACTTATGCAGGTGGTTACGGTGCCTATACGGCAGGTGAAATCGAACTCGTAGCCGGCGACGTACTTTATCTTTATGTAGGATGCCAAGCTCCAGCACATAACTGGGCATCAACTGATCTATCGGCTGGTGGCTGGAACGGCGGTGGTACAGGTGGCTTCTACTCGAATGGTAACAGCTCCTATGCAGCGGGCGGCGGTGGTGGCGCGTCAGATGTCGCACTCGTCCAAAGCGCAGTGACGACCGATTCACAAGGTCGCACAGTTCGTACATTAGAAAGTTATGCAAGCCGAATTATGGTAGCAGCCGGTGGTGGCGGTGGCGGTCCAAATCGTCACAATGATGGTCAAGCCGGTGGCGGCCTAAGCGTAATTGGACGCAAAGTTTACTACAGTGATACAGCATTTACGGTAAACGGTGGTAACCAAACAAGTGGTTATGCCTTCGGTTACGGTCTAAGCAGCGTCAGTACTTCAAGCAGTACTCGAATCGGTGGTGGCGGCGCAGGTTACTGGTCTGGCTATAACGATCTTGACCCACCTGCAGCTACGGGTCCAATTGAGGGTGTTGGTGGTACAAGCTACATCTCGGGCCATGCGGGTTCGGTTGCGGTAGCAGGTGCAGGCACAAGCAATCCTCGCACAGCAAACGGTCTAGCTTGTGTAACAGGAATCACTACAGCAGATTGTTCAAAACACTACTCTGGTAAGTACTTTACAAATACAGTAATGATCGATGGTGCAGGCTACAGCTGGACAAACGTTCGCGGCAGCTATGTAAAGCAGCCGACCGCTGATAGCCAAGTCCAGACCGGTCAAAGTGGTGATGGTTACATCAAGATTACGCCACTTGTCGCATCGGAAAACTGGTATCTTGACGACATTACCCACAAGGCCGATGGCCAAACAATTGGTACTTTAACTCAGAAGAATGATCCAAATGCAGGATTTGACCCACTAGCTACGGAATACAACCTTGTAATTAACGCTTACGAAAACTACGTTGATGTTCAGGGTGTAACGGATGATATTACCGCAGTTGTAACGGGTGGCGGAGAAGTTGCACTCGATGAAGGCGAGAGCAAAGATGTAATCCTGGTTGTAACAGATGCAGCTGGCGATACGAAGACTTATACAGTCCACGTTAGCCGCGAAACTTACAACGGCGAGCACACGACCAAGCTCAAGACCTTAACAGTAGCACTCTTCGATACAAATCTAACTCCTCACTTCTCGCCAGAAATTATGGGATACACGATTGATATCCCAGAGAATGAGACGGATCTTAACTTTACCTATACAACCTTCGATAACGAAGCAATCGTAACAGTTACAGGTAATCAGCATCTAACTGCAGCGACCGGCAATATTACAATCAATGTTGTTCATCCAGATGTATCTGGTACGGCGGTCGCAAGCTCAACTTATACAATTGCTTATCGCAAGGTTAAGTACGTTAATAAGGGCTATGATTACACTGGTAATTACCAAGTCTTCACGGCTCCATATGATGGCGACTATCTCTTCGAGGCATGGGGCGCAGCAACTGGTTATGGCTCTGGTAAGGGTGCATACACCAAGGGTACACTCTCGATGCTTGAAGGTGACACGGTTTATATCTATGTCGGTGCGGCGGGCGCAAGTTCAACTAACAGCAAACGCTTCAATGCTGGTACGGGTAACAGTGGTGGCTATAACGGTGGTGGTGCAACAGACTTCCGCTGGTTTGGCCGAGATGTAACTCCAACTGATGCAAATCTAGTTTGGGATAGTGCAGTTGGTCGTGCGAGCCGCGTCATGGTGGCCGGTGGTGCAGGTTCTGGTAATAACGGAACGGCAACTGGTTCTGGTGGTAAGCTTGTAGGTTTGACCGGTCGAGCACAGAACACTCCTGGTGGTACACAATTCGCACCGGGCGCAAACGAAATTCCTGGCACCTATACAGATTCAGTCTTCGGTATTGCAAACGGTGGTTGTACTGGTGGTAACGGTTACTATCCAGGCGGCGCATCAAGTTGCGCAAACGGTGCTGGTGGTGGTTCAAGCTTCATCTCTGGTTACCTTGGCGCAGTTGCAGTCTCGAGCGTTGATGACTGGACGCCACGCAAAGATAGCCTAAATGCTACTTGTACAGAAGAATCTGCAAAGATTGATGATACTTGTAGCAAGCACTACTCAGGTTTGGTCTTTAAGAATCCTGAAATGTACTCTGGTGTGGAAGTAATTCCAACCAAGGATGATACAAGTACACAAACTGGTAACAGTGGCAACGGTTACGCCCGCGTTCAGCTAATCGGCGACTATACGCCAGCTGAATACCAGAACGATAAGTCGCGTGATAATTATCTCAATAATCTTCAAAGCGACGTTGGCACCTTAACTCAAGCAAGTGACCCAAGCGCAGGCTTCGATCCACTCGTCTTGGCTTACGACCTCGCAATCGACAAATACGATATCGACTACAAGCTAACCGGAACCCTATCAGACAATAAGGCAACGGTGACTGGTCTAGACGTTGTTCGTACGATTGACGATGGCGAAGCTCAAGATATTACGATTTCAGTAACGAGCGAATATGGCGATGTTCGCAACTATACAGTCCACGTACATCGCGATGCGATCGAAGAAAGCGACAGAACGACCTTACTCGAAAAACTCGTAGTAACGAACGAATCTGCCGATCTAACTCCTCGCTTCCGTCCAATTACAAACTATGACCCGAATAACAAGACTTACGAAGTCGAAGTTCTTTCCGGTCAAGTTAATATGGAGCTCGACTATAAGGCCTTCGATTCAGAGAAGGGCGCAACGGTCGCAGTTGCAGGAGATAAATATCTCTCCGACTCAGGTTATGTTACCTTAACAGTTTCCGAAGCAGGCCTCGAAGATACGGTCTACAGAATCCACTACACAAAGGTCGCAGCAGACGTAAACTTCTCGGCAGATTGTACAAAATCCACAAAGAAGATTGAAGTTCTTGCAAACGGCTTCTATGAACTCCAAGTTTGGGGTGCACAAGGTGGTACTAACAGGCAGGATGGTAACCTTACGACCGTAGGTGGTAGGGGTGGCTATACGACTGGTGTCGCCGAACTCAAGAAGGGCGAAGATCTATATGTTGCGGTTGGCTGTAAAGGTCAGGACGCAGTTGTAGGTGGTGCTGCAGCGGGCGGTTGGAACGGTGGTGGTAATGGTTGGTGGGACCACTCCGACAACGAAGCTCAGGGTGCTGGTGGTGGTGCAACCTCCATTCAGAAATCTCTCATCGGCGATGGTCAGCTCAGGAATTACTCGAATAACCGCGAAGATGTTCTAGTGGTCGCCGGCGGTGGCGGTGGTAGCCAGGCAAACTCTGGTGGTCACGGTGGCGGTCTAACTGCTTATCCACCTGCTGGTAACAGTGCTGGTTGGTACTGGGGCTATGAAGCTACACAGACTTATGGTTACGCCTTCGGTTACGGCGAAAACGGCTACAGCCGCGCAAGCTGTGGTGGCTACGAAGCTGGCGGTGGCGGCGGCGGTTGGTACGGTGGTTTCACTATTAGCCATATCGCCAACAACTGTGGTTCCGGTGGTGGTGGTTCAGGTTACTTTAAATCTGGCCTCCTCGAAGCCAAGTCTATTAACGGTGCTTCGACAATGCCAAATACTGCAGGCACAGGCACGATGACCGGTAAGACTGGAAATGGTTACGCCAAAGTCGTCATGAGAGACTACTCGAGAAACAACTATCTTGAGGTCTTGAACATTAGCTCCTTTAAGAAAGTGAACGGAGTTGAGGTCGAAGAATCCGAGAACGCTCAGTTGAATCCTCAGTTCATCGCTCCAGTAAACGGTTCAGCTCATGCTACAGAATACTGGCTAGAGCTCAACTCAGAAGAGGACGCAGTTAATATTGAGGCTCGCCCAGCCGACGACAAATCTACTGTCGTAGGAACGGGCCGTCGCAATATTCCAGCCGAAGGTTACGACTGGACGCTAACGGTTACGGCAGAATCTGGCGAACAGAGAAACTATGTAATCCATATCACTCGTCCAAAGTCTGCAACAAACAAGCTCATTAGTATTCAGCACTCAGGTTTGATGCCAAGCATCTGTGAACGTGATACGACGAAGTTCTGTAATCTCAGTCCAGAGACCTTCAGTCCAAACGTTAATAATTACACAATGACGGTTCCAGCCGGTCAGCGTGAAATTAGCTTCACGGTCAATATGGGTCACTACTACGAAAAGATTTACTTCTCGCAGAACACTGGCCAAGAGCTTGAAGATCTAACGCCTGGCGAAGAGGATGAGCGCACCGAAAGTTATGTATTTAACTACGATAAGCTTCGCCTCAGAGCTGGATACAACCAATTTAAGTTCCGCATTGTTTCAGAAACTGGTGAAGAGAACACGTACATTTACAACATCTATCGTGATACAACCGATGACAACTACCTCGATAATCTCGAAGTAGTCTATCCAACGGGTGTCGACCTAGGTTTCGACTACCTAGTTACCGAGTATGCCTTCAGGGTAGAAAACAATGTCACGGGTGTCTCGCTCAAGATTACGCCAGATTCCGAGCTCGCTACTTACGAAATCAGTATGAGCAACGAAGAAGGCGAGATTGGCTGTGAAGATCACGATGGAGATGATACTGCTGATTCAGATTGTGGTGGCCTAATCGTTGGTGAAAACTACATTAATGTGACGGTTACGGCTCCTGGCGATCCAAACGATCCAAGCGTACCGAAAGAGAAGCGTACTTACACTCTCACGGTCTATCGCGTAGCAAGTGGTGATACCTTGCTCAAGACCTTGACGGTAAAGAATGGCTCGACAAATTACCAGCTCAGCCCAGAATTTAACCCAATCAAGACAGCGTATACCTTAACAGTTGATAACGAGATTAGTAGTGTAGTAGTGGCGGCAACGCCAAACTCTAGCACAACTAAGATCTTCGGCAATTCTAGCTATTCTCAGACTCATGCTTTGAATACCGGCGATAATCAGATAAATCTAGTTACGACCGCCCAAAACGGCGCAACGGAGACCTATACGGTCATGATTACTCGCCGCAAGAACAGTAATACGAATCTAAGTAGCTTGAGTGTCGCCGGCTTTAGCTTGACTCCAAGCTTCAATAAGAATGTAGTAGAATACACTCTTAACGTTGGCGCTCAGACGAAGGAACTCGACATTACTGCGATCCCAGAAGTAAACACCTCGAATTATAAGATTACTGGCAACAGTGACTTTAAGAACGGTGAAAACAATGTCGAGATTACAGTAACAGCCGAAGATGGTAGCGAGAAGACCTACACGATTACGGTTAACCGCCAAGGTTACACGGATAACCATCTATCTAGCCTCACGGTCAGCGATGACAATACAAGCTATGAATTGTCGCCAGCCTTTGACCCAGACTACGATAGCGAAGATGGCGTCTATACAGTATCGATTCCGAACGATGTAAGTCGCGTAACGGTAGCGGGCGAACTTGCAGGTCTAGGCTCGACAGTAACTGGTCTTGGCGAGTACGCACTCCCAACCGGTACAACTACCGCAAGAATCAAAGTAACGAGTGAGACTGGCGATGTTCGCGAATACGACATCGAAATCACTCGCGCCAAGAGTAGCGATTCGACCCTTAAGAGCTTGGTCCTAACCGATACGAGCGGAAACATCCTAACCTACGAACCGGCCTTTGATCCAGCAGTAACCGCATACACGATTACGGTTCCAAACGAAATCAGGGAAGGTATCGTAAGCGCAACGCCAACCAATAGCGGCGCAACGGTTACCGGTCCGGATACCTATGAATTTAATGTTGAGCTTGGTACTCACGTTGATATTGTAGTAACGGCCGAGGATGAATCTTCATCGACTACCTACACTCTTGATATTGCACGCCAGAAGAGTGGTAACACGAATCTTGCCAACCTCTATATGGAGGAGGCAATCATCTCGCCACGCTTCAATAAGGAAAATAAATCCTACACGGCAACAGTACCTTACGAAGTAGATAGCGCAACAGTAATCGCAATTCCAGAAGATACAACTTCTAGAACAACGATTTCGGGTAACGATAACTTGGTGGTTGGCCAGAACTTGATTACGGTCACAGTAACGAGCCAATCCGGCAAGCAAGATACCTACACGATTACAGTTACGCGCAATCCGGAACCAGTCTTTAACTTGAAGCTCGAAGATCTCAAGGTAAAGAATGGTGAAACCGAACTCGCGCTCGACCCAACATTTAATAAGAATGATGGTCGACAGCTCTTTTACACAGTAGAAGTAGAATACGAAGTAGATAGCTTGGATATCTTCGCTAGAGCACAGGAAGATACGGCTGGCGTTGGAATTAAGGGCGGCAGTGCAGTATTTGATACGTTCTCTGGCGATGCAGCTAGCGCACACGTTACCTTTGATGTTGGCACGAACCTCATTCCAATTCGTGTCACCCGTACAGATACGGTTGGTGGCACTCCAATCACTGAGGAACGCGATTATCAGGTAGCAATCGTTCGCAAGCCAAGCGATGATCCTCGTCTCTCGAACTTGATTATCAAGAACGGCACCATCTCGCCAGCCTTCCAGCCATCGCAAGATCCAGAAGATCTCATGGCGGATGACTACTACGAAGTAAGAACCGAAGCTTCGAATCTCAAGTTTAGTACAGTTAAGATGTTCCCAGAACAGAAGGTGAAATATGTAATCACTGATGAACAGGGCAACGTTCTGACTAAGAACTACAAGTTGACAGATGGCGAAAGTGTAACGATTACCTTTACGGTAACTTCCGCACTTGGCACTCGTACAAAGGTTTATGTCCTTCATGTAACGAAGGTGACCGCAACGAGCGCCCGCCTTGCCGACTTGTGGGTCGAGGGCTTCCAAATCTCGCCAAGCTTCAATCCAGATACGAAGCACTATACTTTGACGGTTCAGGATAATACCAAGTCTGTCCTCGTCTATGCAACTCCAGAATCTGAGTTTGCAACAGTGACAGGTACAGGTGGCTACCAGTTACCACTTGGTACAACAACTGCAACCATCAACGTAACTTCGGAAGATGGACAGAGCACAGATCAATATACAATCGATATCACGCGCATTGGTTCGCATGATGCAACCCTTGCTGGTCTCAGTGTGGTTGGTCACGAAATTGAGCCGGATTTCCGCAATAATATCTACGAGTATTCAGTTCAGGTAGCTTACAATGTTGAAGATGTAACGATTGTTGCGGTAGCAAACAACGAAGAATCGATTATTACTGGCGATGGCCTTCATACGGTTCGCCGCGGTACAAATCGCTTCCCAGTTCGCGTAACGAGCGGTGCAGGTGACACGCTTACTTACTATGTAAATGTGATTCGCGATAACCCAGTTACGGCATTGCTCGATAATCTTGCAGTCAGGAATTACAACCTTGACACAGCATTCAACTCGAACATCTTCAGATATTCCGTAACGGTCGATAACGAAGTTTCTCAGCTCATTAAAGATACGGATCTCATCATTTCGCCAATCGATGCAAAGGCAACCTATGAAGTCTATGATGCAAATGGCAACCGCGTAACAAGCGAGATGCCACTCGAAGTAGGCCTCAATACCTATCGCATCGTAGTAACCTCTAGCGATGGTGAAGAAACGGCAACCTATACATTGGTGATTAATCGCCAGTCGTATAGCAACACCTTCCTCTCCAGTTTGCAGGTGGTCGCAAATGGTGAAGCTCAGGAAATGACTCCAAGCTTCGTTAAAACGCAACTATCTTACACGGTAGTTGTAAATAACGACGTAACGGAAATCGATATCAATGCGGTAGCAGAGAACTCCTCAACGAGAATCTCTGGTACTGGTCACAAGACAAACCTCGCAGTTGGTGATAACAACTATGTTATTACGGCAACTTCGAGCGCTGGTATTTCTCGTAAGTACCTTATCAATGTGATTCGCGCAGGTAGCTCAAACGCTCTTATCAAGACGCTTGAAAAGATTACGGAGCCACGCGGCACGATTACGAAGACTGGCACATATACCTACGATCTCGTAGTTCCTCGCACGGTCACCGGCCTTACCTATGACGACTTCCGCGTCGTTCCACAGGATCCAGGCGCAACGGTAACCTTGCAGCCATCGCTCGATTTGACGACTGGCAAGAACGACTACTTGATTACGGTAACATCGCAAGATGGCAAAGCCACACTCGATTATACGGTTTATGTCCGCTACGATAGCGATGACGAAACACGCATTCGTGGCCTCACGACAACCGTGATGCCAGAAGGCGGCAGCGAAATCGCTGGCGAGCTTGTTCCAGACTTCGATCGTAACACCTATCGTTACAATGTTCAGATTCGTGATGATATGGATATCGCAAAGCTTGTTCCTGTCCCAATCAACACAAAGCAGACGATTGTAAATCTTCAGCATTTGACGGACGGCTACGAGCTTACCGAAGTAGATTCTTCGAACGAAGCCAGCTATCATACGACGGTTCCAATTAATGTCTTGGCGGAAAACGGCGACACGGCAACCTATTATGTAACTTACGATAAGAACATTGCCGTGGGCCGCACGCTCAAGGACATTTATGTAACTTACGATAAAAACGCATGTGCTCCAGCAATCGAAGCTGACGGCGTAACTTGTGACGACAGTCCAACCTACGCTCGCGAGACTTACTCGTACCACATGGATGTGGCTGACGAAGTTAAGGAAATCACATTGCACTTTACCGAAGACAACAAGAATCAGATTACGAAGATTTACAAAGTTGTTAACGGTGAAGACGTCGTCATCTATGGTGGCGACACAACCGCACTTTACCAAGGTCAGGGCACTGGTTCTCTAGAGAATAGCCTCGAAACAGGCGACAACGTGTTCAAGGTGGTAATGACGAACAGTCTAAACCAATCGACAACTTATACCTACACAATTACGCGCGAGATGAGCCAAAACAAAGATTTGCGCAGTCTTCGTGTAACCAATCCAAGCGGAGCAAGCTACACGCCAAGCTTCGATAAGGATAGGCTAGAGTATACAGTTATCGTTCCTTATGACAATGATGAGATTGAGCTTGAAGCAATTCCAGTTCGTCCAGATGCGCCAACGACAGTTGAGATTCGCGGCCTCAGGAACTTGATGGTCGGTAGCAACGACTCAACAATTACGGTTACGGCGCACAACGGCGACAAGAAACGCTACATCGTTCACGTAATTCGCGCACCTCAGGTAAACAACTTCTTGAAGCAGCTTACGGTATCAACAGGTGAGATTCAGATTCTTACCCCAGTCTTTAACCCAGCAACCCAGAGTTACAGCTTGGTAATTCCAAGCTCGAACGACATGGTGATGGTTCAGGGTATCGCAAGTGACGAAGAAGCGAACGTTACAGTGATTGGCCTAGATGGAGCATCATCGACAGCCGAAGGCGAAGCTCAGCTCGAGTTTGGCGTAAAGCTTGGCCAGAACCTTGCTTATGTCAACGTCGAAAAGGATGGCAGTGTTCGCACCTATACGCTAAACATTACGCGTACGCCACTCAAGAACACCTTACTCAAGAGCCTCACGCTCAATAACGCGCAGCTTTATGAAGACTTCTATGGCACTCGCCAAGATTACACGGCTCAAATCAATTACGAATACACGAGCCTCGATCTAACGGCAATCCCAGAAGATCAGGACGCAATCGTTCGCATAATCGGCGCAGATAACCTGACAGTTGGTGATAATCTAGTCTACATTAAGGTCACAAGTTCAGATCTAACGCAGACTCGTACATATACAATTACGGTGACAAGAGACGGAAATCCAAGCAATGATCTCGAGCAGATTATTGTAAACGGCTCGGTCGTAAACGCCGAAATGGAGCCAAGCTTCCCACAAGATAACGTAGTGGATTATAAGTACTCGATTAGAAACGATTACACGCAGGTCAACCTTGATGCAGTAGCAGAGAGCGAACGTGCAATCGTAACTGGTACTGGTATCATCTCGCTCGATGAGGGCAACAACATTACGCCAATCACGGTAGTAAGCGAAAGCGGCGATGTAAAGATTTACAATATTAATCTTTATCGCAAGCATAGCAATTACCTCAGAACCATCACGACAAGTGAAGGTGACATAGATGGCTTCATTAAGACGGAAAGCGACTACAGCATTAGTGTTGGCAACGATGTGAAATCGATTACGATCCTCGGCATCGCAGAAGACTCGAATGCGACAGTTGGCGGTAACGGCACCTACACGATTCGCCCAGGCGACAACCACATTGTTGTCTCGGTCGTAAGCGTAGATGGCGAGCTTCGCAACTATAACATTACAGTAAACCGCGAAGTTTCAAGCAATAATTACCTCTCGAAGTTGATTGTTGCAGAAGGCACGATGAGTCCAGAATTCGATCGCGAAACGACAGAATATACGGTTGACGTGATTGATACGGTAAACGCCTTAAGCCTTGATTACGCAACGGAAGATCCAGATGCTTCGACAACGGTTCTAGGCAACAACCTAACCTACGGCGATGGTGATGTAACGATTCGTGTAAAGGCAACCGATGGTAGCACGCGCGACTATGTAATCCATGTTCAGAAACATCCTCGCAGCTACTTCGCAAACTTGCTCCGTGATTTGTCGGTGGATAAGGGCACGCTCAGTCCATCATTCGAACCGTACATTAACAACTACACAGTAAATGTTACAAACGACGTAACCGAGATTACAATCTCGGCAGTTCGCGAATCTGAAGACATCCGCATGACGGGTACGGGTACGAAACAGCTCGAAATGGGCGAAAATGTATTCCCAATTGTCTTGACGGATAACGAAGGTAACGAAAACATCTACAAGGTTACAGTCTTTAGGGCAGAAGTTCCAGATCCTCGTCTAGCAAAGATGAGCTTCAATAACGGTACGGTCAGCCCAACCTTTAACAAGAACTACTTCAAGTACAAGGTAACGACTACAACTGATGTTGATGCGCTCGAAGTTAACGAGATTAAGACGGTCGAATCGACAGCAAGCTGCGTAATCACCCTTTCGGGCACGGTCAGCTTCTGTTCGGATATGAAGACCATCCCAATCACAGATAACACCGAATTTACGATTCGCGTAACGGCAAGTGACGGTCGCAGCACGCGTACTTACCGCGTGAATGTGGTTCGCAACAAGTCGAGCAACAACAAGCTGGCAAATCTCGAGTCGAATGTTGGCACATTATTGCCAGAGTTTGACCCAGATACAAACAACTACGTTTTGAATATCGATAGAGATGTCCAGAGCGTTCAGCTAAGCGGTTCGGCACAATCGGCACGTGCAAGCATTTCTGGTATGGGTGTAGTAAGGATTCAGAGCGATGAACAAGTTGCCAATATTACGGTAACGGCAGAGAATGGCTCGAAGAATGTTTACTCGGTACTCATCCAGCGTGGCAAGGATAATGATTCGACCTTGAGCGATCTTCGCGTAAAGGGCGAAACCTTGAGTCCAAGCTTCAATCCAGCTACGACAGAATATACTGTTGCGGTTCCTTATGAAACCGAACAGGTAGTTGTAGAGGCAGATGTAGCAAAGCCAACCTCAATTGTTTCCGGCACTGGCACAAAGAACTTGAACGAGGGTGATAACCTAGTAACCGTAACAGTGACAGCCGAAGATGGCAGCCACACGGATTATGAGGTAACAATTCATCGTGCTTCGATTGATAGCGCAGAAATCTCTGACCTATGGATTGAAGAAGGTGAGCTTAGCCCAACGTTTGTAGCATTAACAACTAATTACAATACGGTAATTCCAAACGAATTCGATCATATTACGATTCATGGCAAACTATCCTCTGGTGGCGCAACATTCGAGGTTGACGAAGACGGTACTTATACGGTTGGCGACAACACGGTAATTGTCAGCGGTAACCACGACCTCCATATTGGCACAAATATCGTGACGGTAGAAGTTCGTAGCCCACAGGGCAAGAGTAAGACTTATAGGATTACAGTTAACAAGAGTAACGAAACCTACAACTTGCTCAAGAGTCTCGAAGTAACGAACGGCAACACGGTCTTGACCTTGACGCCAAGCTTTATAGAAGAGGGTATTTACTACGAACTACCAGATGTTGATAACAGTGTAACGAGCTTGACTGTGACGGCTCAGCCGAAGGATGCAACTGCAATAATTGCAGGCGTAAGCTTCGATATGACCGACATGAGCGGTGGTTCGATTAGTGCAGGTGAGAAGGCAACCGGTACGGCAAGCCTTGAACCAGGCGAGAACTTTATCGTTCTAAAGTCTACCAGCTCAATCGACATCGCTCGTACGGTAAGAATCCGCGTCGTTCGCATCGAGAAGACCAACAACAAGTTGGCAAGCTTGACCGTAAACCCAGGCATCCTTGTTCCAGGCTTTACGGCTGACAGAACAAGCTATGCGGTGTCTTTGAATAATAATCAGACATCAATCACGGTCAATGCGACGGCGGCAGATAATACCGCTACGGTAAGCGGTACAGGTACGTTCAGTAACTTGCCGGTCGGCAGAACGGATATTTCAATCACGGTTACAAGCCAAAGCGGCGATACGAATACCTATACAGTAAGCGTAACGCGCGCGGCCAATGATGACCTAACGATTACGAATATCACGCCAAGCGATGGCGAGATGAATCCAGATGACGTATTTACGGGGAATAGCTACGAATTAGCAGTTGAACCAGGCGTAAACGTTGTAAGCTTTGATATTGCATTCAAGGAGCCAACGACGACCGCAACGGGCAACCGCAATGTAGTCCTAACAAGCGACGATCAGACGATTACAGTAACAGCTACGGCTGAAACTGGTCGCACGAGAATCCTAACTTTCCATGTCACGCGTGGCGTGGACGTGACGGGCGTCGAGCTTGCAGAACTAAGCGCAAACATCGTAGTGACGGATACTTACCAGATTCAGGCAAGCGTTTTGCCAGCGAAGGCTTCACAGGCAGTAACTTATACTTCTGCTGATCCAAGCATTGCGACGGTGGACGAAAATGGCCTTGTAACTGGTGTAAAGGCCGGCACAACAACGATTCGCGTCGCAAGCGTAGCAAACCCAGACGTGAACTCTGAATTCACGATCGGCGTTATCGGAAACCGTATTGAGAGCAATGAGCTAGATGTCTTCCATACCGATACGGATGATGTGGAAGAGAACTATGTGATTGGCGCAGAGCCTCGAATGAACCTGGCTAACTATAAGGCAATGTTCCTCAACGAAGATGAATACTTGCATTTCTATAGTAGAACTAGCGATGGTGAAATTGGAGAAGAAATAACCAGTGACGATAGGCTTATCGGCAGTTTTGTGATTATCAAGCTTATTATCAATAATCATGAGTATGATTCCGTGACGGTAGCACTTCGCGGTGATATAGATGGTGATGGCTATGTGACTGCAGCTGATGCGTCTAGCATTGCTAATTCGGTTAAAAAATCGAAGAAATTTAACTATATAGAGACTAGAGTCGTCGATGTTGATCTAGACGGTTATTGCACTGTTGCCGATCAGAGCAAGGTCGCTAAATATGTTAAAGGTCAAATTACTTCGCTCAATTAGGAAGATTGGGCGAAGTTTTTTGTTGACAAAATAATTTTGCTTATGTTAACATGTTAGTTAAGACGTATTGTCAAAATAAAAACGGTCAAATTAAAAATGAAAAAGGTCAATAAGAGAAGCGTATTTTTCGCAGCTTGTATTCTTTGCTCGAGTTTTTTGGGCATAGTTTTTGACCTTAATAAAGTTTCTGCTATTACGGACAACGAGAGATTGTATAGTTGTACAAGTAGTAGTGATTGTAATGAGTTTTATTTTACTGTAGTCATATGCGATACGGAGAATTACGCTTCGGAGTATGCGGAAGATGGGGAATATGGTCTTTTTGAAGCTTGCTCAGCGGACTATTTTGATGGCGTATTGGATTCATATATAGTTACGCCGGAACGTACGATTGCAGCCGATCAGTATTTGCTTGTAGTCCCAAGTATTTCGCCGTCTAGCGTCACAGGTAACCAGCCTATTTCATTGAAATCTACGATTACGTGGTCTACGGATTCTTTTGAGTTAGTTGCTGATGAGTATGGTTCTTATGGTGAGGCAGTTTCTGTTAATAGTCTTCCTAAGTACACGTATAGAGACGGACGTAAGGATGTTACTGTCGGATGGAGTGAAAGCTCTATTACCAGGCCTGAAGAAGCGACGGATACTGAGGCGTATGAGAGATTTGGGGCACAGCACGTTTCTTATTACTTAACCGCTGGTCTCGAAGGATTATCTACCGACATTCAGAACAATGTCGCGCTTCAAAATGATACAGAGTATGGATATTTCTTACTAAAGGCAATTAATCAGGGTGGTGGTCAAGGTCAGATTTATTATGTAAACGATAATCCTGAATATACCGCAGTTTCCGGAACTACGTCTTCAGTTAATGCTGATGGAGTATCCGTTGCTTTAAAGAAGATATCTCCAACGACTTCAGTAATCGATTTTGGTGGCCAATCCGCATCTACTGATGCGACCCTTAGCTCTCTGAGCGTTACTAATACTCAAGGTAATATTACTTATCCATTGGATCCAGAATTTTCTTCGAGCGCACAACCACAAAGTGTTTTCTCGACTAAGGTTCCATCTTCGATTAGTCAGGTTAAGATTAGTGCAACCGCTTCCGATGATAAGGTTCAAGATATCAGAATGTTCGATGGTAATGTTGTTGATACGGCATCTGGCGGCACCTCAATTAAAGGTTCTACTATTCCAGTAGTCGGTGTTGGTACTAAAACTGTTACGACTGGTAATAACTACTTTACAATTGCTGTAACTTCGGAGAACGGTAATATCCAGAACGAAGTCGTAAGCGTTTACAAGCTATCTAATGATTCGACTCTTTCGGATTTGGTTGTAACTGGTGGTACTACTTTATCCCCATCTTTCTCGCCAGCTACTACATCTTATACGATGGATAATGTTCCGTATTCGACCAAGAATTTGAATATTGCGGCGACAACGAACTATGCTAATGCAACTCGAACTGGTACGGGTACTTGGACACTTGATCCGGACACGACAGCAGCGCATACTTACACTCGCGATGTCGTGGTTAGCCCAGAGGAATGTCAGTATGTCTCTGGTACTAACAGAGTAACTGGCGCAACTTGCCAAACGAAGACTTATACCATCACGGTAAACCGAGAAGCAGCGAGCACTGATGCGAATTTAAAATCACTTTCGGCGACCTACGTACATACTACTGGCTCGTCGGCTACTACAGATTCATTAATTCAGAGCTCTCAAGCGGGTCAGACATTTGATCTTGGTAGTATCGGTTACGGCGCGGAATCTATCAGCTTCGACGTAACGGCTAACCAAGAAAAAGCCAAGAAGATGACCATCTCGGTCAATGGCGGATCAGAGACGACTATTGCGACAAGTGGTTCACCAATTTCTGGCACCGCAACTTGTAGTCTAAACGTTGGCGATAATACTTGTGTTATCAAGGTTACAGCAGAAGACAACAGTACAACTCAAACTTATACGATTACTGCTCATCGTCGTAGCAACGATGCAAGTTTGAAAACTTTGACTGTTTCGGCTATTCCAGCTTCGAGCACGCCAGATTTAAGTCCAACTTTCCCAAACTCGAGTACTGATACTTATAACTATGTTTATAGCGAGAAGGCTGCAAGTTATGCTGTTTCTGCGACTGTAAACGATACAGATAAGACTGAGTCTATCGTAATGGCTGGTAACCATACGCCAAAGACTGAGACCGGAAATAGTATTACTGACAGCTTTACGCCAAGCGGTAATGTTTCTCCAGCTGATAGCGTAACTGTTACGGTTACTGCAGAGGATGGAAATACGCGCATCTATACGGTCAACCTCACGCGCGAGCGCTCGACCGATGCATCTCTAAGCGAAATCGTAATCACGACGAGCAACGGCACAACAACCGAAGATCATACGATTACGCCAACGGCAAACAACTACAGCTATTCGCTAGAAGTTGAGCCAGATGTAAGCACGATTACGAACGTAACAGCAACGCCAACCAGCTCACACGCAAATGTTGCTTCTGGAGATATTACTTACGATCAAGATTTGGAATTTGGTAGTGGTAACTCAGTAACAATCAAAGCAACTCCAGAGCAGGGTAACAAATCGCAATACAACATTACGATTACGCGCAAGAAATATAATATTGCTGGCGCAAGCAAGATTGAAGTTCGCTACGGCTCAGAATCGACCTGGACGGAAGTAAGCGGCGTAAGCGCAAATGAAGATGGCACTTTCAATCTTCGAGTCAAAGACGTAAATCCAGTTCCATTTGGCACAGGCACGATGGAATTCAGGGTAACAAAAGCCGAAGAACACGCAATCGTTGAAGGTGATGGTTCGAAAACACTTGAATCGAAGAAAGATAACGTATTTACAATTACGGTTCAGTCTCAGGATAAATCCGTAACTCGTACCTATACATTCCATGTTTATCGTGAAGGCGACCCAGATACCGGGCTAACGAGTTTGACGGTTGCAGGTGTAACTCCTACGACGGTCGATACAACACACTTTGCGGTTACGATTCCATACTCAAAGGTAGAGGTTACCGAAAGCGATGTAAATGTGGTAACGCGAAGCGGTTTTGCGACTGTTGCGAAGAGCGGTACCTTACCAATTAACGCAGGTGAAACTAAAGATTATGTATTCACGGTAACAGCCCAAAATGATACAGTGGAGACTTATCACATTGCGATAACTCGTAAACAAAACGATCAGGCTGGTGCAAGCCAAATCACGCTTCGCCTATCTGATGAATCGACAGGTACTCGCAACTGGGTACCATCAGGAAACCAGACGACATACACCTTCGAAATTCCATATAACAAGAGTCAGTATTACCTTGAGGCGGTAATTCCGGATGGAGCAATCAGAGTATCGGAAGATCCATATGTGGATAGTGATGATCTCTTAACAATCGGCAGTAATGGCACTTCGGAACATAAGATAAAGATTAAGTCGCAAGATGGAACCAAAGAAGTAGAATATACGATTACGGTCAATCGAGCGAAATCAGCAGATAAGAGCCTAACGGATTTGAATCTTACCTATACCGAAGGCGACGGAACACAGCACATTAAACAAACGGTTACAAACTTCTCGCCAACGAATCCTTCTTACAATGTTTCGGTTGGAGGCGATGTAACAAATATTACGATTGGTGCTTCGCTGGCTGACAGCAGGGCAAAGTTCGTTGAGACCGATAGTAACGCTGATTTAAGCAAATATGTCGATCTTGCTTACGACTTAAATCCTCCGATAACCTTTGAAGTTCAGGCTGAGGATGGATCGAAGCTAACTTATACAGTAAACGTCACGCGTCAACGCAAGACAAATCCGTACATTCAAAGTATTACAATCAATGGCCAGCCACTAAATAATTTCCTCGCAAGCGGAACTTATGACGGCGACCATGCAAATGGTACTTACGAATACACCTTAACAAAGTTTGATAATAGCACGAGCCAAATCACAATTGATGCAGTGATGGTAGACGCAGACGATGCTCATGCAGAAATAAGCGCAAGTAAGGTATTTCCACAGAATGTCGCGCTTAATACGATTCACTATGGTGGCGCTCAAAACGCAGAGAACCAGATTGAATTCTATGGCGTAGCGCATAACGGCAGCAAGTGGAAATATACCTTGCATGTTTATCGTGACGCCAGCAGTGATGCAAGCGCTTCGGTAGAAGCTGATGCGGTTCAGGTCTACTGGAATGGTACTTGGCATAATGCAACGTGGACGCCAAACGAAAATGCCTACGTAATAACAGTTCCAAACTCGGTAACAACTGCAAGTAGCGCAAACGTCCAGGCGAAACCAAAGACTCCATGTACTGGCTGTAATGCAGCAACGGTTACGATGGACGAGCAAAAGACGCTCGTAACGGACGATGAAACGTATGATAACGTTAATAGATATGGCTTTACGGTAACGGCCGAAGATGGCACAACGCATAAACATCACAATATCGAGATTACTCGTGAGAAATCTGACGACGCAACACTAAGTTCTTTGACAGTAGATAACGCCCAGGATGTAAGCATTGGTAGCTTTAATCCAAGCTTCTCGCCAAGCAACGGAGGTCCATATACCGTTACGGTTGGCAAAGATGTAAGTGATATTTATATCAACTACATACCGACCGAAGGACATGCAAATGTTACGGGCTATGGTCATAAAGAAATTGACGGCGTAGACGATGTCTTTACGATTGAAGTAATCCCAGAAAATGGCGATACAACTAAGAAGAAAACTTACACCTTGAATATCGTTCGCGAGAAATCTGACGATGCAACGCTAAGTGAGTTTAAGGTTACAAACCTAAACGGCGAAGCATACACGATAACGCCAACCTTTAATCCAAGTGATTCGACGACGGTTTATCAAGTCTCAATTCCTGGCGACGAAGATCGCGTCTTGCTAGAATATGTCGGTTCGCAGAATCTAGCAGAAGGTGTAACACAGACGATTGTTTACACGGTAACGCCAGACAACGCTCCAAACGAATATAATATCCCAACTGGCGGCGATCGTACGCTTGGCGTAAAGGTAACAGCAGAGAACGGCACGACAGAGAAGACCTATAGTGTAAAGGTTACCCGCACGAAACGCAACAACGCACTACTCGATACCTTAACATATACCTTCAATGGCGGAACGACACAAAGTGTCAATCTTGAGAACTGTACTCTAGATGATGGCGAATATACCTGTGACCTAGGTCAGCTTGCAAGCAGCGGCGCTTCAGGAATGACTCTTGGCGCAACCGCAAAAGATGATCAGGCAACCATCACAGGTGACGTTTCGACTCCGTTGACGATTTCGACAGGTAGAAACAGCTATCAGATTACGGTGAAAGCCGAAGATGGCACGACCGAGCAAGTCTACAATATTACGCTCCTTAAGAAACCATCCGAAGAGGGTTCGCTCTCGAACATGTATGTAAAGGATGCTTCGAACCTTGATCCTGCTTTCAGTGCTGGAACATACAGCTACGCGGTTACGATGAATGATGAGGATAAAGATAAACTTTATGCATCTGACATCGTAGCAACAAGAGCAAGCAATAAGGCGACAGCGGAAATGTCTGAGCCTATCGACTTGATTGTTAACCAGGATAACTGGTATACGATTACTATCAAGCCTGAAGCTTGTGATGATAAGTATGCAGACTTGGTGGCGGCGGGAGTTGTTAACTGTAATGACAATATTAAGACCTATTACATTAACGCTCAGCGCAAGCCTTCATCAAATAGCTTCCTTTACAATGCAGAAGTAGATAGCGGTACGCGCATGTCGCCAACCTTCTCGAAGACTGGCTTTAACTACAACATTACGATTCCTTACGGTGGCAATTCGTTCGAAATAACGGCAGAGCCAGAACGCACGACATCAATCGTAACGGATAATGCCGGACATACCTTTACGAGCGCAAATAACTATAAGCAAAGAGTTTACTATAACGATTTGACGGATGGCGCCTACAGAATAACGGTAACGCCGCAATCTGGCGAAAACCCACGCTATTACAACTTTACAGTCTCGATAGCGCAATCCAGTGATAGCACCTTGGCAAGTTTGCAAGTTTGGAAAGATGGAAATCTAGTTGAATTAACTCCAGCGTTTGATGCGGGCCAGTTAGCCTACTCAATTCCAGATATCACGAATGATGTGACGGAATTAACCGTAATGGCAACAGAGAATAATCCGGACGCAACTTACCGTTACATCTATCAGAACAATGAAGTCTGCGGCGAAACGGGAAGTTGTAAGATTACTATCGATCCAAGCAAGACAATGCAGACGATCAAGGTAGAGGTAACGCCAGCCGATCAGAGCGAGCCAAGCGTTTACCGAATCGACTTTAACATCAAGAAAGACAATAACGCGAACCTTGCTACCTTATCAGTTGGAACTCCGGGTACACTAAACAGAAGCTTCGATCCAGGTACTACCGATTATTCAGTCAATGGCCTAACTTACGAAAACGTATCGGCGCCAGTAGTATTGAAGTATACGGTTAGTGATCCAGATGCAAGAGTTAGCATAAATGGCGGCGCAGAGAAGACAGGCGGTACAGTGGAGTGGACCGAAAACCTGAACTTCGATGCGACCGACAAGAAGCAGCAAACTATTGTCACGACGATTAAAGTTATCGCAGAAGATAATAGCTCGAAGACCTACACGGTTACGGCGATTAGGGCGGCCGCTATAGCGAGTAACGATCCGACCCTAGCAGCTTTGAGTGTAACGGGTGAAACCCTAAGCCCAAGCTTTGCGGTAGACCACGAACCTTACGACATTGGCGAAATTGCATATTCGAAAGAGAGCATTGAAGTAAATGTTCAGCCAAACAACGAAGAAGCACGCGTCTTTATTAATGGCGATGAGGTAGCGATCAGTGGTGGTGTTGGTTCAGCGACAGTTGCGGCTCCTCAAACAAACGATGAGCAAACGGTAACGATTCGCGTACTAGCAGGCAACAATGTAGACGAAAAGATCTACACGATTAAGTTCCATAAGAACGGTAGCTCAGATACAACGCTATCTCAGATGGAATTTACAAATGGCACATTAAACACAGACTATTCACCAGGGATAAAGAATTATACTTTGACTCTAGGGGAAGACCAGACGACAGGCATCATCGTGACGCCAAATGATCCGAATGCGACAGTAAGCTTCGGTACAACTGACAACATGAAGATCTTGGACCCAGGTATAGAAATGGGCGTAACTGGTCTAACCGAAACAGTAAACACTCGTAAGCTCCTAATCATGGCACAGGACGGCACGATTGAAGATATTACAATCACAATCGTAAGGACTACTGGCGAAGATAGAATTACTTCGTTAGCCTATGGTCACGAGATTACAGCGAGAAACGTTACGGTGGATGGCGAAGTTGCGAAGTATGGCTACATCATGAGCGTAGCTGATCGCAATATTGGCGAAAGAGCAGCAGACGGAACATATCCAGATTACGATAATTCACCATCTGGAACGATGACAGTCGAATTGCTCGCAAGCCAGCTGGACAACCAGCGTGCCAACTTGCACTTTTACAGACCAAACCTCGATGAAAATGGAATTTTCATCGGCAAGGGTGATGAGATTACAAGCGACGAAGTGATTGGTACCGGTACAGTTGTAACTCTTGAAGTAGATAACGTCTTGAGAGATCAGGTAATCGTTATTATCAAGGGCGAAGTAAACGGTGACGGTGTAATCAACTACAAGGACCGCGGTAAAATCATTAACCATAATGCAGCCGATGGGACAAAGTTTGCAGAAGGGTCTCTTGGAATTATTGCAGCCGATATCGATGGAGACGGCATAATTAATTACAAGGATCGTGGTAAAGTGATTAATCACACAGCCGCAGATGGAACCAGGATAAATTACGGTGCGATGCTAAACCCAGTGGGGGGAGGCGCGCCGCCTGGCTCCTGATCGGGGAGGTGTGTAAAAGAAGTCTTGAAATGACCGGCAGGGGTGCCGGTCATTTTTGTGCTTGATTTTTTAGGGAATTTTGAAAAAAGTACTAGCATTATGATTGTGCTTGTGGTATTATAGGGTCATAAAAGGTCATTTTAACTAGAAACGGTCAAATTCTGGTTAAAAATAAAATAAAAAGTCAAATTTAAAAAAGAGAGAGAATTTTATGAAGCGTTTTTTGAGGAATGCAGCGGTCTTTGCTAGTTTGGCTTTTTGTGGTCTTTTCATTTTAAGCAATGATGTGTTTGCTGATGGTGGCTATTACGGCTTTGGTCAAGATTCTATTACCTTGGCGCCAGGTAACACTGGTTCTGTAACTACAGTTGCAGCTCCAAACGATGCTGGTCGTAGAGTTTCGGCAGGCGATGCTGTTTTCTCGGGCGTAAATAACGATTGTGTTTCTGCAAGTATTGCTCCTACTGGTTACGGTTCTTGGGGTACTGGCGGTTCCATTAACGTCAATAACGTAAATACGTCTGGTACTTTGGAAATTGGTACGGTTTCAATTAGCGCAAAGAATGTTAGCGTAAGTTGTTCTGCGACAGTAACAATTTCTGGTGAACTTATGGATCATCAGGATGGCACTTCTCGTTCTTCGGCATCTCTAACTATCTATGTTGTAGCTCCAGAACCAACCCCAGCTTCAAGCGATAACCAGATTACAGGTCTTACGCCAAGTGCTGGTACTGCAAGCGGTTCTGGTACAAACTGGACAGTAAGTGATGTTCCACGCGATGCTACTTCTATTACGCTTACACCATCTTTGCCAGCAGGTGCAAGCGTTTCTGGCGGCAGCCCAGTAACTTGTACGCTTAGTGGTGATAGCTCTGCTTGCAACTTTACGGTAGTTGCAGAAAATGGTACTCCTAAAGATTACATCGTTACAATTAATAAGAAGGCAGAGGAGCCTACTCCAGAGCCAACTCCAGCAAAGAAGAGCTCTGATGCAACTCTTAAATCCCTCAATGCTAGCGGATATAACTTGAACCCAAGCTTTAATCCAAATACTAGCTCATATACAATCAATGTTCAGAATAGTGTAGACGGCTTAAACTTTACAGCAATTCCAAATAGCGATAAAGCTACAGTTGAAATTACTGGTAATACTGGCTGGAAGGTCGGTGTAAATACCGTTATGATCACCGTTACGGCAGAGAACGGTTCAAAACAGACTTATACGGTTAATGTGATTCGCGCCAAGAATGCCGAGGCAGACAAGGCAAAGAAAGAAGAGAAGAAATCTGACAATAATTACTTGTCTAAACTAATTTCTCACGATGGTGCAATTTCCCCAGATTTCGATAAGAACAAAACGAGCTATAGCGTCAAGGTTCCAAAAGATGTTACAAAGCTAAATCTTACCGCAACTCCTGAAGACGAGAAGGCAAAGGTAGAGATTTTTGGCAACGAGAACTTTGAAATCGGTAAGACTACTCAGGTTACAATCGTTGTTACAGCAGAAGACGGCTCCAAGCGTATCTATACGCTTAACGTTACGAGAGAGAATGTTGAAGCAGAAACAGATTTATCTGACCTTAGGGTAAGCGGTTACTCAATCGAGCCTGGCTTCGATAAGGGTATCAATAAATACTCTCTAACAGTTCCTTACGATGTTGATCATTTGGATGTTATTGCTACAGCTGCAAAGCAGGGTTCTCGCGTAGAGATCATCGGTAATAATGGTCTAGCAGTTGGTAACAATACGATCCTCGTAAAGGTTACGGACAAGAACGGATTTACGCATGTTTACGAACTTAACGTTCGCCGCATGGAAGAACCAACCTTCTTCGGTATTCGCCGCAGCGTATGGAGAATTATCTTCATCGTTCTAGCATTGTTACTACTCTTGCTCCTACTTCTATGGCTAATTTTCAGAAGGCGCCGCGAACGCGAAGAATATCACGAAACTCCAGTTATCGACTTCAAGCCAGCATTCAACTTTGGCTCCCGCGTCGGTACTGATGACGATACGGTAATGCCAAGCGGTATTAACAATCAGGCCGAATCTACTCCAGCTACAACGCTAACTCAGCCACAGACAACTCGCTATATCGAGTATGAAGCTGATAATGATTTCGATGACGATGATAATGACGAGACGCGCAAGATTGAAACCGTTGCTCAGCCAGTAACCGCTACAGTTACTCCAGTGGTTGGCGCAACAGTAACTCCAGCTATGGCGTCGAGCATGGCAAGCGAGAGATCTGTTATCGAGGCAGAGCGCCGCGCAAACAAGATTGAAGCAGAACGCCTTGCAGCTGAACGCGAAAAGCTAGAAGAAGAAAAAGCTATCGAGGCAGAAGAGGTCGAAAGCAACGACGAAGATATTGAAGTTGTAACCAAAGACGAACTCTATGATGCTTTGATGGATGTCAAAGAGAATCATGACTCTAGCAAGCTAAAACTTCTCATGAAGCAGGAAGAACTAAATCGCGAAAAAGAGAAAGTTAAAAGTGAAGCCGCTGCCCTAAAGGCAGAAAAGGCTCAGCAGGAAAAGAAAGCTGCTGCTCCTTCACTAGAGAAAGCCCAAGAAGAATTTTGGGGATAGTGCAGAATAACGAAAACTAGCCGAAAGGCTAGTTTTTTCTTGGAGTGGTGGCCTATGGTGCTTGCTGTAACGGATATGGTATAATTATCTCAATCAGGAGGTAAAATGAAGTTTAATCGGAAAAAAGTCAATTCCGACAAAGGGGTGGAGCCAAAGGCAAAATTGGCAGCTAATGACAGCGAATCTGCTGGCACTACCGTATTTCGTCCTGGATGGAATCGTAGATCAGCACCAGTTAAGAAGGTTGAAGATGAATCAGAAAAGGTCGTAAGAGTTACTTCTTCTCAGAACAAAGACGATCTAGACAGAGGTGAAAACATCTTCAAGTCCAAGAAGAAACTATTCATTATTGCTGGCGCAGCAGTTGTTTTGGTTGCAGGCATCGTGGTTGCTTTCTTTATGCTAAATGGCAACAAAGAAGAAAAGCTATCTAATTCGCTTATCAAGATGGGGCGCGACTGGTACGAGAATTTCTACTATGACGGCTTCGAAGAGAGCAAGCGCGCAGATATCTTGTCTCGCTTTAAGGATATTGGTATCAAGGTAGATTTGGATAATCTTTCTAGATATAACACAGAGGTTAATGCCGAAATTATTAAAGAGTTCAATCCAGATCAAGAAGGTGGTTGTAGCTCTACTGAGACAAAGATTGTAATCAAGCCAAAAGATCCATATGGCAAAACAGATTACGACATCGAAGCTATCCTAAGCTGCAAGAAGTAGAACAATAAAAGACCCTCGCGTGAGGGTCTTTTTGATGATTAAATATGTGATTGCTTGAGCGAGAAGTGGTTGTATAGATTATCGTAAATCTTTGGATGGCCGACTTTGTTTGCGGCTTCAACGACTTCGTCGATATCGTCAGTGATGCGATAGATTTTGCGGTCGCCCTTGGCAATAGTGTGTAACTGGTGTTCCATCTTTTCGCCATACCATTTGTCTAGGCCTTTCCAGAAAGATTTTCCGATTAGGAACATCGGCATCTTTGGCATTTTGCCTTCCTGCATCAAGATAAGGATTTCACTAAACTCGTCCATTGTGCCGAAGCCACCAGGGAAGAAGACATAAACTTTACTTGCGAAGGTAAGCATGACCTTACGAGCGAAGAAGTAACGGAACTCCATCGAATCGGTAACATAAGGATTGATGTGCTGTTCGTGAGCTAGTTCGATATTAAGACCGATACTGCGGCCGCCAGCTTCATAGCAACCTTTATTTGCGGCTTCCATGATACCTGGTCCGCCGCCAGTGATTACAGGGTGACCGTTGTGGGCGAGCTTTTCGCCAAGTTCGGTTGCGAGCTTGCAATATTTACTTGCTGGACTGAGGCGAGCAGAGCCAAAGATTGATACGCCCTGAGCAAAGGTGCGGATTTTTGCTAGACCTTGCTCGAGGTCTTTTGCGTAACGCAAAGAGCGTTCAACGTCTCCTGGATCAAGCTCTTCTTTTGCGATTTGCTCAAGCCAGCTGGTAATTGTTTTGTCCATTAAATAATTTCCTCCATTGGCATTGTGTGTAGTTTTGTACGGTTATTAAGGATGCCAGTTTTGCTTCCGACATGTTGAATAACAGAGGTCGAGTTGGCAGCACCAAAGACAAGCGAATCTTTGAAGCTCTTTCCGGCAGCATAAGCAGCAAGGAAGCCACTACCAAAGGCGTCGCCTGCGCCGGTGCTGTCTTTGACTGGCGAATCTTCGTATAGGCCAATCCTGTAAGCTGGACCAGCAGAGTAGGCAATTGCGCCACGAGAGCCATCGGTGACGATGACGTTCGGGATAAGGTCGTGAAGACGGCTGGCTAATTCTTTGAGTTCGGTACCATTGACGATCTGTTTGGCCTCTTTCTTGTTTACGAGCAAAACATCAACATCTTCGAATAGGCCGATGAGCTGTTTTGGGTGCTCAAGTTCAAGTTTGCCTGGATTGAACATGATTTTAATGTGTTCACGGCGAGCAATGGTAAAGATATCGTCGAGCTTATTCATGTCGCCACGAAGATTAGTAACATAGAGCCAATCTGGTTTGATTTTGATGAGGTCGCGTGGGTTAATCTGGTCGAATTTTGCGCTTGCGCCACGGCAGGTTAGAATTGTGCGCTCGCCGGCTGGCGTAAGAAGAACGACAGAGAAGCCAGTATGGACGCCCTTGAGCGTCTTTACGAATGAGCGATCAATGCCTTCGCGGTCTAGAGTATCGGTAACGGCTTGGCCGGCTGGATCTTCGGCAATACAGCCAAGGAAAATACTTTCGTGACCGTAGCGAGCAAAAGTTGTAGCGGCGTTAGTTGCGCCACCGCCAGTACTAAAATGGATTTTATCGATGTCGATTTTGGTACCGAGTTCAAATTGATTGAAGAAACCTTTTTTGTTGGTGCCGAAATCGTCATGGTCCATTAAGAAAACATCTTGAAGGGCGGCTCCGATACTAACAATGCGTGCCATTAGATAGCGTCCTCTTTCTCGGTGAGTTTATTGAGTGTATTAAAGGTAGAAGCGGCATCTTCGGCTTTGGCGATTGCACTGCCAACGTTGATAACGTCTACGCCAGCGTGTGTGATAATATGGATATTTTCGGCGTTTGCGCCGCCATCCCAACCAATTTCGATAGTCGGTTTAATATCTCGGCAGAGAGCTGCCTTTTCTAGAAGCAATAAATCTGCCTTGCCGCCATAATGACCAAGGTCGCCAGAGAAAATCATGGCATGATCGGCAATAGAAAGAATGTTCTTAATATTGCCAGGGAAGACTGGCTTGATAATTGCAACACCAACCTTGATATCGTTTTCTTGAAGCTTCTGGAAGATCGGAATCAAATCTTCGTTCGCTTCGGCATGAAAAATAACTAGATTTGGCTTTAGTTTAATAAGGTTATCTAGATGCGCGGAAGGAGTAGTGGTCATCATATGGATGTCTACCGTCCAGCCTTTTGGCCACCAGATAGCAGTCTCGTTTAGAGTCTTATTGTCCGTAAGGGTACCGTCAGAAATATCGATATGAACGCGCTTGGCGAAGTTGAAATATTTTTGAACAGTATCTTTGAATTCGTTTGGATCTGAACTTAGAATTGTTGGAGCGATTGTTGTAATTGCCATAATATATCTTTCGTTGTTTAGCCTTCGTCTAGTTTTTGTTTACGTCGTAAGTATTTTTCGTCTGGTAGGGCAGCGGTGTGAATGAATTTATCGATGATGTCTCCGTAGAAATTGAGCTTTTCGTCTGCTGCTAGACAGAGAATATTTGCGTCGTTGTGACCTCGGGTTTCGACGGCCTCCTCCGGGCTATGACAGATAGCGGCGCGGATTCCTTTGTAGCGGTTGGCTTGCATGGCCATGCCCTGGGCAGAGCCGCAGATGAGGATGCCGAAAGTCTGAGAGTCTTTGCTGTAATAAACTTGAGAAACGACGGCTTTTGCGAAATCATTGTAATCGTCCTCGGCGTCGTACGAGACATTACCGCAGTCGATGCAGACAATTTCTTGGCTTGCTAGCCAGTTTGCGATTCGACCTTTTAGTTCCATGCCGCGATGATCGGCGCCGAGAAAGATTTGCATAATTATTCCTTAGTTAGCTTGGCCCATCTTGCCGAAGTCGACACTTAATTCTACTAGGCGGTTGCTGTAGCCCCATTCATTGTCATACCAAGCGACAACCTTGATAAGAGTGCCATCAATACAGTCGGTGAGCTTCAAATCAACGATTGAAGAGTGGCTATTGCCACGGTAGTCGATAGAAACGAGTTCTTCTTCGGTAGCATCAAGAATGCCCTGGAAGTATGGGCTAGCAGCAGCTTTCTTGAAGATATCGTTGATTTCTTCGATAGAAGTTGGGCGCTTTGTAACAGCAGTAATATCGCTGAGAGATACTACTGGGGTTGGAACACGAACAGAAAGACCATTGAAGTGGCCCTGCAAGCTTGGGATTGTCAAAGCAGCAGCTTTGGAAGCGCCAGTTGTGGTTGGAACGATGTTTTCGGCAGCGTTGCGGCCTTCGCGGAGATCCTTGCATGGAGCATCCTGTAGCTTCTGGCTAGCAGTGTAGCTGTGAACAGTTGTCATCATGGCTTTCTCGATACCAATATTGTCTTCGAGGACCTTCATGACAGGTGCGATACAGTTTGTGGTGCAGGAAGCGTTGGAAAGAATTTCGTCGCTTTCGAGGACGGTTTCTTCGTTAACGCCAAGAACGACAGTGCGAGCACCTTCGCCCTTTGCTGGAGCAGAGATAACGACCTTGCGTGCGCCAGCTTCGATATGTTTGCGTGCATCTTCTGGTTTGGTAAAGAAGCCAGTAGATTCAATAACGACATCTACGCCAAGATCCTTCCATGGAAGGGCAGCTGGGTCTTTTTCGGCATAAGCTTTGATTTGCTTACCATCAACAATGATAGCGTCATCATCGTAGCTGACGTCATGATCATAAGTGCCATAGTTTGAATCGTATTTCAAAAGATGAGCTAGTGTTTTGTTGTCCGTTAAATCGTTAATTGCGACGATTTCGACGTCGTTGCGGTCGAATGCAATTTTGAAGGCGTTGCGGCCAATGCGTCCAAAACCGTTGATAGCAATTTTAACCATTAAAACTCCTTGTATATTTTGGATATTAGTTATGCTTATTATATCATAAACACTCATGCTTTTATTAGGGCTAATAACGGATATAGTTGTGCAATAAGGGGATATATTTCGTGATATAATAAAGGCACAAAAATAAAAGGAGTTATATCAATGGCAGATTTTAACAAAATTCTTGAGCCAGGAGATTATAAGAACAATAGCATCAATGTCGTTATCGAAATCCCAACCGGTAGCAACCACAAGATTGAATGGGATCGCAAGAATGCTTGCTTTATGCTTGATCGTATCGAACCGGTAGCTTTCGCAAAGCCATGCAACTACGGTTTTATTCCACAGACAATTGACGAAGATGGCGACGAGCTTGATGCTCTAGTTATTACCGAACAGCCACTTACGACTGGCGTATACATGAAGGCTCGTGTCCTTGGTGTTATGAAGTTCGTCGATGGCGGCGAAGTTGATGACAAGATTATTTGTGTTGCTGACGATGATCGCAATAACGGCGACGCATATCAGACTCTAGAAGACCTTCCAAAGCGCACCCTTGAACAGATTGAATTCCACTTCAATCACTACAAGGATCTAAAGAAGCCTGGCACAACCAAGGTTGAAGGTTTCTTTGGTACAAAGGAAGCTCAGGAAGTTATCGAAGCTGCTATTAAGCGCTGGAATGACGCTAAATAATCAATAAATCTTTTGAAAAGCGCTCTGAGATAGGGCGCTTTTTGCTGATTTCTTGTATGCTATACTAGAAGAAAATTTAATGGAGAAAACTTTACTATGGGTTTTATCAGAGCATTTGCTGGCGGCCTAACTAGCAGTTTCGCCAATCAGTGGCTAGAGTATATGGTTCCACCAGCAAGCATGACAGATCATGTTGCAATTGCAAAGGCAGTTCCAAATAAGGTTGCTGGTAGCGAAAACAATGACGGCGAAGATAACGCTGGTGTTATTTCTGACGGTTCCAAGTTCTTGGTCCCAGAAAACACTTGTCTCGTTGTTCTAGAAAACGGTGCAATCACAGCGGTTATTGCAGAACCAGGTGGTTACGAATATCATGCACAGAACATCCCAGAAGCTAAGAGCTTGTTCGCAAAGGATGGCTTCTTTGCAAGTACATTCGGCCAGAGCTGGAATCAGTTCAAGTTCGGTGGTCAGCCAGGTAACCAGCAGGTTGCTTTCTATGTCAACCTAAGGACTATGGGTGGCTTCCCATATGGTACACAAGAGCCAGTTCCTTATCTTGATGCAAACTACAACAACATCGAGATGGCAGTTACAAGCTATGGTTCTTATGGCATTAAGATTGTTGACCCAGTTCTATTTATCAAGAACTTCGTTCCTGTTGATGTTGTTTCCGGCCAGGGTCGCAGTAGCTTTAGCCTAGACGTAGAAGACGAGACCAATACAAAGATGCTATTCGATGGCTTCATTGGTTCTTTCTCTAACGCTATGACAAAGTTCTGCAACGGTGGTAAGAGCTACATCGATATCAAGACCGATCAGGATGGCTTTGCCGGTGCTCTTAACGAGGTTCTCGAAGAGAAGTATCAGTGGGGTAGCAAGTTCGGTATCCAGGTTAGCGATGTCATGGTTGCTTCCGTCAAGCGTGATGAGAAGTCTCAGGCAGACGTCGACAGATTCAGAACTGGTGTCATGATGCAGGGCACTGTTGGCCAGGCTTACAGCCAGACTCAGGTTGCCGAAGGTATCAATGCTGCCGGTAACAACGGCGGTGCTGCTGGCATCATGGGCGTCGGTATGGGCGCAGGTATGATGGGTATGGGCTTTGGTACACCAGCTGGTGTTAACCCAATGCCACAGGCTCAGCCACAGCAACCACAACAGCCACAGCAACCAGCTCAGCCAGCAGATCCAAATGCTGCTGATGGTCAGACTCCAGCTGCTGAATAGGTAGATTTAGATAATGGTGGAACAGAAAAAAGATACGAAAGCTGATGTTTCGAAGCAAAAAGCTTCGGCAAAAACAGCGAAAGTAGAGAAGACTGTTTCCATTGCGACGCAACGCTGCCCCCACTGTGGGGCAAGCGATGTGTCGACCAATGCGAAATCAGGTCAGCTTCGCTGCAATTTTTGTAGGAGTGAATTTGAGGCGAAAAGCGCAAATGCTCAAGGTACGCTAGAAACCTTTGAGAATATTAAGGGTGATGTCGTTGCTACGGGCGCGAGCAATATTATTCCTGGAGAAGATATTGTTGTTACTTTGGGTTGTCCTTCTTGTGGTGCGGAAGTTGTTGTTAATACGGCCGATGCCCTTAGTCTAAAGTGTCACTGGTGTCGTCATATTTTGACGGTCTCGCACAAGATTCCAAACGGCGCAGTGCCAGATTTGGTTTTGCCATTCAAGATTAGCAAGACAAAAGCTATTGAGAAGATGAAAGAGTGGATAGAGCCATACAAGGCCAGTATGTCTGCGGAACTCTTTGGTAGCTTGAAGTTTGAAGAGCTGTCCGGTGTCTATTTCCCGTACATGATTACGGATGTTAAGGCTCATTCTACGGCTTATGGTCAGGGTGAACATACGAAGGCTAAAGATTCTTCTGGCGCTACGGTAGAAGTTTATTCTGTTTCGCGCGAGTTCGATCTTTATGTCGATGATTTGACGATTGAATCTTCTTCGAAACGTTTGCATCAGGATGTTGCTGTAAACTCGAACAACGTTATCAACGCAATTATGCCGTTCGATACAGAGAACGCTGTGTCTTGGAATGCTAACTATTTGCGTGGCTTCTCGAGCGAGAGAAGGGATACAAATATCAACGACTTGAAGGAATTGGTTGCCTTGCAGTCTGGAGATATTGCCCGTGCGCGCATGAAAGAGATGAACGAGCAGTATGACCGTGGTCTTCGTTGGCAAAAAGAGCACCTAAGTATTAAAGGTGTAAACTGGAAAGCTGCATATCTTCCTGTTTGGCTATATAGCTTTAGGAATACTAATGCGAATGATGGGCGCATTTATTATATCGCTGTAAATGCTCGTACTGGAGAGACGGATGGCGTGTTGCCAGTAAAGGGAACTATTTCCGAGCATCGTGTCGGAGATAAGGCAAGGCATCATCACGAGATTGAAACCAGAAACGAGGTTCGTGAACTTGTAAAAGAAGACCGCTACTTGCATACAAGAACTGGCGTAACTTCTTCGGAGATTACTGGTAGGAACGATAGTCGTGTTATTGGCGCAGCTTCGTCTGGCCGTAGTGAGATGCTTAACAGCGAGCGTGGTCGCTTCAAGAATGGCGCAAACTATACAAAGAACTATGGCAATAATTCTTCTTTCGGATTCTTGATTGGTATTATTCTGATTGTATTCCTCTTTATATTCGGTTCGCTCTTTATTGAAGGTTGTGCTAGCTGTGCGATGTCTGGTGCCGGCAGTAGTAGTTATAGCAGTAGCTATTCGGACGATGATTATGATTATGATTATGATTATGGTTTTGATGATTATGACTACGACTATGACTTTGGCGATTCGGATGGTTTTAGTTATGACTTTGATTATTAAAAGGGGTTATTAATGGCGGAAGCAGCAGTAAAAAATAATGATAATGGATTAAACCGATGTCCACATTGTGGTGCGACAGAGGTTGTGCCAATCGCGAAAACAGGCTTACTAAAGTGTAAGTATTGTCGTGCAGAATTTGAGGGCGTAAAGACTAACAAGGCCGGCGTCTCAAAGGACATGAAGAATAGGAATGTCGCTGCAGGTGCAGTAGACATTATTCCTGATGAGTCGGTAATCATGACCTTTAAGTGTCCTGCTTGTGGTGCAGAGGTTGTGATTAATGCGCAAGAATCTGTCAGCGCTCGCTGCCACTGGTGTCGTCACAATTTTGCTTTGAACGAAAAGATGCCGAACGGTGCTGTTCCCGATATGGTTTTGCCATTCAGACTAGAGAAGGGCGATGCTGAATCTAGGATTAAGGCTTTCGTGGATAAGCGTCAATTCTTTGCGCATCCTCAGTTCAAGAAAGAGTTTAAAGCCGAAAACGTCATGGGCGTGTTCTTGCCATACATGGTTGTAGACGTAAATGCTCATTCGAATTTGAAGGGCATTGCAGAGCACAAAGTGCGCCAGTATACAGTTAGAACCGGCGAGCATTCAAGTACGACTTATTATGATGCGGATGCTTATAATGTAGAGCGTGATTTTGATATCTTGGTAGATGATTTGACAATTGAGGCATCTAGTGACAAGCTAGACCAGAATATTAAGACAAATACAAATAACGTTATTAACGCTATTATGCCATTTGATACAGAGAACTGTGTTGATTGGAACCCTAACTTCTTGATTGGCTACGCTAGTGAACGTCGCGACACGAACGTTGGTGGCTTGGATGCTCAGATCAAGCTTCAGGTTGAAGATATTTCTAGGTACAAGATGTATCAGGATATGAAGTCTTTCTATGATCGTGGTGAAGCTTGGAGCTCTGAGGTAACGGAGGTTAAAGGCTCTTCTTGGAAGGCGGCATATCTTCCAGTTTGGCTCTATAGTTATAGACAAGAGGACAATGGTCTTTTGCATTATGTGGCCGTAAATGCCAGAACTGGCGAGACGATGGGTAGTGTACCGATCAACAAAACTCGTCTCGTAGTTATCTCGACGATTATCGAGATTATTGGTATCATCTTAGGACTTATGTGGATCAAGATGTGCCTGAGCAACTTTGATGACGACGATAATCCATTCTGGCTCGGTCTTCTTGGCTTTACGCCTGGCTTCTTGTTCTACTGGATTAAGACGACGAAGTATCGCAATATGGATAAGCGACATACCTACGAGAAGGAGACGAGAACAGAGATTCAGAATCTAACCAAGAAAGATACTTTGTTTGAACAGAGAAAGCGTCTCAGGAACTCTCGTATTCAGGGTGAAAATGGCACGCGTATGACTGGCGTGATTGCAACGAGCAACGAAAAAATGATGGGTGAAAAAATGGCGAACTTCCTAGGAATTGGACGTTCAGCAGATTCTCCAGTAAATAGTACTCCGGTTGGCGCTAAGGCCGAGCAGGAAGTAAAAGACAAATACGGAAAGTAATCGGAAGGGCCGCGAGGGGGGCGGTCCTTTTGTGCTATCTCTGTTATTTGATATAATGAGCTTATTATGAAACTATATAACACCGCGAGTAGAAAGCTCGAAGAATTTAAGCCACAAAATCCTAACGAAGTTAAGATTTATACTTGTGGTCCAACGGTATATAGTTATGCGCATATCGGCAATATGACGAGCTATGTCTATTGGGATTTGCTCGTTCGTACTTTGCAACTTAACGGCTGGAAGGTGAAGCGCATTATGAATCTTACAGATGTTGGTCATCTTACCTCTGATGCTGATGATGGCGAAGACAAAATGGAGAAGGGCGCACGTCGTGAAGGTTTGACGGTTTGGGATATTGCAAAGAAGTATTCTGATGCATTCCTAGACAATTTCCATGCTCTTAATTTGCTAGAGCCAGCAAAGATTTGCCCAGCAACGAAGTATATCGAGCAGGACATGAAGCTCGTAGATTTGCTCGACGAGAAGGGTTATCTTTACGACACGAAAGATGGTTTGTATTTTAATACGAGCAAGTTTGATGGTTATGCAGATTTTGCTCATCTTGATCTTGAGCATTTACAGGCTGGCAAGCGCGTAGAATTTAGTAGTGAAAAACGTAACGCTTCGGACTTTGCAGTCTGGAAGTGGATTCAGGAGGGCGAGGATCATGCGATGCGCTGGAAATATCGCGGTCGTGATGGTTATCCTGGCTGGCATCTAGAATGCTCTGTAATTGCCCACGAAGAGCTTGGTGAAACTTTGGATATTCATACTGGTGGTATTGATCATATTATGGTTCACCACAGTAACGAGATTGCCCAGAGCGAGGCGGCTTTTGGCAAGAAGTTTAGCAACTATTGGGTGCATTGTAATTTTATTACGAGTGACGGCCAGAAGATTTCGAAATCTCTTGGCAATGGTTATACCTTTGCCGACCTTGCAGAGAAAGGCTATACTCCGATGGATTTCAAGATGTGGATTTTGCAAGGTCATTACCAGTCCGAGCGCAACTTTACTTTCCAGGATTTGTTTGCTGCACATCAGCGTTTGATGAACTATAGGAACTTTGCCGCACTAAGGTGGCAGGAAAAGGGCGAAGATTTACCAGAGCTCCGTGAGGAAATCTTGAACGAGCTTAATAACAATCTAAACTCTGCCGGCGCGCTTGCTAAGCTTGATGAAGCCGTTTCTAAATCTGTTCCAAGTGAAGATTTTGTTAAATTCTTGGATGAAGTGTTTGGTCTAGGTCTTCTTGAATCTACGCCAGATATCTCGGATGAGAACAAGGAAAAGATAGCGGATCGCGTAAAGGCTAAAGAGATGAAAGATTATGCTTTGGCAGACAAGATTCGTGATGAACTTGCGCGTGATGGCATTGAAGTTTTGGACGGGAAAGACAAAACCCATTGGCGTTTTAAATAGATAGCAAAATACCGCTCTATAACTAGAGCGGTATTTTTATGGACTTAATTCTTTGCGATTAGCTTCTTGTCTGGATTTTGTTCTTTGGCTCGTTTGGCTTTCTTTTCTTTACTAGAAGGGAGGAAACCGTCGCCGAGCTCTTCGAGCAAGACCTTGATACAGCCAGCGATAGGAATAGCGACAATAGCGCCGATTAGACCAAACATATATACGCCGATTGTGACGCTTGCGAGAACGACGAGAGCAGGAAGCTGCAAACCTTTGCCTTGAACCTTCGGTGAAATAAAGTTGCTTTCGATCTGTAGATAGATGATGGTATAGATCAAGAATGCAAGACCAGCTGGCCAAGAGTTGAAGGCAAGGAGTAATGCGACGAGTGCGCCGCCGATGAAGCTACCAAACATCGGAATAAGGCTTAGGACGCCCGTAATGATACCCATTGGGAAAGCTAGACCAGAAGAGAAGTCGAAGATGAGGCTTAGGACAAAGACGGAAATAGAAGTGAAACAGGCGTTAATTAGGCCGACAGTAATGGCATTCGAGACGTATTTGCTTACAACTTGAGCCATACGAGTGATAATGGTCTGGATTTTACCAGCGTGCTCGTTGGTACGGAAGTTGCTCCAGAATTGCCTGATGATGTCTGGGCCTTCGATAAGCATAAAGAAGGCAAGAACCAAGATAAGAATAGTTGCCGTAACTGCGCTACCGATTGCGCCAACGGTGTTAGCTAGGTTTGCGCCAAAATCTTTAATGAAGTTGCTAGAGAAATCTCCGAGAGCAGTACTGATTTCGCCCTGAAGATTATCTATGCCGAAGTTTTTGCCGAACTTGTTCAAGAATTCTAGATTAATGCTGGAATTGTTGTAGATTTGCGGCAAGTTTGTGATGAAGCGCTGGGTTTCGTTACCGATAGTTGGAACTACAATGGCAACAAAGGCAATAACTACGCCAACGACAATAATATACGACAGAGCGATAGGAAGCTTGCGTCCTTGGCCTGGAATAATGTCTGCTAATTTGTTAACTAGTGGCGAAATGGCGAGAGCCAAGAATAGGGCAGCGCCAAGAATGATTAAGCCAGCGGCGGCTTTAAATAACAAGAGACCTGCAAGAGCTAGGCCGAAAAGAACTAGCCAGAACCGTATAAAGGTTTTGGTACTAATCTCGAGTTTATGAGTATTGTCCATAAGGATATTGTAGCATGGTATAGATATATTAAGATGGCAGGGCATTTTTTCAAAAAGGTCTTGCAAATATTAAAAAGCTCGTGCTATATTAGAGGTACAAAAGGTCAAAATAAAAAAGCGAAATAAAAACATAGTTGTCGGAAATAGGTCAATTTTTGGCAATTATTAAACACAAAAACATTTGTACCTTTATTTCGCGGGGAGGTAAAAATATGGCGCATTTCGGTGTGCAAAAAGCAAAAAGCAAAGCTCTTGTAGCTTTGGCTGCAGCTGCTGCTATTAGTGGCGCGGCATTCAATTCTGCTCCAGCTAACGCTGCTAACATGATGCAGATTGGTACTTTTTCCATTGAAGCTGATGGTAACTTGCCAGCAGTTGAGGGAGGTTGGAGTCAAAACTACGATTACTGGACTTACGAAGTTTCCGAAGAAGAAACTGGTCTTCACAAAATTAAGACAAATAATTATTTCGGCTGTGATAGAAGGACTGGTACTAGTGGCACGGGTGTTCTCTTGAAGAATAAAGAGGCATTTCAGAACTTCGTAACAAACTATGAAGGCGCTGCCGATAAGATGATTCAGGCCTGCGAGCAGGTTACTGATTCTCATAAGTCTGGAAAACTAGGCGTATATGAAATTGAATTTAACTCCGAAACAGGATTTGCCTACCAGAACTCGATTTATACAAATAATTCCGGAGAAATATTTACAGTTAAGACGGATTTGGATTTTGATTCAGAAGCACATCTAGAAGAAGAGAGTGAATCAAGCTATTTGACTATCCGTAATACCTTTAGCAGAAACGGAAAAATGGCCTTCCAGGTATCACCTAAGAAGGTTGGTAATACTCGATTGAAATACGTAAAAGGTGATCAGACTATTGGTGATTTTTCTATTTACGTTTCAGATATCGAAGATAGAGACGCTGAAGGTAATATTTATTACAATAACCCTGATAGGAGAGGCGATGATTACTTTGCTGCCTATGCGCACTATATCGGTACAGAAGCTTTGGATTTAGACGATGTTGAGACAAGCCTACCATCAGAACGTATTTATCTTGAAATTGGTACTAGAGACGATGAGGCTATGAGCGAAACTGGAACTGATAGTCCTGTTACTGTAGGTACGAAGAATAATCCTCTCACTCTAAACCTAGGAAGCCTTAACAGTGCATTGAGCATTAATGGTGGGAGCCATGTAAAGTTTACTGGAAATATTAATAACGATATCACTATTAATAAAAACACGCTCGTAGAAGGTGATCCGCTAGTTGCTTCTTTGACTGTTGAGAGTGGTTCTACTCAGACCAGTGACGAAATGCGCAGAATCGTCAACGAAGGCGACCTAACGATTAAGGGCGGTACTTACAATAATATCCATATTAGAGGCGGTAATATTGATATTCAGGGCGGCTCGTTCAGACAGGAAGGCAAGGCTGCGACAATGTGGGATGATAGCATTATTCGTGGTAGTAGCGAAGGTTCAATTGCTATCTCTGGCGACGATACAAGATTCGAGCATGTCGTAACATCTCCGGAAGGTGATAATGCTATCTGGCACAATGATACCTACGCTTTGATTCATACTTATGGCTCCGATGTCACTATTGATGGCGGTACATTTATAAGCAATGGCTCTATTATTAGTGGTGAAGATTGGACTAGCGCTACGACTCCAGGAGGCAATTACACAATTAACGGTGGTACCTTCGAAGCAAAGCATATTGCTGCCTTCTCAAATAACTGGCAGGGCAAGATGACGATCAATGGTGGCGATTTTAAGACAACTGATCGCTTCTATGTCTGGGATACGCTAGAAGATTGGGAAGATGGTAAGCTGCTCAATCAATACGACTCTTTGCCAGAAGGATTAGCATCTGTCGGTGAAGTTCTCCGCTACAAAGATAGCGAAGGAAACGAGCATCGTCACTGGGGTACAGCTTCAATGGGTATTACCCGTACGTTAATTGAGCCAACTCTAGCAAATATGGAAGTAAATGGCGGTGACTTCTCGGATGGCTATGACGAAGACAGTGATACCGGCGTCTTCCCGGCAGCCAATCATGATGAAGTTGAACTTGATGGTGATTATGATAATGATGGCCGCAAGGATGTAAGAGTTCTTCCTGCGGAGACATATGAAATTGCCGTAGAAGTTGGCGAAAAAACATATCCACGCGATCTTCCTGAAGGCTACGAAATTGTTTCTATCGATGGCGACGATGTCTGTACGGCAGAAATCATTGATGGCGCAATTGTCATTTCGGGTCTTTCGGCAGGTGAATGTACTGTAAAGGCATCTGATAAAGAAAATGATATTCAGGTCTTTAACGTCCATGTTACAGATCTTGCGGATTACACTGAAGGTGATCCCCTAAGTATCCCAGTAGGTGAAACCAAGACTCCAGAAGATCTTGATGGTAAGAATCCAGAAGATTTGGATTGGACGGTTATCGAAGGTCGTGACTATTGTACAGTAAGCGACAGCGGCGCAATTACCGCAATTAAGGGCGGTGGCACTTGCAAGGTGACTGCTCGCGACCCAGAAACTGGCGACACTACGGTCTGGGAAGTCCAGACAACTGAACCGCTAGAAATCGGTGTTGGCGAATCTAAGAAACCAACTGATCTTCCAGAAGGTGCAGAGAATGGCGAATGGAGCAGCAGCGATACGAATGTCTGTACAGTCGCAAGCGACGGTACTATCACTGGTAAGAAAGCAGGTACGTGCTATGTAACTCTTACTCTTGATGGTAAAGTCTATACCTGGAAAGTTACTATTACTGGTAACCCAGATACAGCAGATAAAACTCGCGCAGCTATATTTACAGTTGCTGGTGCAGTAACCGCAGGCTTTGCAGCTTTGTCGGTAGCAGCACGCCGCTTCTTCGGACGCAAATAAAAACTAATTAATAAGGATTATGCCGACACCTCTCCCATGGTCGGCATAATCTAAAAAATTGACCTAAATCTTATGGAAGTCCCTCCACCTCCCAGGGGGATTTTCTTTTGCTCAACAAAAAACGGCTTTTATTTAGCCGTTTTTTGATTAGTTATAATACTTTGCCAAGAAATCTTTCATGTAGTCTTCGAGGCTGTCATTTAGGATAGCTTCTCGAATCAAATCTACGGCGTGAACGATAAAGTATTCGTTGTGGATGCTAGCTAGAGTTTTGCCAGTAATCTCGTCAGTCTTGAAGAGATGATGGAGATAGGCGGCGCTATAATGTTTGCAGCAGTAGCACTCGCAGTCTTCGTCGATAGGATGGAAATCTTCTTTAAATCTAGCGTTTTTAATATTTACGCGGCCGTTTTTAGTATAGATTGCGCCATTGCGGGCTTGTCTGGTTGGTCCGACGCAGTCGAAAGTGTCACAGCCGTATAGAGCGCCATAGAACAAATCGCGTGGTTCGCTGCCCATACCAAGGAGATGGCGAGGTTTGTCCTGCGGAAGGATTTCGTTTGTGAGCTTGATGATGTTTGGCGTCTCATCTTCGGTAGTGTAGAGGGAGCCGATGCCAAAACCATCAACTGGCAAATCTTTCATAAACTCTGCAGATTCGCGACGAAGATCTTCAAAGGTTCCGCCTTGAACTACAGCATAGAGTGCCTGATATGGTTTGCCGTTTGCTTCGGCTTCTTTTGCTAGTTTTTGGTGTTCGGCGATGTCGATTGGGAGCCACTCGTGCGTGCGCTTCATGGCTTTTAGCATAACGTCGTGATCGCGTGAATCTGCAACACAGTCGAAAGCCATGTGAATGTCTGCGCCAATTTTCCATTGAGCCTGCATGGAGCTTTCTGGGGTCATGCGGAGCTTGTCGCCATTGATATGAGATTTAAAGGTTACGCCTTCGAAATCTACCTTGGCGCTTGGAAGGCTAAGAATCTGGAAGCCGCCAGAATCGGTAAAGGTTGGGCCTTCATAGCTCGTGAATTTATTGAGGCCACCAGCTTTTTCGATTAAATCTACGCCAGGGGCGAGAAGGAGGTGGTAAGTGTTTGCAAGGATAGCCTGGCTGCCGAGTTCTTTCATTTGGGCAAAGGTTAAGGCTTTAACGGTTGCGCGAGTTGCGGCACCAACAAAACAAGGGGTCTGGATATCTCCGTGTGGAGTATGGATGGTTCCGACACGGGCAAGACCGTTTTGCTTTTTAATTTCGAAAGAAAAACCAGGATTCATAAGAGTATTATATCATCTTATTTGACGATTTCTAAATACGATGTGATAATATCTTTTCGATTTTTCGCCAATACTTTTTGTGGAGCAGTAGGAGAATTAGAGCGGCGAGGCAGGCTATCTGGTTTGCGGAGATAATTGCGGTTTCGTGATTGTAGCGCAAGAAATCCAGGAGGAGTTTTGTAATTATGCAAATGATTAGAGTTGCGTAGGCTCTGGTTGTTTGATTTTTGGTACGAGTGAGGCTTAGGAAAATTGCAAGAAAAACGATAGTTTCTAACAGCTGAATTGGGAAGAAACTAGAATTTGGTAGCCATTCGTAATGAACAGCAAAAGGACCATTGTAATTAATGCCATGGCAGCAAGAGGCGGAGAGACAGGCGAGCTTTGCGATTGAATATAGAAGAGGCAAAGCGATGATACTTGAAGTGATAATTGCTTGTTTTGGTAGTTTTAGCATATTTGGGGTGCCGAGCAGTCTCAAGAATTTGGGATTATTTTGGTATCTTTCAAAAACTAAGGCACAGAGAATTATTCCAGCTGCGGCGCCAACAGAGGCGAGGCCGATTTGCTGGAAAAGTATTAGGTTGGCTAGGATGCTAAAGATATAAATAGAGATAATGGAGCAGAGGCAATAGATAAAGGCGAACCTTGATGGCGCTTTTTGATTCCTGAGTTGTTTATAGATATAAAATTCGCCAATTAGAAGCGCAACAATAATAAGCAGGCCATAGACCTGATGAGGATGGTTCGGAATATAGATGGTTGGCATTTGGGCTAATTATAGCACGAGCTATTTGATAAGCATTGAGTCGCCGTAGCTAAGGAGCTTGTAGCCAGATTCGACGGCATGATCATAAGCTGGTTTGAGGTTTTTCCAGCCAGCGAATGCGCTTGCGAGCATAAGAACGGTAGATTTTGGCGCATGGAAATTCGTAAGCAATGCATCGACAATCTGGAACTTGAAGCCAGGGTAGATAAAGATATCGTCTTCGCCTTCGGTTTTGCCAGTTTTGGCATAGAATTCTAGGGTTCTAGTAACGGTAGTGCCAACGGCGACGACTTTATGTCCGGCCTTCTTGGTTTCTTCGATGGCTTTCAAAGTCTCTTCTGGAATATGGAACCATTCGGAATGCATATGGTGTTCTTCAACTTTGTCGCTACGGATAGGCAAGAAAGTACCAAGGCCAACGTGAAGGGTAAGATATTTAATATCGATACCTTTTTCTTTGAGCTTGTCCATGAGCTGGTTGGTCATATTGAGACTGGCAGTTGGAGCAGCAGCAGAGCCGAGCTGTTTGGCCCAGACGGTCTGATAACGCTTAATATCTTCTGGGGTCGCATCACGATGAAGATATGGTGGCAATGGAACGGAGCCGTGGTCTTCGACGATGTCTACTAGCGGGCGGGAAGAGCTGACAGTAGCGGTGCCGTTACCGAGGATTTCGCGAATCGTGACAGTATCTTTGGTCTTTTCGCCGTCGCGTTTGTCAAGGATAGTCAAAATATCGCCAGCACGAAGCTTGCCATGATACATGACGGAGTTTAGATCGCTTTTGTGCTTTTCAAGAACGACTAGTTCGCGTGGATGATCGTTTGGGAGCTTAGCAAAAAGTCTAGCGCGCATGACGCGAGTATCGTTAAGGATGACTAAATCGCCTGGCTCAAGAAAATCTGCCAGCTTGGCGTAACGAGAATCTGTAATATTGCCATTATTTTTGTCTAGGACAAGAAGGCGAGTAGTGCCGCGAGTTTTTGGCGGTTCTTTGGCAATACACTCATCTGGAAGATTATAGTTATAATCTGAAACTAACATAGGGGATATTATACAATTTTTTATCTGTTTTGGCAAAGCTGGGCTTGTTATTTTGGTTAAGCTGTGCCATAATATATAAGCTTTTTACGAGTTGTAAAGGGTGCACATTTTGTAAGAAAGTACGGTGATAAGAACAATGATTGAGTTTTCTAGTTTTGATGATGCTACTTTCGTTACGCATAGTGGAAAGTTCCACGCGGACGAAGTGATGGCGACTGCTATTTTACTCGAACTTCGTGACGCCTATAAGCATGGCCTTATCAAGGATGAGGAGCTTGGTGTTTTGGCAGGGAAGTTTTCGAGTGATTCTTTTGTGCTTTGTCGTATTCCCGAGATTATGGGCGACATGGACACGAAGGATAAATTCCTCTATGATATCGGCGGTCGTGATTATGATCATCATCAGTTAGAGCGAAACGGAAAACGAGATAATGGCATCTATTACTCATCTGTTGGCCTGATTTGGAAAGAGTTCGGAATGTTGATTTGTAAAAACGTCTTTCCAAAATCAGAAGATTTGACAAAGCGTCTTTGGGCTGCGATAGATAAAAAATTAGTGCAGGTCATTGATGCGGGAGATAACGGACAATTCCCTGAGATTATAAACGAGATGCCTATAATGAACCTCGACGAATTGATTGGTGAGTTTAATCCAGTTTGGAAAGACAGCCAGACTATCGAATCTCAGAATCGTTGCTTTATTAAGGCAGTCGATTTTGCGGGTGGAATATTTGATAGAATGATGGTTTGCGAAACGGCGAAGATTTCGGCGATTTCTACGGTAGAATCAGCAATTAATAAATCTGAAGACGGAGTTCTGATTCTCCCCAAGTATCTTCCATGGGAAGAGTATGTAATCAGCTCCGATAATCCCAAGGCAAGAAAAATCATGCTAGCAGTATTCCCATCCAATCGTGATGAGGGCTGCTATGTCGTAATGTCCCCACGGGACGAATCTGGCAAGAGCAGAATGCTAATGCCGGCAAACTGGCGCGGAAAGCGTAACGAAGAGCTTGACGATTTTGTCGAAGGCGGTACGTTCTGTCATGCGAACGGCTTTATGGCCGTTGCAGATAGTTTCGAGCATGCAGTTTCGATGGCTCATGCTGCAATTTCCGACCCTGGCAGCGAAATGCTTGCAAGCTAATAAGTTCACCTACTTTGTGTTCGGCCACTATATATGTGGCCGATTTTTATTGCCCTTATAACTAGATATGGTGTGAAGAAACTATTGACATACACTATATCTAGGGTTTAGAATAAAAGCATAAGCAACAACGCACGCTAAGAAGTAATAAACAAAAGCAGCGTAGCGCAAAGCTAAAGCAAAAACGATAAACCAAGACAAGGATGGGGTTATGAAGAATATCATTTATTTTGATGCGCGCGATAAAAAGAGCTTCGACTTTGAGCGTTATGCGAAGTCGCTCAAAACTCTCGCGGATGTTCCAGAGAAGGCAATCAAAGAAGCTCTCAAAAACGTTGATCAATACGAAAATATGCACGTGAGCGTTCTCGTGGAGTTGGGAACGGCTTTGCTTACAAAGTATGGCAACGAAGATATCGCGAAGAAGTATTTCGAATCTCATGACCAGTATTTTGGCGGTAAGTTTGAACGTTTGCGCCGTATTACGGGTTATCTTGTCGGTACACTAGATAGATGGAATGATGGCAAGAAAGCAGAAGAGCGTGCACGCGTAAAGCATTCTGTTAATTCTAGTATCAATGATAATGAGCGTGCTAGCAGACTTGCCGAGCAGGCGATTGCTAGAAACGTTGCTTATGCGGCTTAGACTCCATTAGCTGGAAATATCCGCAGAAATGCGGGTATTTTTTGTAGAAATTTGTAAAAAATCGATAAAAAAGTCCCAAATGTTAACTTTTGTTGCGGAAATGTAAGGCGTAGTTGGTGGTAGTTTTCGTTGCGCAACCATATAATTAGGGCATAAATTATTTAATTTAAGGAACATTTATATGACATTACCAGAAAGATTAACAAAGCTTCGCAAGCTTGCTGGCCTTTCGCAAGAAGAGGTTGCAGAAAAGCTCGAAGTAACAAGGCAAACAGTTTCGAAGTGGGAAACCGGCCAATCTAGCCCAGATCTAGATAAGGTATTACCACTTTGTGGACTATATAATGTAACGCCTGATGAATTGTTGCATGATGGTGGAACCGAAGAAGCAGAAAAAGAAATCGCCGAGAATAACTTTGCCCGTTCAGAGGAACAAGATGAAAGGATTATGGCAAAGAAGAAACTAACAGGTATTCTTGGCGGTGTATTGTTATACTTCGTCGCAATTGCATTTATCATGATCGCAATTCCTGTTATGCGGATTAGTCCAGTAGTTGCTAGCGCGATTTTTATTCTATTATTCGCAGTTGCAACGCTCATTATTATTTATTCTTCTATTATTTATAAGAAGAAATCTCATAAAAAGATAGCTGATACAAAAGAGAAAAAGTTATACAAGACTATTGATAGTGTTTTGGCATTTTCGACTTTGGCTGTCTACCTACTCGTAAGCTTCATGACTATGGCATGGCATATTACTTGGATCATTTGGATCATCTATGCCGTACTCAGCCAGGCTGCAAAACTAATTATTATGTTAACTACAGGAAAGGACGTTGACGATGACGAAGAATAATCGTGGAGGCTTGATTGCCGGAATCATAGTTTTATTTCTTATTGCTGCTAGTCTTGGCGTATTTCTTGTCTTTGCTATTGGCCATTTTGGTGGTTTCAACTTTGGTAGCTTTAGCTTGGGCGAAAGTGACCACTTGGCGCTCGAGAAAGAATTTGAGCTAGATAATATTAATTTGATTAGCTCGGATAGCGATGCTGCAAATATTCATATTTCAAAGAGTACTGACGGTGCAGAAAAAGTTAAGGTACATATCTTAGCAGAAGAGAAGGTAAAGGTTTCTGCCGAGAAGAATGATAGCTCGATTGATATTTATGCTAAGGAAGAATGCCACTTTATTTGCTTTGGCCAAAAGAAGAGCACGATTGATATTGTCTTGCCTGAAAATTATGAGGGTGATTTTAAAATCAAATCTGATGCGGGCGAGATTGATATCGATGATTTTGAGAAAGCTAGCCTAGACCTTGATGCTGATGCTGGCAATAATAAAATTGGCAAACTAAAGGCTATTACAGCAAATGTCGATGCTGGCAAAGTAGAAATCAAGGGCGCAGAAAACATTAATGTTGAAATTGATACTGGCGATCTTCGCATTAATGAGTGCACGAACAAGCTTTACGTAAAGAATGATACGGGAAACGTTGAAATTGATAATCTAAGTCTTAAGGAAGATTCTACGGTTATCGTCGATGTTGGCAATATCAAAATTAATAACGTTGGCGATGTCCACGTCGATGTAGATAAGAGTGTTGGCAATAGTAGTGTTAATGGCGGCAATCCAAAAGCCGATGTTAATCTTACTGTTAAAGCAGACGTTGGCAATATAGACATTCGCTAAACAAAAAGCCACCAGTTTTGCTGGTGGTTTTTTGATGATTAGTCTTGTAGGAAAGCTTCACAGTATTCTTTGATTTTTGGTAGCTCTAGGCCGCTGACACAGGCAGATTTCCAACCGGCGTTTTTGGCTGCGGCGACGTTAGCTTCCGTATCGTCGAGGAAGAGAATATTTTCTGGCGAGATTGAAACTTGCTCGTTAATGCGACTATAGATTTGTGGATTTGGCTTTGATAAGCCAAGATCGAAAGAGAAGAATAGATAATCATAATCTTCGAGTTTGAGCTGTTTCGAAATGCGCTCTTTGTCTAGAACGAGGAGGTTAGACAGGATGCCAATACTGCAACGATCTTTTAGGCTGGTTTCGTAGCTTGAAACTTCCGGATAATAATCGGTTTTTGAAAGATGTTCTAGGAAGTTTTGTTTAAAATCCTCGAAGTTTCCGGACAATCTCAAGTCGGCTTTGATTTGATTGTATTTTGTCTCGAGCTCTTTTAGGGTTCTTGCGGAAGTGATGTCGTATTTGTCTAGGATTTTTGATTCTAGAATATCTTCGCCAGTGTAACCGAGTTTAGAAAAGACGTCTTGATAGGCCTTGAAGAAGGAATAGCCGGTTTTATGGCTATCTACAATGCCGCCCCAGTCGAAAAGAATTAGTTTTGATTGTTTCATGCAGTAATTATACCAAGAGTGATAATATAGCTAACAAGTATGCAAGAAGATTTGGAACGATTATTGAAGCTAATGAAAACAATTAAATATGGTTGGGTTGGCTATGATGGCGAAAAACACGAAAAAATAGGGAAGAAATTCGCCGAAGAGTATCGTTTGCAATTAAAGTCCGATCTTCTTTCGACGAAGCTTGGTGTTTGCTGGGATCAGGTAGAATATGAAGCTTGGGTGCTTGGTGATACCTGTGAGTTCAAACGTCTTGCATTTGTATATTATGGCGAAAAAGAAATGCCGTCGCATACTTTTATTGTTGTACATGAAGATAATGATTGGTTCTGGCTAGAGCACGCCTGGGAACGCAAGGCAGGCGTTTATAAGTTTAATAGCCTAGAAGAATTACTGAAGGCGGCTATGAAAGATTGGATAAAAGATTTTCCTCTACCAGATGATTACGACAAGGATAGAATTGCGATTTATGACTATCCAGAGCCACTTATGAATCTAAGCTCAGATGAGTTTTATAGACATCTTGAAACTGGCAAGAAGATTTCTATAAAAGGAATCGTAGATTAGTAAAATCCCCCAAGCTATTCGCCTGGGGGATTAATTGTGTGGCAGATTATGCAGCATTGATTTTCACAGCGCCGTGAGCGAGCAGCTCAATTGCAGTACTAACCGCTACTGCATCTGCCAGCTCGGAAACAATCGCAATCGTACCATTCTTGCCATCAAGATGGCTAAAGCGAACGACGGCGATTCTGCCATTGTGGATACCAACACCAAAGAGAACATTGCCATGCTTCGAATGAAGCAGGAAGAATGAGTTCATCTCGGGATGTTGCTCGTAAGAGCACTCGTAGCCATCGGCAGTAAGCAATTGCTCGAGCATAAGAAATCTCTCGGCCATGTGAATTCACCTCCTCTCTAAAGTGGTGGAGAACCGAAAGGTTCGCGGACATGCGTCTGATGTAGAGTTTATATCATTTTTTAAGGTAAAAGTCAATGCGGTAATGTAAAGGTATAATATATAGATATGGGATATGTAGGAAGTTATTTATGGAAAATGCGTCAGAAATTTGAACACGACACAGTGATGTCTGCGACAACTGACGTGATACCGATTCGCGACGGTAAAATATGTATGGTCTTAAATAGGGAGCATCGTTTTTGGTGTTTTCCTGGCGGTCATGCAGAGCTAGGCCTTTCTTGGCAGGAAGCTGCTAGGAAAGAGTTAGTAGAAGAGGCTGGTTTGGTTGCAAAAGATGAAGATATGAAGCCTTTTGCAAGTATTTCTGGATATACGATTACTTATGGATATAATGATCCGGTTAACCTTTTCTCGTTAAGCTTTGTTTGTGAGAAATTTGACGAACATGATATTGAAGACGAGGAAGAAATTGCAGAGAAGCATTGGTTTGATTTTGATGAGATTGATGGGCTGGAGAAATCTGTATATGCAGACGCGATTTGGAAGGCATACAAGAAATATTTGGAAACGGGCGAGTTTCAACAGGTAGTGCTTAGGAATAACTAGCCTTTTGTAGATTAGCTCAAAAGATGGTATAATAACAGATAAGAATTATAGAAAGGTCTTATTTTGAGTTTACAAATTGGAATTGTTGGTCTTGCAAACGTTGGTAAAAGTTCGCTTTTTAATGCTTTGACAAATGCTGGCGCATTGTCCGCGAACTATCCTTTTGCAACGATTGAGCCAAACACTGGTATTGTTGGCGTGCCAGACGAAAGATTAAATGTCTTAGCAAAAATGTATGGAGCAGCGAAAGTAGTTCCTGCGACGGTAGAATTCGTAGATATTGCTGGACTAATTGCTGGCGCATCGAAGGGTGAAGGTCTTGGTAACAAGTTCCTCGCCAATATTCGCGAGTGTAAGGTTATTTGCCATGTAGTTCGCGTGTTTAAAGATAGTAACGTTACGCACGTTGCGGGCGGACCAGATCCAAAGCGCGATATCGAAACGGTAGAGCTAGAACTTGCTCTTGCCGATATCGAGACGCTAGAGAAGGCAATTCCAAAAATGCACAAAGACACAAAGAGTGGTGATAAGGATGCCATCAAGCGCGAGGCAAACGCTCAGAAAGTTTTGGATGAGCTAAAGTCTGGCAAAACTCACGTCGCTCCAGTTGAAGGTTTGGAACTCCTTAGCGCAAAGCCAGTGTTCTATATGTTCAATATGGACGAAGACGAGCTTGTAGATGAAGCAAAGAAGAAAGAGCTTGCCGATATGGTTGCTCCGCAGAAGTGTGTGTTTGTAAACGCTAAGCTTGAGGCCGAAATGGCAGACATGTCTGCAGAAGACAAACAGGTATTCCTAGACTCTTATGGAATCAAGGAAGATGGCCTAACTCAGCTAGTTCATGTTGCTTACGATACGCTTGGCCTTCAGAGCTATCTTACTGCTGGTGATAAAGAATGCCGTGCATGGACAATCCCAAAGGGCGCAACAGCTCCGCAAGCCGCTGGCGTAATTCATACGGATTTTGAACGTGGTTTCATCGCTGCAAATATTTGCAAGTTTGATGATCTTGTAAAGCTCGGTTCGGAGAAGGCAGTTAAAGAAGCTGGTCTCATGCGTACAGAGGGCAAAGATTACGTTATGCAAGATGGTGACGTTGTAGAGTTTAAGTTTAATGTTTCTAAATAATATATAAATAAAAGGTCGCGTCCAAGGAAGAAGGGCGCGATTTTTTGTATAAAATGTTTGTGCTTAGGATTACGTTTATGCTAATATAATAGTATGAGTCTAAGTTATGGTGTGGGTAGCTTCTTTGCACTAGATGTGGGCACAGATGCATTACGTATGGTCGAATTGACAAGCACTGGAAAGCAGGGCTGGTCTTTGTCGCACTTTGCGTATGTTCCTGTGAGCCGACAGATTTTGCAAGATAGCAGTGACGCTGGTAAGCGTCGCCTCGGTGAAACGATTGCAAGTGCAGCCGAGCAAGCCGGAATTAAAACAAAGAAAATTGCTCTAGGTTTACCATCTAGCAAAACATTTACGACTATTATTGAGATTCCTACTCAGGACAATAAGTCGATGGATAAGATTATTCGCTATCATGCGGATCAGTATATTCCAATGCCTATTGATGAGGCTACAGTGGATTATGTAATTTTGGGGCCAAGCCCAAATGATCCTCAGGTAACTGAAGTCTTGCTTTCATCAACGGCAACAAAGTACGCAGAAGAGAGAATGGAAGGCGTAGAGGCCTTTGGTTTTGATTTGATTGCAATGGAACCAGATTCTATAGCAATGTCTCGTGCTTTGACGCCTCCAGGCATCACTGATGCTAGGTTGATTATTGACTATGGTGAAGACTCAACGGATTTGACAGTCGTATATAACGGCGCACCTCGTTTGGTTCGCTCGCTTCCTGGCGGCTTGTCTATTCTAACCCGCACTGTAGCAGGTTCTCTCAACGTAAAAGAGAGTCAAGCTAGACAGTTTATCTTGAAGTTTGGTCTTGCACAAGACAAACTTGATGGTCAGGTATTTAAAGCCCTTGATCAGCCACTAGAAAACTTTGCTGGTGAGCTTACGAAGTCTGTAAACTTCTTCCGCGCAAAGTATCCAAATATCAATGTTGGTGGAATTCTTCTTTCTGGTTTTGCAGGTATTATTCCATTCCTAGGCGAATATATTGAAGCTAAGACTGGAATTGCAACATCTGAAGGTACTCCATGGCAGATGGTCCGTGTAACGCAACAGCAACAGCAGGCATTGTCTCAGGTTGCAGCTGAGTTCGCAGTAGCGATTGGCTTAGCGGAAAGGACAAATAGTAGATAATATGTTTGAAATTAGTTTAGTTCCTGAAGTAAAAGCGAAATTGCTTCGCCAAGAAAGAATACGCAATCTAGTTATTATTTTGTGTATCTTTATAGCAATCGGCTGCGGTGCAATCTTATTGATTTTGACAGGTATTATTAGCGGTCAGGGCATTGCTCTTAATGCTAAGGATCATGAAATTGCTTGTCGTATTGGCGATGGTAGCGCACAAGACAAGAACTGCTCGAAGTTCGGTACAGCTATCATGAAGACTGATAACCTTGACGAAATGCTTTCAGTTCAAAACCAGATGAACAACATCGGTACATTGAATGCGAACAAGGTTAAGTTCTCTCGCATTTTCCCAATGCTAAGTGTTCTTTTGATTAATAATAACGGTTATTCGATTAAGGCTTCTGAGGTAAATCTAGACTTCGCAAGTCAGACAATCACCTTCGATGCTGTTGGCTATTCTGAAAGCCGTGTTTACTCTAACTCTCTAGCCGCTTTCAAGGCTAGCGCTAATACATCTTACTTCGATTATGGTGATTATATCGGTGTCGATGAAAACCAGAACGAGTTCACAATTCCTAGCTTCTGTATTACAGAGCTAAAGAGTGCAGTTAATGGTTATCTCTATGGCATCTATCATCGCTATACTCCAGGCTGTGAAGCAGACATGATAAGTAAGGAAGACAACAAGAAGGAAGAAGGCGAGGGTTCTACTACAGACGAATCCGAAAAGAAAGTTGTCCATTCTCCTAAAGATGTATTTATTCGCCGTACATATAAGTCTGTCGATGATATGAGTGATTATAAGAACGGCAATAAGAAAGAAGACGAGAATAAACTTCTTGCCAAGGCTAATGAAGTTGCTAAGACTCAGGGTTTGATCTCCGCTGATATTGAGGCAGCTCCAACTGGCTTCTACTTCTCGAGTAGCTGTGTCCAGTACGATGGTGATGGCGACTTTAGTGAGGAAGCTACTCGCAACCAGTGCCCAATTTCACCAGCTGGTATTGAAGCATCTGACTTCGGTTATGGTCGCGATGAAGCCAATAATCCAGTATTTAGCTTCTCGGTTACAATTCCATACTCAAAAGAGATTTTCGCTCAGTCGAGCCATCATGTTGTATTCAATGGCCCAACACGCAAGAACGTAACTCCAAGCTACAAACAGTTTGATGATATGTTCGCAAAACCGGCTAAAGATGTCGTGAAGGAGGACGAATAATGGCAAAACCACATAGTTCTGCGGATAGTGAAGGCGCATCCGTATTGAAGCGCATCAAAATCACACGCGCGCAAAAGATAATGTTTGGTTTCGTGTGTGGTGCTTCCATTATCTTTGGTGTCACTTTAGTCCTAAGTATTTATTTGATTAGAACAATTTCTTTCAATGCTAAGGTTGATAGCCAGAAGGGCATGGTTATTGATGCATTGAAGAAAGATCAAAATAATCTTAGCCAACTTGCTACATCTATCGATAATCTTTCAGAAAACCAGTATCTCGAAGTTGTCGCAAAGGAAAGAAAGAACGAACTTTACAACTGTTCTGACTATGTAGATAAGTCCTTTAGTGATGGCGAAGAGATCAGTGCTGAAGATATTGAAAAGATGAATGCTTGTTCTTCGCTTCGTGTTATCGCTGAGGCTATGCCAACAGTTTCTTCGAACGTTTCGAGCCAGGATATTGCTATTGCGACTTATGCTCAGCTAGAGAAAATTCTTGATGTAGCAAATGTTCGTGGTAATACTAGCGACGATGATGGCATCATGAGTGTCGATGAATCCGGTACAAGTGACTTTACGGATACTGCTAAGCAAGGTGTTACTGTTCAGCCAGTAAGTACTCTTGAAGCTAGTGTCAACCTTGAAGATGGTTCTGCTCAGATTTATAGCTTCATGGAGACAGTTGACCGTTCAATTCGCAACTTCGATCTCCAGAGCGCAACTCTTGAGCTTGGTGATTCGATGAAGTTTACTGGTAGCTACTATACCTATTACACAAACCCTGTAACTCTTGAAGTTAAAAAACGTGTAATTTGCGCAGACAAGTCTAGTGATACTTGTAAGAAAAAAGGTGGCGACAAGAGCCTAAAGAGTAAATAGCGATAAGAAAGGAAATAAATGAAGAGTACAGATATAGCATTGATTATCCTAATCGCTGCAATTTCAATTGGCATTTCTTTCTGGGTTACTAATGCTGTTCTTGGTGACCCAGCAGAATCTGTTGCCGAAGTCAGTTATATTGACGACATCGGTGGCATTGTTGCTGATCCGGATCCAGAAACCTTTAATACCTTTGCGTTGAACCCAACAACAGATGTTGTTGTTGGTTGTGATGCAGGCCAGACTTGGGTTTCTATTCGCTGCGTTGATAACGATAAGATTATCTATGACAAGAACGGTAACATCGATGTTGATGCAACGAATGCTAACTATGATCCAAATGCTCCAACGGAAGAAGAACAAACTCCAGAAGAGAATCCAGAAAATCCAGAAGACGAAAATATTAACGAGGGCTTTTAGTTTCCGCGAGCTTTATAGCTCGAAATAATCCAAAAGAAAAATATGTTACTGACTAAGGAACAACAAGACAAAATTGTCGATATACTGATTGACTATGGCTTGGTAGATATTAATGCTGCCAAGAAGGTTTATGCTGAAGTAATTAAAAGCGGTCAGCCAATTTTGGCAGCTTTGAAAGCTAAGGGCGTTGCAACCGATGACTGTATTCAGCATGCTACGGCAATTGTAATTGATTCTCCTTATGTTGATCTTAGAAACCTTCGCTTTGATAAAGATTCGCTATTAAGAATTCCTCAGAATATCGCTCAGCAATCTCGTGTAGTACCGCTAAATGTTAAGGACGGGCAGCTTTATGTTGCTGTTCTTGATCCTTCAAACATTCAGCGCATTGATTACATTACTACGCTTGTAAAGATGCCGGTTAAGGTCGTAATGACCTCTGATGCTGGTATCGATAATGCGTTATTGCAATATGTAGCCGACCTTAAAGATGTTAATCGTGCGGCTGCGAACGAGGAAAAGGAAGCGAAGAGTCATAGTGGTGATGCTCAGACGATTACTCAGGACTCGCCAATTTCTAAGGCGCTTTCTTCGATTTTGGATTATGCTGCAAAATCTAAGGCTTCGGATATTCATATTGAGCCTCTAGAAAAATCTTTGGTTATTCGTTGTCGTATTGATGGCGTTCTTCGTAAGGTCATGGAGCTGCCGAAATCTATCGAGCCAGCTCTAGTTAGCCGTATTAAGATTATGTCTCGTCTAAAGATTGACGAACACCGTACGCCTCAGGACGGTCAGTTTACTGTTATTGTGAACGATAACGAAATCGACCTTCGTATTGCTATCTCTCCAGTTGTTTGGGGTGAGCAAGTTGTTATTCGTCTTTTGGACAAGACGGGTACGGCTATGGAAGTAGAGAAGATGGGTATGACGGGCCGTGCGCTTCGTGATGTTCTTGAAGGTATTTCCAAGCCAAATGGTATGATTTTGACATCTGGTCCTACAGGTTCTGGTAAGTCTACGACGCTTTATGCTTTGGTTCAGAAGATTAAGAATGAAGCAATTAACATTGTTACGCTCGAGGATCCAGTAGAGTACAAGATGGACGGCGTAAACCAGATTCAGGTGAATCTTGATGCTGGTTTGACGTTTGCTTCGGGTCTACGTTCTATCTTGCGCCAGGACCCTGACGTCGTTCTCGTAGGTGAGATTCGCGATGCCGAAACTGCTGGTCTTGCCGTTCAGGCAGCTTTGACTGGTCACTTGGTGTTCTCGACACTACACACGAACTCTGCAGCAGGCATCTTGCCTCGTCTTCTCGATATGGGTATCGAGCCATTCCTTATTGCTTCGACTTTGAATACGGTTATTGGCCAGCGTCTTGTACGCCGTGTCGCGGAACGTCATGATAGCTATCGCTCAAGCGAGATGCAGACTCAGGAGATTAATAGTGCTGTTGGGCAGCTACTTCCAAATGCGGCTGCGGCGGTCGGTCCGGTTAGCGATGATCTTGGTTATGCGAATTTGCCAATTGCTAATAGCCAGGGTTATACGCTCGTGAAGGGTGTAGACTCAGATGAGGCTCCTGGTGGCTTCAAGGGTCGCGCTGGTATTTATGAGACGATTACGGTTGATGAAGATATTCAGAAGTTAATCATTGCTCACGCTACATCTGCAGACATCATGAATGTTGCAAAGATGAAGGGCACCGTAACGATGCGCCAAGATGGTTTCTTAAAAGCTTTGAATGGTGTTACAACGCTAGAAGAAGTTAACCGTGTGGCGAGTGACTTGGCGTAATAGAATGAACATAGAAAAGCTCCAGTTAATCTGGAGTTTTTTGGTGTGCGGGTTGAGAGAGCTTAAAAGTGCGGGTTGAGAGAGAGCGCATCGCTTCGCGATGCTTGCATTGATCGTCGCCTCGGAAAAGCCGAAATGCGTGGCATTTCTTCGTTTTCTCTCGGCTCCTCCAAAGCGCGAACTACGTTCGCATCTCTCTAACCCAGTAGCAGAAAATAAAATAACGACCTAATGGTCGTTCTTTTATTTTCTGGTGCGGGTTGAGAGAGTCGAACTCTCATGTTGAGTTTGGAAAACTCACATAATAACCGTTATATGAAACCCGCACGGCTTCACTTTATATATGGGGTGGGTAAAAGGGTTCGAACCTTCGACCTTCGGTGCCACAAACCGACGCTCTAACCAGCTGAGCTATACCCACCATATATATGGAAGTATTATATCAGATAGACAATGCTTTTTCAATCGTTATGATTATAGGGCTGGAGATAGTATTAGATAGGCAAGATAGCCTAGGCCAGCACCAGCTGCAAGAATAAGGACGATAATAATTGCCCAGAACCATCCTGGTTTTTCTTTGCCATCTTTGACGACCTTGGTTTTCTTGGCTTTCTTTTCTTTCTTGGTAGCAACTTTAGTATATTCGTTTTCTTGAGGAATTTCGTCTTCATGGACAAATTCTGAAGAATTAGGGCCTACGCCGAGTGGGCGTTTTGCGACCTTTGCGCTTGCATCTGGGCGAAGGAACGGGGAACGAACGCCAAGGGAATAGTTATTGGCGTTTGGTGCGGATTTTTCGCTTGGACTCTTTGTAAGGGTAGCGACGGCATTCTTTGCTGCTACTGCAGTTTCTTTGGCCTGTTCTGGAGCAACTTCTGGAGTTGGCTCTGGTTTTACTGCAACTCTTACGGCTGCAGGCTGTGCGACTGGTTTGGCTGGTGCAGCTTTAGAAACGGTTGGACGAACTGGAGCAACAGGTTTTGCGACGCGCTTTACTGGAGCTGCTTTTGGCGCAGCCGGAGTAGCAATCTGCTTTACTGGAGCAGGGCGCAAAGTCTGATGAGAAGCAGTGCGATAAGCTGGCATAGAAGGAGTAGCGGTAGCAAAATGTGCTACGCGCTTTGGTTTTTCTGGTTCTGCTTCGACTTTTTTGGCAACTGCTGGGGCTTTGCGGCGAGAAACTCCGCCAACAAAATCCATGTATGTGCGGCGCCTTGGTTGCTGAACGGTAGCTTTTGGAGTAGTTTTTACTGGAACTGAATTAGAAGAAGTGGTTTTTGGAGCTGAACTACTCTTAGATCTAGCACGCGAAGCTTCCTTAACGGCTCTATCTAGTTCGTTGTAGTCTATATTATCGCTCATCGTATTTACCTTTTGCTGATTCTACGATAGCACAAAAAGAATCTGCTATCAAACTGGCGTTACCGACAAGCAAGCCATCGATGCCAGGGATGTTCAAATATCCAGGTGCAGTGCTTGGATTGACCGAGCCGCCATAGAGAATTGGAAGATCCATTGCGGTTTCGTCACCATAGAGCTTGCTGATGTGGCGGCGGATTAGAAGTTGGGCTTCTTTGATATCTTCCGGTTTTGCTGGGCGAGCGTTCTTATTGCTAGAAATTGCCCAAACTGGTTCGTAGGCGATAATAACCTTGCTGATATCTTCTTCGCTAACCTGAGACAAGCCACCGATAAGCTGATCGTAAATGGCTGCGCTAGTTTCGCCATTTTTGCGCTCTTCGGCAGTTTCGCCAATGCAGAGAACTGGGGTTAGGCCGTTGCGGATAGCAGCAGCAACCTTTTGTGCGATATCTTTGTCGCTTTCGTTGAATAGATAGCGGCGCTCGGAATGGCCTACGATGGCATAATCTACAAAGCTACGAATCTGAGAAATAGATACTTCGCCAGTGAATGCGCCATAATCTTGCCAGTAAAAATTCTGTGCAGCTAGCTTGAACTGGCGGCGATTGATCTGTAAAGATAATGACTGCAAGGAAACAAGGGAAGGCGATAGAACAACCTGAACGTTTCGCATGGCTGGAATGCGATTGCTGAGGCGATGCAAGTATAGGCTGGCCTCACCAGGGGTAAAATTCATTTTCCAGTTTGCAATAATATAGGTTTTTCTAGCGCTTATCATATATCTATTTTAGCATAAGCGTCAAGAATTCAGTAGGTAGCAAAAAGCTACGCCCCCAAGTGGAAGCGTAGCTTTGAGTTGTTTATTCGCTTACTAGACCAAGGATGCCGCGAAGTGCATAAGCAGTGTCTTCGTGCGAGCGGACGGTAATAGTGTCGATACCCATCTGAACGACTGGGTAATCGTTGCCGCCTGGCTGAGTCATATCGCCGAAGTAGAGAATGTCTTTCTTTTCGACCTTTAGCTCTTCCATGAGGTGAGTCATACCAAAGACCTTGTTCATGCCAGGAATAAAGGCATTAATAGAGGTGGTGCCGCCAACTTCGTATTCAAAATCTGGGGCGAGTTCTTTGGCGCGCTTGACGATAGCGTCGCGTTTCTTGTGATCTGGATCCCAAGCATACTTAACATCGGTGCCAGCTTTCTGGCCAAGAGCAGAGAAGGTAACCTGAGATAGGCGGTTTTCGATAATCTCATCGCCTTCTTGAAGCTTATCTTCTTCCCAGTAACCGAGTTCTTCGGCTGCGGTCTGGATTGCTTTGGTAATTTCGGCGACCTGTTCATCGGTAAGTGGGTAGTTATAGACCTGATCCCAATTCTTCTTCTCGATATTGTAGCGGTAGTACTGTGTGCCTTGTGCTACAAAGAGATGAAGATGGCTAAGCTGTTCTGGAGTAGCATTGGTAAGGCGGTTAACGATCTGAATAAGGAATTGGTCGAACTTCTGGCCAGAGATTGGGCAGATTTCGAAGTGATCGAGACACTTGGTAAGGAGGTCTGCAATCTCGTCAGGGATTGGAGTTTTTGCGATATTTAAAGTTTGGTCAATATCGAAAGATAAGACTTTTTTCATATTTTGTCCTTGTTTATGGTTGTATTTTATTGAAGAGTTTCATAATTTTCAAGGGGTGAAAATACCCCCGCACTGGATGTGCGGGGGCGGGGTGCGGGGTTAGAGCGTTGACGATTAGCTGTTGAGGCTAGCGTTGAAGACGGAGTAAAACTCGTCCAGAGCCTCTTCGGTGTCGTCATCGTCGGAGTGATAGCGGTCGCCGTCGTAAGTCATTCCGTTCTTGGACTTGAAGGGCTTGGGCTCGGGCTTCTTGGGCTCGGGCTTCTTTGCGGGCTCGGGCTTCTTGGGCTCAGGGGTCTTAGACTTTGTGGGTTCACCCTTCTTAGGCTCACCCTTCTTGTCCTCGTCCTCGTCCTCGTCGTCCGGGGTCTCGTCATCATCGCCGTCATCGCCGTCGTCGCCGTCATCGCCATCATCGCCATCGATAGACTCGACGAGGATGTGATAGAGGTCATCCCAGATTGCGGCGTAGTCGGTTGTGCTGCTTTCGTCGGGCACGATCTCGAAGACGAAAGTGCCGAGCTCGTTGCGATAGGTCATGGTATAGAAGCCATGCACCTCGTCACCAGTGAGGGCGTTGTACACAGGATCTCTGAGGAGATCTGCGAACTTGTCGTCGTCGAGGACGCCAGCCAGATCAGGGTTGTACTCGATCACGATGGATCCGAGCTCCTTAGTGCTGTCGTCACGGGTGATGGTTGCGTTGAGGCCGTTGGCCTTGTTGATAAACTTTTCGCTCATGGTTACTACCTCCTGAAGTAGAGAAAAGATTTCTTATTCGCGAGTGCGATATAAGGTCCTATTGGACGCTAGACGTGTAAAATTTATACGCCTGGCGCCCAATAGGCGATCTTTCGGAGGTAAACCCCATTAAGATGCTATGTCTAGAGTTCCTCCCTAAACATGGCTTTATTTTAGCATAAATGGTTAAAAATGTCAATATATATGCCACATTTTATAGGTAAAATGGCTTAAAACAGGAAAAAGGCTGCATTTCTGCAGCCTTTCAGAGGTTATTTTCGCCTTTTGTACTTTGACGGTCTTACCGGATTAGGGGTGATGCCTTGCTTGACGAGCATTTTGTTGATCTCGCTGCTTTTGGTTGGCCATCCAGGAGCATGCCAGAAAACAAACAGTTTTTTGACTGTTTTCCGAAGTTTCTTGGTAGATTCTTCAGAGAATTTTCTTGAACCAACTGGATAGTTGACTACAACGAACACTTTGCCATTGGAATTGGTATCGGTTCGGATGGTCAGGGAAGCTCCACCGCTTTTAGCAGTAGGGATGACTTCGTCAAGTTTTTTAAGTAGGCTTTCCGCCTGAGCCGGAGTGATGGTTTGTCCTCTTGGGGTTTCGATCAAGATTTGGGATTTTGCCCGAATTTCTACGATTTTCCACCCTGTAAAGAACTCATCTGCACTCAGATTGAATTCCTGTCCGTCCATGCGGTCGTTTCCGGGGCATTCACGGATGACCATGATTTTGTCCTTCTTCTGTCTCTTTTTCTCTTTGGCGATTATACCTGCATAGGTGATGTGCCAAACAGTTTGAGAAAGAATAATAAACCAGTATACGATAAACGCAATGATGGCCAGAATAGCCAAAACGAATACTACTTTCAGCATACTAACACCTCCTAAAGTATCTCTGTGAAAGTCTTATATATTTTACCATAAAATGCCAAAAAAGTCAATTAGGGCTTATGGTTTTTCGGGAACAAAAAAGACGAGCTTTTGGCTCGTCTTGAGGCTTATTTTACGTAAGCAAACTTGTTTTTGCCGCGCTTGATAAGGCTTGGCTCGGTAATATCGATATCTTCGGTAACTTTTTGACCGTTTACAGAGATAGCGTTGCCGCTTAGGAATTTGCGGGCTTCGCCTTTGCTGCTTGCGAGTTCGGTAGCGACAAGGATATCGGATAGCTTTTGGCCCTTATCTGCAGTAGGGAAGCTTTCGGCTAGGAGCTTGCGGTCATTGTCGTCTAGCTGAGTGAAATCCTGATCTTTAGCAAAGAGAAATTCACTGAGCTTGGCGGCACTGTTTGCGGCTTCTTCGCCATGGACAACAGCAGTAATGCGGCGACCGAGTTCTTTTTGGCCAAAGCGAGCAGATGGATTCTCGTTGTGTTTGGCAAGGATTTGCTCGAGTTCTTCTGGGGTTACAAGAGTATACATCTTGAAGAAGCGGTCTAGATCGTCATCAGACTGGTTGAGCCAGAACTGATAGAAGTCGAAGACGCTGGTCTTGGTGCTATCTAGCCAGACAGCGTTGCCTTCGGACTTGCCGAACTTGCGACCAGTAACTTTATCAATAACAAGAGGGCAAGAGTAGGCGTCCGCCTTGGCGTCTTCTAGGCGCTTGATTAGGTGGATACCAGAGGTGCAGTTACCATACTGGTCGGCGCCACAGAGCTGAAGGTCAACGTTGTGCGTACGGAATAGGTGTAGGAAATCGTAGCCCTGGATAAGGGTGTAGCTAAACTCGGCATAAGAGATACCGGAGCCACCTTCGCCGATACGGTTCTGAACGAACTGGCGATCAAGAAGCTGAGTCATACTGAAAGCCTTGCCGATTTCGCGTAGGAATGGAAGGAATTTGACTTCGCTAAACCAATCGTAGTTGTCTAGAATCTCGGTATTTTCTGGAGAGTGGGTAACCTTGACGATCTGTTTTGCAAGGGCGACTTTGTTCTTTGCGATTTCGTCGAGACCTTTGAGATCGCGTTCGACGGTGTCTTTTGGGTCGCCAATCTGACCAGTTGCGCCGCCAACAAGATAATAAGGAGTATATCCGTGGCGAACAAAACAAGCGCACATCATGAGGGCGGCAAGGTGGCCAATATGTAACGAATCGGCACTTGGATCGGTACCCCAATAGAAATTGCGCGGAGCTTTGTCTAGGTCAGTGATATCTTCCAGGGTGTTTTCTGCATAGAAGCCACGCCACTGGAGCTCTTCGGATAATTTCATTTGTACTCCTTAAATTTTTATTAACTTTAATATTATACCATTCGGTGTAATAGGGCGTATTCTCGGAAAAAGGCAAGCAAGCTTGCCTTTTTCTCTCAAATACTACTATTATATCATCTTTTTTAAGGGGTGGCGAATCGCGAATTGATAGTGCTTATGGTATAGTAGAGTAAAGATTAAATGCCCGGAGAACAAAAAAGTGAATTACGATAAACTCAGCAACAACGAAGAAAACTCTGACGCTGTAGAAAACGAGTGGGTAAAAGCTTTTGAGACTCCGGAAGATGGCACTAATGAGAAGACCGATGGTGGTATCGAGGAACAAGCTGATAATACCGTGGAGGCTCGTGAACAGCAGGAACGCCATCCATTAGCGGACGTAGAACCAGGTTTAGCGGTGGATGTATATAAGAATACGCATCCTGGTTATGCTTCTAACGAAAAATGGCGTGAAGATTTTTCTAGTTGGCAGAGCGAAGAGTGGGGCGTTGGGCTCGAGGGCTATGATACTTTAGCGGATGAGGAAAAGGCTGATTTTGCGACCTTTGTTCATGACGAGATGGTGAAAGATTGGCGCGAAGAACAGGCGCAGTCGCAGGCTGAAGCCGCCGAGATAAACTCGGCGGTTAGTCAAGGTGTGGCTGAGATTTGGAAAGCCCAAACTCAGAATGATCTGATTGCTCCAGACGGTCGTTCGAGACAGAGGGCATTGAATAGAATTGATGGGTCTCTACGCGAGGCTGGTGATGTTCAGGGCATTGAAGATGAAACCGAACGACAACTTGGCGAGATTCAGGGCGTTGTTGCTGAGGGTGAGCGTGCAGACAGAGCTTACGATGCGGTAGGAAAAGCGCGAAGGGCGATCTTTGAGGCGCGTAGAAATGCTGGTCTAATCGAAGGAAATGGTAGAGATTCGAATGGAGTTGGGGCGGAAATTAGCGATTTTCTAGCAAACCAGCCAGAAGGTCTTTCCGAGGAAGAGTTTAACGCTATGTTAGACAACTATGTAGCTCAGAAAGTAAGCGAGGCAGAGGCGGTTAGGCAACAGAAACAGGATGACGAGTTGATTAAAGAAGCAATCAATGCTGGAGTAGGCAGGATTGCTATGGCGGAGTCGCACGCAGGAGTTGGTTCAAGAAATGGTCGAGAATTCCAGCAACATTCCAGAGAGTTATCTAATGCCCTAAGGAATGTTGAGCGGCCTGAAGGTATGTCTGCCGAAGAGTATGCTAAGAAGATTAGCGAAGAGGCTACCCGTATGGCGAATAACTTGAGTAGTGGACAACAGAGTGCATAAAGAAAAGAGCCGTTAAGGCTCTTTTTTAGCTTTCGACTCCAGATATTGTGGATCCTTGATGGATTTGGTCGCGAGTAACATTGGCAAGAAAGAGACCGACATTTTGGCCAGCGACAGCGATGTCCATAGTTTTGTGAAAGGCTTCGACGCCACTTATGGTGGTTTCGATTGTGTCGTTGCCGGTTTCGATTATGACGGTTTGTCCTACGCGGAAACTACCGCTCTCGATTTTGCCGGTTGCAACCGTGCCACGACCAGATATAGAGAAGGCGTCGTTAACTATCATAAAACCAGGGCCTTCTGGTATCGTGACTGGTTCTTCTTGCTCTTGGATTAGATTGTTATTACCGAATAGTTTGCCTAATAATCCCATAATATTGTGCTTTTCCTTATTTATTCTATTTTGCCATAGAATTTGAGACATGAAAAATCCCTGTCCTTATCGAACAGGGATTTCGCGTTGTTAGAATTCTGTCTTAAGCGAGCTTGCAGTCAATAAAGATTGCGTCCTTGCTCACTTTGTGTTCGCCGTGGATGTCAATTGTGCATTTGCAATAGATGCCTTTCTTGATCTTCTTGCCGCTGATGACCTGGTTAAAGTAAACCGGTAAGCCCTTTGTCTCGCTAAGGCTTACAGCCTGCTGGATAGGATTCATCTTGGGTGGCTTTGGCGCTTTTTGCGGGTTGGGCGGAGTCGGAGGGGTCGGCATGGACTTTGACCTTGTCGATGGATCCGGAGCGTTTGTGGTGCGCTCAAAGCTCGCATTTGCATAAGCCTCAGTTGGAAGCTTTGCGGTAGACTTTTTTGTCGTCGGGATGACCATCTTCGCCTTTTCGGAAGCCTTAGCGGTAATTCCGAGCTTAATCTGAACGAAGCGATCGTGGTCCTTTTTTGGAGCATACTTGCTGAGTTCGCTGATGATCTCTTCGATATCACCAATGAGACTGTGGCCTTTTTTTACAATGTAAGTACATTCATTCATATGATTTATCTCTTCTTCCGAGAGCTCATACGGAGTAATGAAAACACTGCCATCGTAATCGAGCATGCTGTAGGGGATAGGTTCGCCGATTTTGTACAGGTCGAGCACCTGAGAGCCGGTTGTCGTGAAGTTTTTGCCAGTTTTGCCAATCTTATTGCTGATGAGTGAAAGGATAGTTGCGAGCTCCTCCTCGATGTCTATCTTTGCAAGATTGCAGAGATTGTAGAGGAGGATGACCTTTTTGCGGCCCTCGAGAGGCTTTAAAGTTTTCACGGATTTTGTAGACATATATCATGTCTCCCTTCATAAATTCTTCGCTTTGCGCGAGAAGTAGAAACAGAGGTTAACTGTTCCTGCTTCTCACGCAAAAACAACGCGTTAAAGAGCAATATAAATATTTGTATATTATAGCATAAGTGTCTTAAAAAGTCAAGATAGAACAGGGGCGATAGCGGAGATCAAAAAAACGTCGGCTATTTTTAAGGCTATCAAATATGCTTTCTTGAAGGGCGGGGGGAGATTAGTCGAGGTCTTAGGAATAAATATGATAGAATAGAAGTGTTAGGGCCTGTCGTTTAACGGATAGGACATATCCCCTCTAAGGATACAATGCTGGTTCGATTCCAGCCGGGCCTACCATTCGAGTTAAAATCACGTATCTTGGCAGTTTTTCTCGTTCGCTCTGTCAATAACAGCGCTTCACTCGAAGAAACTACCAATCTACGCGACTTTATCCTCGAATATATAGTCGCACCCGTAGCTCAGTGGATTAGAGCACTAGTCTTCGGAACTAGGTGTCACAGGTTCGAATCCTGTCGGGTGTACCAACTAAGCAAAAAAGAAGCACTCGTGCTTCATTTTTTTTTAGACATGGTTAAACCCCCGCAGGGCGGGGGTTTGTAAAAGCCGAGAAGCCTCAGGCCACGAAGTACATGTTCTCCAAGAGGGCGTTTACAGCGCTCAAGGTGATGCCCATGTTGTTCTCGTAGCCCCCGGTGGTGGAGCCTTTCGCCTTGATCTCGATGAACGGAGTATCAGAGGCGAGATCCAGGCAAACGGTTGCCTTGAAGTATCTGTGATCCTCGTCGAAGTTGTTGATCAAGAGGACTGCTTCCACGAGCAGTTTGCGCTTGGCGTCATCGGTGAAGATGATGCCGATGTTGTGCTTGCTCTGGTGGATGCTGATGGGGGTTGCGTTAGCCGTGGCGGGGGTGACCTCGATGCGTGCCTTGTTAGCGCCCTTGATGACGAAAGCAAAGCAGATGCCGTTGATTACTACCTTCTTGTTGTATCCCATACGGAATACCTCCTTTGGATTGTAATTTCGGTATGCGCAGGTGGTCAGCTGCACATACTCGAATTCTAATGTCATTTGTTTTATAACATCAGGATTCGAGCATGTGCTTTTCTCGACTTTTCTGAATGTACGATTCGCTCTTTTGGGGCGAATAACTATATATTAGCATAAACATTATAAAAAGTCAATAGGCTTATGCTTATTTTTTGAAAAAATCAAGTATTTTGCAAGTATTTTCGCTTTTTGCGAGGGTGACGCTTACGAGTAATACCGTCGGAAAAACTTAGCGTGGCGGTATAGATCGGGAAGGCATGACTCAGAAAACCTTCAGGACTGATGCCTGGCTGAATAGTTTGAATAGCGCCAAGGATGATATTTGGATCATTGTAGCTCATTTCTGGGATTAATGTATTGGTTTTTGATATTTGGTTTGCGTTTGTAAATGATATTCTTCGTCATATCAATACGGGTCGTAAAGATAGGGAAGGCTTTGTTTAGGAATTTTACTGAGCTGTTGTCATGAACGGTCGTGACTGCGCCGCAGATAATATTCTTATCGTTGGCATTTTTGAGTGAGCTTCTGGCGCGTTTTGGGAAGAGGGCTTTGCCTGGTGCGACAAGACCTTTATCGCTGCGCCAAAAATCTTGAAGAACTGGTGGAACGGCGCCATTGTGCATGTGTCCAGAAATCGTAAGATCAAAATCTTTGAACGCTTCCAATACGTCTTCGTCTTGCATATATACAGGGGAGTGAACAAGCGCGATTCTAGCTTTCTTGACGGGTAGTTTATGTAATTCTTCTTGAGTTAGGCTATTTATGTCGCGTAGTAGTACTGCTTTGCTTTCGTTTCCTGGGCGAAAAACACTAGTTCTTTTATCATCTGTATCCATTTGATAATAGTCCGTGCTAGCGGTGAATCCGTAAATATATACTTTATCGTCCTCAAAAGCGGCATTGTTTAATATATGAACATTCTCGATAGGATGGATTGCATTAATAAGCTGAGATGGAAATTGGGTTAGCCAACCTTTGTGATTCTTTGGTGGAAGGCGGTAGAAATCGTGATTGCCGAGGCTAATTATGGTTGGAGCGATTTTGCCAAGCTGTTCGAGCCAGCCGCAAAGGCGAGCCATATTTGCAGAATTGTCGATATCGTCCTGAAAATCCAGCAAGTCGCCAGGAATAAGAATGTAATCTGGTTTTTGACGTTTTGCTTCGGCTGCGCAAAGCTGCAAACGCTCTTCTGGCATGGCGGCAGAGTAGTGAATATCGCTAAGAATAAAGAAGCTGAGCGGATTATTAATGCGCTCATTGTAGAGGCGATAACTGGTTTGGTAAAAGAGTTTCATTAAGTTTATTTTAGCATGATAAAAATGTCTTTTTGATTTGCGCTTATAGATAAAATGCTTTATCCTTAAAGAGTATTATTGATTAAAATTTCAGTGCATCGAGGAGGAAAAGAGGGCGCCATGAAAAACAAAACTAAGTATATCTTTGTAACTGGTGGAGTTATCTCAGGCGTCGGTAAAGGCATCATGGCTGCAAGTATCGGCGCTATTTTAAAGGCCAAGGGTCTTAAGGTGTCGATGCAGAAATGTGATCCTTATTTTAACGTTGATGCAGGTCTTCTTAACCCGCGCGAGCATGGCGAATGTTACGTTACGCAGGATGGCGCCGAGACAGATTTGGATCTTGGTCACTATGAACGCTTCCTAGATGAAGAGATGACTGGTGATTCTATCTGGACCTCTGGTAAGCTTTATAAAACTCTTATCGATGCTGAGCGTTCTGGTAAATTTGGCGGCAAAACCGTTCAGCTCGTTCCTCATGTCACTAGCTTGATTCAGAAGACTTTCATTGATAACACAGAGCATTTTGATTCCGATGTCCATATTGTAGAGATCGGCGGTACGGTTGGCGATATTGAGGGTTTGCATTTTATTGAAGCTATCCGCGAATTCTCGACAAAGGTTGGCCGCGAGAATTGCCTCTATGTTCATGTTTGTTTTGTGCCTTGGCTTGCAACCTCTCAGGAGTTTAAGACAAAGCCAGCTCAGAACTCGCTTCGCGATCTTCGTGAATTCGGTATTGTGCCGGACATGGTAGTTGCTCGCATGGATGTTAGTGAGACGCCTGATGCTCCACATATCGCAGCAAAGCTAGCTACGTTTTGCGGTGTTAGCGAAGATGCTGTAGTTCTAATGCCAGATGCAAAGAGTGTTTATGAAGTTCCTCTAAATGCTGTTCGCGGTGGCGTACTTGCTCCACTAGAACGCTTTATTGATCATGGCGAGCCAGATATGAGCGAGTGGGAAAAGCTCGTCGCGGCTATTGAATCCGATCCAAAAGAAGAGGTAAAGATTGGTCTTGTTGCAAAGTATGTAGACAATACCGATACTTATCTATCTGTTACTGAGGCTCTAAAGGCCGCTGCTTGGAAGGTTGGCGTAAAGCTAAAGACCGTTTGGATTAATGCTGAAGAAGCAAAAGAATCCGACTTCGAGGCTGTCGATGGTATTGTTGTTCCTGGCGGTTTTGGTGTTCGCGGCGTAGAGGGCAAGATTGCTGCTGCTACGTATTGTTTGAAGAATAATAAGCCATATCTTGGTTTGTGCCTTGGTATGCAGTGTGCTGTCATTGCGGCTGCCCGTATTGGTGGTATCAAGAAGGCAAATTCTGAAGAGTTTGGCGCCGAAGAAGGCGAAAATGTTGTCTATATTATGGAAGGCCAAGAGGGCAAGGAAAGTACTGGTGGTACAATGCGCCTAGGTAACTATCCAGCCAAGCTCGTTAAGGGTTCAAAGATGGCAGAGATCTATGGCGCAACTGATGTCGTAGAACGTCATCGTCACCGTTATGAAGTGAACCAGGCTTTTATTAAGGAGATCGAAAAAGGTGGTTTGAAGATTTCCGGTACAAGCCCAGACGGTTCTTTGGTAGAGTTTATTGAAGCTCCAAAATGCGACTACTTTGTGGCAACTCAGGGTCATCCAGAATACAGAAGCAGGCCATATCGTGCTCATCCGCTATTCGAAGGTTTGATTAAGGCTGCAAAGAAATAAGACTAATAAATACCGCCTATCTGGGCGGTATTTTGTTGGGTAAAAAAGTGGGCAGTCCGTTTGGGCTGCCCGATAGATAGTAGAACGTTGCCGCCTGAGGCGGAAGAGAGAAGTCGCCTCAGGCAACAATGATTGGAGATGGCGGATAATCCGCCGTGTATGTTCCCAATGGCAAAGGAACAAACTCGTTTGCGCGGTAATGGGTAACCGTGCAAACGTTCGCCATATTATATCAGAAAAATGAGATTATTGCAAGACGAAAGCAGAGGATAAAAAAATGGACGGCAGATCCGCCGTCCTCAAAACAAAACAAAAGAACATGTCTAGAACAAAAGAAAGGAGACAACGTCGCCAAATGTCTAGAAATGTACACACCCGTGAACAGGCGACAATATATTTATATCATAAGTTTGATAATTTTGCAAATGATGGTCTTATCTAGAACAGATATGATAAAATTATTTTATGGATAAACTAAAGACGCAGATTACAGAAGCAATTAAATCTCTGTATGATATCGACGAAACTGCCGTTGAGTTCTCAGAGGTTCCTGCGGATATTGCAGGTGATTATTCCACGAACGTAGCAATGCGTATTGCTAAGCGTGCCCAGAAAAATCCGCGTCAAATCGCCGAGGAAATTATTGCAAAGCTTGGCGACGACTATGCTTTTACTGTTGCTGGTCCTGGCTTTATTAATGTAGAAATCTCTTCAAAGAAGCTACAAGAGAAACTTGCAAACGAATTTAATGAGAACTATGGTTGCAACGAAAGTGGCAAGGGAAAGACTGCTATCGTAGAATTTCCAAGCACAAACATGGCAAAACCTTATTCGGTTGGCCACTTGCGCCCGGGTACTCAGGGCTGGGCAACAAAGAAGCTGCTCGAAGCTAATGGCTGGAAGGTCGTAACGGATAACCATCTTGGTGACACTGGTACGCCTTTTGGTGTTTGGGTTGTTGGTTTCCTAAGGAGTGGCAAGAGTCTCGATGATGTTACGATCTATGATCTTGGTCAGATTTATATCGATACCAAGAAGGCTTTGAAGGACGAAGCTGCTGAAGGGAAGCACGAGCTTGCTGATGAAGTTCAGGAATGGCTTAAAAAGCTAGAAGCTAAAGATCCTGAAGCGGTTAAGTATTCCGAGCGTTTTAATACGATTTCTTTGAATCATATTCATGATGTCATGAAGCGCATGGCTATCAGTACTGATTTGGAGCTTGGTGAAAGTTTTTATGCAGAGCCAGGCAAAGCACTTGTTCAAAAATATTTGGCAGAAGGCAAGTTCGAGCAGAATGATGACGGTTCGGTGATTTGTCGCTTGGATGAGTTTGGTATCGATGTTCCGATGCTTGTTCTAAAGAGTAATGGTACGGCGCTTTATGCAACGACGGATCTTGCTTGTATGTTCTATAGGGCAGAAAATTACAAGCCAGATTTGGTTGTTTATTGTGTTGGCGCGGAGCAGAAGTTTTACTTTGAACAATTATTTGCCATGGGCAAGAAGCTTGGCGTGCCGCAGGAAAACTTCCATCTATGGTTTGGCACGATTGATCAGGTTACTGAAGAAGGTAAGCGCGAGAAGATGTCTAGCCGCAAGGGCGTAGTACTGCTTGAGGCGATGCTTGACGATGCAGAAGCAAGAGTACGCGAGAATTTCTCTGGTAGCGAGCTAAGCGACGAAGATATTAGAAAGATTGCCACTGGCGCGATTAAGTTTAGCGACTTTGTGGCTGATAGGAAGACTGGTATCCTTTATGATCCAAACAAGATTTTTGCGCTCACTGGTTTTTCTGGCCCATTCTGCCAGTATGCTGATGTGCGTCTAAGAAGGATTCTTGAAAAGAATAAAGATTTCGTACGAGTTGACTTTTCTGATTATGATTTCGAGGCAGAAAAGGAATTGCTGATTTGTCTAAATAAATTCCCAGAACTTGTTTCGAGCATCGTAGAGAAGCTAGAGCTTCACAAGATTGCTGGCTACTGCTTTGAGCTTGCTCAGATTCTTAACCGCTATTACGAAAAGACGCCAATTATCCAGGCGGATGATAAGGAGCGTTCTGCACGTTTGTGGCTAGTCGAGAAAGCAGATTATGTACTTGCCAAGGCGCTCGATCTTCTAGGCGTAGAGATTCCAGAAAAGATGTAAAGGCATAAGCGGGGCGAAAGCTCCGCTTTTTTGTTAAACTAAAAATAAGATGAATGAGAACAATGAAGACTGGATTGCGATTAAGCGCAGCATGAACGAAAGCGGTCGCAAGGTAAACTTTTACGAGAACGAGAATCCGCGCTCGGAGACTATTATTAAATGGGCAAAAATAGAGCGCAGCCAGAACGAAGATTTGTACGAAGTAATTATGAATTCGGACGGCATTATTGTCGATGACTGGATTCATATTCTAGGTCACGGTAGCGGCGACAATGGCTTGTCTGTATTTGTATTAGAGAACTTGCCAGAGGGCGATATTATGAAGGACGCTCTGGTTGTTGCCGTAGACGTGCTTGGCGGTTTGTTCGCGATTTGTAGGGATAAAGACGCCGAAGAATATGGCGACATTATGTATTTTGAGCCAGAGTTTCTTGAGTGGACAAATGCCGAAATGGGATATTCGGAATTTTTGATCTGGGCAACCCATGATGATATTGATAGCTTCTATGAGGATGTGCGTTGGGAAAAGTGGCGTGAGCTAAGCGGTCGCGTTGGTCTTGATGCGGCAATTTCCTTTGATCCGCCAATCTGGATGGAAGATTGTGATGTTAGCGCGTCGGCCAGGGAAATTGTTCCGTTTAGGCAGTTGCTTGAAATGGAGCTGCTTGAGTACGTAAAGAGTACGGAATAGGGAACGCGTTTGTGCTTTGCGCAAAATATGGTATAATTACAGATATAATAAATAGCTTTACGGGAGAGTAGTGATGGCTAAGAAAAATGTCAAAAAAATTTCTGCAAAGGAAGAAGATAAGCGCCTAGATCGCATCGACGAACTTCAGGACGAGCTCCAGGAAGAGCTCGAAGCTGAAAGTCGCCGCGAAGATCGTGCAGATAAGGCACGCGAACGCTCGCTAGCTTTAGCTAAGGCTGGCGCAGACAAGCTAAAGGGCGGTGCAAGCGGCTTCATGAAGTTCATTCGTGAACAGAACGTCGTTGGTCTTGCAGTAGGTTTGGTACTTGGTACTGCTGCTAGCGGTCTTGTTAACTCTTTGATTAACAATGTTATTATGCCACCACTAGGCTTCTTGCTTGGTTCTGCAGATGGTCTTAAAGGCCTAGAACTAAACATGGGCACAACTCCAGCTGGCGAAGTTGCAGTTCTAAGATATGGTGAATTTGCAAACGATCTTATCAACTTTATCGTTCTTGCATTCTGTGTTTACTTCGTTATTAAACTTTTGAAGCTTGATATTAAGAAATAATGTCCAAGAAAAAAGCTACATTACTCTGGGTCGATCTTGAAATGACCGGTTTGTCGCCGGTCAAAGACCGCATTATGGAAGTCGCGGCGATTGCTACTGACTGGGATTTTAATGAGTTTGAAACTTATACAGGTATTGTAAAAGTTAGCGATAAGCTAATCCAGGAAAGGATGGTTGGCGAGTTCTGGGAGAGGAATAAGGCATCTTATGATAGCTTGGTTTCTCAGAACAAAGATGGTAAGCCGGCAAAGGTTATCGAGCAGGAACTCTTGGAGTTTGTAGATAGAAACTTTGGTAAGATAGTTTATCTTGCTGGTAATTCAATTCATCAAGATCAGAAGTTTATCGAGCATGAATGGCCAGAGCTAAACGAAAAGCTTCATTATAGGATGCTTGATGTGAGCGCTTGGAAGATTTATTTCGAGAATGCACTGGATATGCATGTTACAAAGGCGGAGAATCATCGCGCGCTTGACGATATTCGCGGAAGTATCGAGGAACTAAAAGCTTATCTAGAAAGGATCAAGAAATAATGATTTCCGAAAAAGACATTTTAGAATACTTGGAACGTTTTGAAGATATTTCTAGCGAAGAGCGCAAAGACGAGCGTAAGACATTTACGATTTTCAAAAAGAATGACAAGATCATGCTTGTCATTCACAATGATACAAAACCGCTTCGTATTGAAACTCGTTGCGATTTGAAGCTTAGCAAGAATTTGCAAGAGAAGTACGAGAGCGTAATGGAGAGCAAGGCGCTCGGGCGCAATGGTATTGAAATCATTTGTAGCGGCCAGCTCGAATCGGATGAAATTCTAGATTTGGTCCGTCACGCATATGAAAAAGTAAGTGAATAAAAAATATCCCTTTCGGGGGATATTTTTTATTTGCAGCTATTCGTTGTTATTGATGTATTCTTTGTAGATTGCTTGGTAGCTCTTGAGGTTCTCTAGATTTGCACTGAGAAGATCCTTCAAGGTTGTGTTGTCTGTATCGTTATAAACGGTGGTTTCAAGTTGGATTAGGATTGCAACCTGGTAGTTTGTCTCGGACGCGAAGGTATGATCAAGGTGACCGTTCATGTATGCATCATCGAGGCTGGATGTATAGGAGCCGATATCTGAGCTAACTGCGCTAGAAATCTTGCTATTTGGAACTGTACTAAAGCCAACTTGTGAAGCCATGCTACTGTATTTTTGTAGGAAACTGTTTTCGATTGTCATGAAGTTGGCGGTGTTAGAGCGGAGTTTTGAAGATCGAAGTTTCTCTTGATTAGAATCAATAGGGCCATCTTCGGCAGTGAGCTGAGAAAGTCTCAAATATAGCTCAG
>JAZNRZ010000001.1:0-81021 GCA_045590975.1 Candidatus Nanosyncoccaceae bacterium | reverse complement strand
TCTCTGAGAGCTATTTCTTTGTGCACCATGCATTTGCGGTGGTTCTTGCCGTGATTGCTATGATAATTGGTTATTTCTTGCCGTACGCAAAGCTAGAGAAGATTAGCTTCAAGATTCTTGGCATTGGCTTTGCTTTATGCGCTTTGGTTTGGGTGCTTGGCAAGATTGGTGCTTCTGGTATTGTTACTTGCGACGAAGGTGCTTGTAGGTCATTTCATATTCCTGGGCTAGGCGTCGGTATGCAGCCGGTAGAGATTGTAAAAGTTGGCGTACTGTTTTATGTTGCATGGCTAGTAAAGGCAAGGAAGGCGGAAGGCGAACTTGATACAAGGAATTTCTGGATTCCGGTTGCGACGATTGTTGGCTTGACTGCGCTCTTGGTTGCTGTGGGTTTAAAGGACTTTGGCAGCACGGTTGTGATTTTCTTTATGGTTGCATTAATGATCTTTTGCGGTGGCGCAAGTCTCAAATCTATGGGGATAGCTTTGGCTGGCGTTGGTGTTTTGGCGCTACTTCTTATCGTGTTTTCGCCGCATCGTGTTGCGCGTCTTGCAAGCTTTGGTGATAGCTATCACGTAGAGAACTCTTTGATTTCGCTCGGTACTGGCGGTTTCCTTGGTGTTGGTATGGGCAACAGTATTCAGTCGACAGGTTACTTGCCAGAGGCTTTGAGCGACTCAATCTTTTCGATTATTGGCGAGGTTATGGGCTTTGTTGGAACGATTGGCGTGCTTTTGTTATTCTTAGGCATGTTAATTAAGATGGTGAGCGTTTCGCGCCATACCGAACAGGCGGAAAGGGCGCTCTTTGTAATAGGGGTGATAGCTTGGATTTTTGCTCATGTTATAATTAACGTAGGGGGTATGATTGGGCTAATTCCAGTCAAAGGTATTACATTGCCATTCCTTAGCTACGGTGGTACAAGTATGCTTTTCGTAGCTTTCGTCCTCGGCATTGTACTGCAAATTTCAAGTTGGACAAAAAGGGAAATAGTTGATGAAAATTCTAGTAGTAGGCGGGGGCAGTGGCGGCCACGTAACGCCAGTCGTAGCCGTCGCTAGTGAAATACTAAAAAAGCAGGCTGATGCGAAGTTTGTTTTTTGGACTGATTCAAAATACTACAAGAACGCTAAAGAAGCAGTTGCCTCTAAAGGCCTCCAAATGCCCGTAAAACGCTTGTGTTCCGGAAAATTGCGTAGATATACGAATTTCGGTTTTTGGGACTATATACAGCATTTTGGGATGGTTCTAAGCAATATTTTTGATGGCTTTAAGCTGATTATTGGCGTTTTACAAAGTTTCTTTCGCTTGTTATTCTCTAGACCGAATGTGATTTTCTTGAAAGGAGGCTATGTTTGCTTGCCAGTAGGCATTGCGGCAAAATGGCTAAAAATTCCTTATGTAATTCATGATAGCGACGCAGCGCCAGGCCTTACGAATAGAATCTTAGCCAGGCATGCCGTAAAGATTGCGACTGGTATGCCGTTAGATTTTTACAAATATCCAGAGGGTAGGGCAGTTTGGACTGGTATTCCGATTTCTAGCGATTTCGTGCCTGTTCCTAAGACAGAGCAAAAGAAGCTAAAAGAAGAGCTCGGTTTTGATTCTAGTAAGAAGCTTGTTGTCGTGACTGGCGGTAGTTTGGGTGCAAGGCATATTAACGAAGCTGTAGTAAAGATTTTGCCGGAGCTTTTGAAAGAATCATGCGTGGCGCTCATTTCTGGTCAGACAGATTATGAGACTTTGAAGAAAGAAAATAGCGAGCTTCTAGAGAATAAGAATTTTCAGCTACTTAGCTTTACGAACGAGATTGTGAAATTCTTTGGCGCAGCAGATGTTGTCGTGAGTAGGGCGGGTGCTTCGACTCTGAGCGAACTTGCTAGCATGGAAAAGGCAGTTGTTTTGGTGCCAAACCATAAGTTGCCGGGTTTTCATCAGGTAAAGAATGCCGAGAACTACGAAAAGAGTAGGGCAGCTATGTTTGTTCCTGATGCGGAAGAAGGCGTTGATGAGAAGAAGTTGCTTGCCGCGATTAATTCGCTTCTTGGCGATGAGAAGAAGAGAGCAGAATATAGTAAGAATCTTGGTAAGTTTGCTAAGAATGATGCCGCAAAGCAGCTAGCTGAGATTGTTTTAGCCGAAGCAAAGTAGGGAAGAAAAAGCGTTTTCAAAATAGGCTTGCCTGAGGGTGATAGCTGTGTTATAATAAACGCATACCTAAGTGGTCACGTCGTCTAGTGGTTAGGACTCCAGGTTTTCATCCTGGCAATCGTGGGTTCGATTCCCACCGTGATCACCATTTTTTGTGTTTAGAATTGCCCATCTGGGCATTTTTTCTTGTTTATTTTTAGTGCGGTATAATTATAAAAGATGAAAAATGTGATTGAAGTAAAGCATCTTTCCAAGAGCTATAAGTCTCATAAAGCGGTCGATGACTTGAGCTTTGAAGTGAAAGAGGGCGAAATTTTGGGTCTCCTTGGGCCAAATGGCTCTGGTAAGACTACTACAATGAATTGTATTTTGGCGCTTCTAAAATACAATGAGGGCGAGATTAAAATCTTTGGTAAAGAAATGTCTCCGTCCGCATATGATATTAAGTCTAAGATTGGCGTTGTTTTTCAGGATGTGGCTGTGTTTGATGAGCTAACAGTCTATGGAAATATCGATTATTTCTGCGGTCTTTATATCCAGGACAAAACGGTTCGCGCTGAATATGTCGAAGATGCCTTGAAATTGGTTGGTCTTACAGAGAATAAGAATCAGTATCCGAAGCAGCTATCCGGTGGTTTGCTCAGGCGTCTTAATATTGCCTGCGGTATCGCGCATAAGCCAAAGCTAATCTTCCTTGATGAGCCGACTGTGGCTGTGGATCCGCAGAGTCGTAATAATATCCTTGAGGGTATCAAAAAGCTTCGCGATAGTGGCGCAACGATTATCTATACGACCCACTATATGGAAGAAGTCGAGATTCTTTGTGACCGCGTAATTATCTTGGACAAGGGTAAGATTATTGCGAGTGGCACGAATGATGAGCTTAAGGCTCTTGCAAAGATAGAAGAGAAGGTCACGATTGAAGTTCCTGAACTATCTCCAATTCAGCTAAGCGGATTTGAATCGATCAAGAACGTAAGTGAAGTTTCTTACGATAACGGTGTTATGAAAGTTGTCTTTAATAAGGGCAAGAACAACTTGGCAGATATGGTAGATTATCTTAAAGATAACAAGATTCAGTACAGCAAGATTTTTGCAGAACGCCCAACTTTGAACGATGTGTTCCTAGAACTAACCGGCAAGGAGCTTCGCGACTAATGTTTTGGCATAGTTTTAAATATGCATTTCGCACCTTGTTAAAGAGCAGGGCGATGATGTTTTGGACTCTGATTTTTCCATTCATCTTGGCAATTCTCTTTAATATGGCTTTTGCTCGCTTGCACGATTTCGATGTTTTTGAAGCTTTTGACGTCGCTGTAGTTGACGATGAGAATTTCCGTGATTCGGAGATTTTTAAGGAGGCTTTTAAGACACTAAGCGAAGAAGGGGAAGAGCAACTATTTGTAACCCAGTATGTTGATTCCGAGAAAGCGGATCAGCTTCTTGTTGACGAGAAAGTTGATGGAATTGTCTACATCGTTAATGGTGAACCGCATGTAAAAATCAAAAAGAACGGTACAAATCAGACAGTTCTAACTACGGCAGTAGAGCAGATTTACCAGAGTTCTAAGATGATTGAAGACATTGCGGATACAAAGATAAATGAAGCGGTCTCCGAAATGTCTCCAGAGCAACTAATGCGTGGCGAAATGCCTGATGTTGAGAAGATTTACAAAGATGCAGTTACTACTGTTAGCGATGCGGAGCCGAACGTTAAAGACGATTCGCGCGTAATGAATATTGTTGTGATTGAATTTTATACGCTCATTGCGATGGCTTGTATGCAGGGTTCGATGCTTAGCTCGGAGATGATGGATCGTTGTTTGCCGAATATTACGAGTCGTGGCAAGCGTGTGGCGGTTGCGCCGACGCGTAAGGGTATTGTGATTGCAAGTAATTTGCTCGCTAGCTACTCGATACTACTGTTATCGCTGATTGCTTTGATTGCTTTCATGCGCTTTGTGCTTGGAGTTGAGTTTGGCTCGAATCTTGGCTTCATAATCTTGCTTGCAGCTGTTGGTGGCCTGGCTTCGACGGTTATGGGCATGATGCTTTCGATCGTCCTTAAAACCAATAACGCGGCAAAGAATGTGATTATCTTGGTTATTACCATGGTCGGCTGTTTGTTTGCTGGTATGTTTGGTGGTAATAAGGGGTTCTTCGATAATCTTAGCCCGATTATTAACAAGATTAGTCCAGTTGGTATGATTACAGACGGCTTCTATTCGCTTTATTATTACGCGGATTCGGCAAGGTATTTTTCGAACGTTTATGGCCTGTTAATCGTGGCAGCGATATTCATGATTCTTTCGATTCGTGGACTAAGGAGACAGCGCTATGACAGTATCTAAGGCTTTCTGGAAGATTGTACTAAAGAACATTGGTACGATTATTATGTATACCTCTATCTTGGTTTCTTTTGGAACTATAAGCGCTCAGAGTAGCACTACGACAGTAGAGTTTGAGGCAGTCGAGCCGAGTATTGTTGTGTTTAATCATGACGAGGAAGAGGGGATTGCAAAGAATCTAGTTGAATATTTAGATAAGAATGCAGAAATCAAGACAGGCTTTTCTGATGACGATAAGCTAAAAGACGCTTTGTTCTATGAAGAGGTAGTTTTGGTGGTAGATATCCCAGAGAACTACAGCAAGGACTATCTAGCAGGGAAGAATCCAGAGATTTCGACGCGTTCATCGGCGGGGTATCGGGCGGAACTTGCAAAAGTGATGTTACGCAGATATTTGTCTATCGCGCAAAGTTATTCGACTCTCGGTCTAGATGCTAGTGAAACGACAGAGAAGATTAATGCTGCGCTTGAATCTAGCGCCAAGGTAGAGGTGCTCGGCAAGGTGGATAGCTCGAAATATGCGAAAGCTTCGGCCTACTTTAGCTTTGCGAACTATGCGATTTTGGCCTGCGTAATTACGATTATTTGCTTGATTATGAGCTCGTTTAACAGGATGGAGATTCGTAAGCGAAATCTTGTAAGTAGTGTTGCAATTTCCAAGATGAATCGTATCTTGCTGAGGAATAGCTGCCTCTATGCCTTTGGCGTCTGGCTAATGTATATGATCTTTGGCTACTTTATGGCTGGCGGAGATGTGCTATTTAGCAATTACGGAATCCTATTTGCGGTAAACTCCTTTATCTTCTGCATTGTCGCAACAACGATTGCTTATCTGATTAGTCAGTTGGTGCAGGGCAGAAATGCCGTAAATGGCATTATGAATGTTGTGGCTTTGGGTTCAAGCTTCTTGTGTGGCGCATTTGTGCCACTAGAGTTCTTGCCGGAATCGGTGAAGTTTATAGCGCACGCATTACCGAGCTTTTATTACATTGATTCGAACTACAAGATTAAGGCGCTTGAGGGCTTTAGTCTAGGCGAAATGGCTCCGGTGCTTATCAATATGGGGATCATGCTTGGCTTTGCGATTTTGTTTGTAATTTTGGCAAATATTATCGCGAAAAAGAAGCAACGCGTGGCCTAAAAATGACCCCTTTAGAAATGGCGCTTGTGCTATCTAAAGGGGTGTTTTTATGTTAAAATATTAGGGTATGAGTAAAAAACTTTTTAAAAGAACCAAAATTTTGGCTACTGTTGGTCCAGCAACATTTTCCGAAGAAAAGCTCAAGGAAATGGTCTACGCTGGCGTTAACGGTTTCCGCCTAAACTTTAGTCACGGTACTTATGACGAACGTGACGAACAGATTCGTATTATTCGTAAATATTCTGCAGAGCGCGGTAAGGCTGTTGCCATTTTGCAGGACATCCAGGGTCCAAAGATTCGTCTAGGCGCAATCAAGGACGACAACATGGATCTTCATGAAGGCGACGAGATTATTCTCGACCACGCTGTCGAAGAGCATGATGGCAGCAATCGCCTTCCAGTTCAGTGGAACCTTGCTGAGTATTGTAAGGTTGGTGAACCTCTATACATCTTCGATGGTAAGATTAAGACCGAAATTATCGAAATCGTTTCCGATACCGCTATCAAGGTCCGTATTCTTAACGATGGTCATATTCAGAGCCGCAAGGGTATCAACCTTCCAGAAACCGATCTTGGTGGCAACATCTTGACTGAAAAGGATAAGGCCGACCTAGAGTTTGGTGCAAGCCGCGACTTCGACTATGTTGCCGTAAGCTTTATTCAGACCGCTGCAGATATTGAGCGCATCCGCCAGCTTCTTGTTGGTTTTGGTAGCCGCGCAAAGATTGTTGCAAAGATTGAAACCAAGAAAGCTGTCGAAACAGACGAAAATCTTGAAGAAATCGTTAAGGCTTCCGATGGTATCATGGTTGCTCGTGGCGACCTTGCTATCGAGGCAGGCGCAGAAATCGTTCCTATCGTTGAGCGCAAGCTCTTGGCTCTATCTCGCCAGCATTCTAAGCTCTGTATCGTTGCAACTCAGATGCTTGGTAGCATGGTAGACAACCCAGAACCAACTCGTGCAGAGGTTAACGACGTTGCTACAGCCGTTCTTCTTGGCGCAGACGCAACAATGCTTTCCGATGAATCTGCAAACGGTAAGTATCCAATCGAAGCTATCAAGACTATGAAGAAGATTATTCTTTATACCCAGGATCATAGCGAAATCTGCCCACTAGAAGCAGAACCAGTTGGTAACTACAAGAATTATGATATTCTTGCAGCTGCAGCCGTAAAGATGGCAAACGATCTTGATGCTGACGTTATCGCAGTTGCTACCCGCAGCGGTGAAACTGCAAACGCAATCGCAGCACAGCGTCCAAACATGCCAATTGTTAGCGTTACAAGTGACAAGCGTGTTGCTGGTCAGCTAGCACTTCGCTTTGCAAACACTGCATATGTCCGCGAATTCGATGAGAACTACGCATTCGATGCAGTTCAGGATTTGAAGAACAGTGGTTACCTAAAGCTTCCAGAAGGCAAGACTGAACTTACTGTAGTTCTAGTTTCTGGCTTCCGCGATGTTGAAGGTGGCACGAACTCTATTCAGATTCGCAAAGTTTAGTAAAATCAATTTGAAGGGGTACTGGAGGTAGTGCCCCTTCTTTGGAGAAAAGTGATGGGTTTTAGGAAAAAGACAGTTCGCGATGTCGAAATAACAGGGAAAATTGTACTAGTACGCGTAGATTATAACGTGCCAATGAAAGACGGCGCGATTGTGGAGGATATGCGCATTAGGGCAAGTCTCCCAACTATAAATTATTTGCTAGAGCAGGGCGCTGAGAAGGTAGTTCTTATTTCTCATATGGGTCGTCCAAAGGGCGAAAAGAATCTTGAGTTTACTCTTGCCCCGATTGCGGCTCGCCTTGGCGAATTAATGCCGGGAAAGACGGTAGAATTTTGTGGTGAAACGACTGGCGAAACTGTTAAGACGGCTGTTTCTAACTTGCCAAGTGGCGGCGTAATTTTGCTTGAGAATTTGCGTTTCTCGCCAGCTGAGGAAGAAAACTCGGCTGAGTTTGCGCAGGCGATTCTTGATGCTACTGACGCAGAGCTATTTGTTCAGGATGGTTTTGCAGTGATTCATCGTGCGCATGCTTCGACCGATGCGATTGCGCGTATTGTTCCAGCTGTCGCAGGCTTTTTGGTAGAAAAAGAAGTTACCGAGCTAGAAGGTGTAATTACAAATCCAGAGCATCCACTTGTTGTCGTGATTGGTGGTGCTAAGGTTGAGGATAAGGCTCCGATGATTGAGCAGTTCTTGCCGATCGCAGATAAGATTTTTGTTGGTGGTAAGATCGCTGCTGATGGTTATAAGGCTACAGATCCAAAGATCTATGTTGCCGAAGATTTCGAAGAAGACGAAAACGGTAACAAGATGGATATTGGTGGCGAAAGCTGCATGAAGATGCTTCAGGATATTCATACCGCAAAGACGGTCGTCTGGAATGGTACGATGGGTTATGTCGAAGATGAGCGCTTTGCTAAGGGCTCAAACGTCGTAGCTGTTGCCATGGGCACTAATAAGAATGGTACGACGATTGTTGGTGGCGGCGATACGGCTGGCTTCGTTGAAGGCTTGATTAAAGAAAATCCAGAGCTCAAGTATTCTTTGATTTCGACTGGCGGTGGTGCTAGCCTAGAGCTTTTGTCTGGCAAGAAGTTGCCTGGACTTGAGGTTCTAAGAAACGCTTAAACTATTAGGATTTTACGATGAAAATAATGGGTGGCTACAAACGAGATAAGCAAGAAAAAGGTCGCGACAAAAGCTCGGCTGCTCGTTTGGCTGCGCGAAAAACTAGGAATAATCCTTCGCAGCAAACTAGCCGCCCATATACAACTTTCCGCGTTGGTAGCACAATGGCCGGCGACGCTAAGAAAGCGCGTGAAGCTAGATTGCAACGTCAGAGTGATCGCAAAAGGCGTATTGCTAAACGTGCGACTGTAATTAGCTTCTTTGCGCTTGCTGTCCTAGTTGTGCTGGTTATCGTGATGGATATTGTTGTAAAACAGCAAGCTAAACGCGAAGCTGAGCGCTTAGCGGCTCAGGCTGTAAAACTAGAGCCAACGGTTCCGATTATTGACGAGAATGCCGGTAATAACGTTAGCTCTCGCGTGAAAGATTTCGTGGCTAATCTCGAAAGCGATGTGATTAATACTTCACTAAAGATAGATAGAGTTATCTTGCCAGCTAATATGGCCAGGGAATTAAGGATTTATCTATCCGGCAGGACAGAGTTCTATAAAATGTCTATCGACCGGGGTAGTGCAGTCCAAGCCGAGGACATGGAGCGCATGGTAAAATACCTCGACGAGAATGAGATAACGCCAGAATATGTCGATCTGCGCGTAGAGGGTAAGGCATATTACAAATAGGCAGGGTTTAAGGAGTGGTTGGAAGACCACTTCTTTTACTACTCTCGTGTTCGGTTTTTGTTCGGTTCGTTTTGAGACGATTCCGTACGCTTTTAGGGAAGGTTTGCGATGGGTGCGGTGCAAAATAGGCAAAAATCGTCTCGGACAAGGGGTCGGGTAGAGGAGCGTGAAAAATTGAAAAATGGCCAAAAATGGGCAAATTTCACGGAAATTGAGCGTGTTGTAGGGTTTACATTATGTTATAATATGTGATTTTACAGGGGTGGCGCGCGTATTTTGGCGAAACAAAAGTCAAGTTCTAGGACTTCCCCCAGCGCTTTTTGCGGTAGGGGTAGCCGTTTTCGATTGCTTCTAAGGTGATATTGCAGCTCATTAGGATCAGTATAGGTATATTATTGTTGATTAGATATACGTTTATATATTTATAGATGTAGAAAGGTGAGTATATGTATATATGTAGTCCGTTTAACAGATATATTCTTCCGACATAGACGATTGGCTTTACGTCGAGATGCATAATAGCCCTATGTCGTAAAATATACATTGTGCGACATTAAAAATATAGACAAAAGACGATTGTCCATGCGTCTATTTCAACCAGCTTTTTGGACCCTGGCTGGTATTTGTTTGTATTTCCGCCCTATTTTCGCGTGTGTGCGATTTTCTATTTCATTTCGAGTATTTATACTACTTATGCTAATTATCATCACACGCGCGATTCTGCGGCTTTGAAGGATTTGCGCTTCTGGAGCTATTCTGGTGCCTACAGGGGTCGTAACAGAGGTAGAACAGGGGTAAAATATTGAAAAACAGGGGTAGGGGGTATATAAAAACAGATTGGGATCGGGGAAGTACCACTTCTCTGTTCGGTTCATGTTCGGTCTATGGTCTATCAAGGTGAGTGCAAGTGCTAAGTGATAAGCGCTTATCCTTGCCCTTCTCTGTAAAATAGTTTATGATATGACTCATAAAGGCGAGCTTGGTCTCGTTTTTTGTATTTTGAAAAGGAGATGATTTATTTGGTTATTAATGATCCTAATGGCAACGAAGGCATCTGTATCACGCCGAGAAATTTACTGGCAGAAACAGATAACTACAAGCTGTATCTTGGAAGAGGCGAAAACTCTGCCGATGCATTGCTTTGCCGAGTCGTGAAAAGTAAGGCCCAGAATGGCATCATGTATGCCGAAAAGAAGCTTTTGGACGAGCTGAGCGAATTGTCTCGGAATCTCGAACAGGAGCGTATTTCGAAGCAGGGTGATGACGGTCGTAAGATTCACTACGACTGGCTCTTCCCTGTTTGTGAGCAAAGTTTTTCTTGTGACGCTACAGACAATAGACGTATAAACACTTTTTCGGTTTTGGATGCTTCGTGGGACAAGTTTGTTCCGTTTTTGAGGCTGAAGAATGACACGAAAGTCGATGCAAAAAGTGCCGCATGGGTGCTTGGACGCTTCTTGAAGCTCCAGGCCTTCCTTGACGAGAGTGAAAACTGTCGTAGCTTGGATTTTAACCCTGACATGGTTCTGATTGCGCCAAAACAGCACCGCGTCGTATATGTAGGTTGGTTTGATGAACTCCTGCATGGCGGCGACCGTTCCTATTCGCACTGTGATTTGATCTCTAAACTCAATATTGACCGTATGTTCGATACGACCCTTTCTTGGGTTGAGAAGAATGACACTGAGGGCGAAGACGAATTCATGAGTTGGCTGAAGCGGTTTACAGGCTATTTTAACAATGGTCTGGAAGCTCACGTGGCCTACTATGAATTTCTTGATGCTTTGTGGGGGAAAGGATATCATCCGTTCACCTTCAATAAAAATGGCGTTTGGAAAAACGTCGACAACTTTGTTTAAGAAAGGATAGTGATGTTAAGTGGGAAGATTGGTATTTTCCAAGGCTGCGTATGATACATCTCGTAAGTCGAGAGGGGTTACCTCCGACAAAGATGTTACCCGTAAGGGAGAGCAGCACGTAAGAGAAACCGGAAAGCTTCCGCCGTCTGTAGATCCGTCGGTTGATACGCTGCGTCGTTCGATGCTGCGCCTTGACCCGACCGAAGATGGCAAGTGGGAAGTAACTGTTGGCTGCCCGATGGATATTGAAACCTCGATAGATTCTACTGGATCAATGGGGGACAATGTCGATCGTGCGATGTCTGCGTTACCCAGGACCTACGAGCTTTGCTCTGCCATGCTGCCAGGATATGATCCTCAGCTGGCTTTGGGATTCTTTGGTGATGTATGCGATAAATTTGTACTGAATCGCCCTCAGTTCGAGATGGAGGCTGACAAGATTGTTGGCTATCTCTCTGAGATGAATCCTGAACGTAATGGTGGAGACGTGCCTGAAGATCCGCAGTATTCGATGTTTGCCTCGGCTTATCTTACCTCGGCCTATACGAATAAGATTGGACTCAAGGGCTATTACTTCTTGTGCACCGATGCTCCGATGCATGGTAACCTTTTGAGCGATGTCCTGGAGAGAATCTTTGGCAAGAAAGTTTGGGAAGCTCTGAAGGATAACGGCTATGACTTTAATCCGCTGAGTCGTCCTGATTTGAGGGAAACGATAGAGGATTTAAAGAAGAACAAACATGCTTTTATCTTGTCTATTGATGCAGAGAAGTTTTACCAGCGTTATTTCGAGGGTAGAATTATTCCTCTGCTCTCGACAGATTACCTGCCGGAATTTGAATCGGCAATCATTGGCATAACCGAAGGTATTCTTGAGCCCGAAGAGGTAGAGAAATACCTGAAGAGTAAAGGGGTGCCATCGTTCGATATCGAGCACGCTATCCATGCACTGCTTGCTCTTCCCTTTGGTGCTCAGCGTGAGCTTGAGCAGCAGAATAAGGTTTATATTCCTAAGACTGGAGATATCTTTGAAAACAAGACGGATCTTGTTCCCGCTATTAAGCGTGAGGATGACGCTGGTGCAGAGCCTGAGAGTGAAAGCTCGGCATGGCTCTAAGGAGGTCTCGATGATAGAAAAGATATATACGGTTACCGATCTGGGACCAGGAGATGGAGGCAAAGGCTCTGTTATTCAGTCGCTCTGTGCTCGTTTTCATCCCGCAGTGGTTATTAAAGAAGGCGGAGCGCAGGGCTCGCATGGCATTGATGCTTGCGGTGAAACTTTCAGCTTTTCGCAGTGGGGTTGTGGAACTTTTAATGCGGTTCAGACCTATCTGTCCAAGCGAATGGTTATCGCTCCATCGATGCTGCTTCGTGAAGCTGAAGCGCTCAGGCGTTACGGCATTTACGATGCTTTTAAGACGATTTCGGCTAGTCCGGAATGTCTTTGCAGTACTCCTTATCACATGTATATTTCGCAGATTAACGAGATGTCACGCGGCCAAAACCCGCGTGGCACCGTTGGGAGTGGAGTAGGTGTAGCCTATAGGGAGTACGCTACTTCCCTGCAGGAAAGCTTGGCTTCGATGAATCGTTTGATTTTTGCGAGAGATTTGCTCGATGCGGATTTGCTCAAGAAGATTAATGCTGCGCGCGAGCGTGCTCGTGAAGTAGCAAGAAGAGTAGACATCAATGATTTAGACGAAAATGATCAGATACACTTTACGAACATTTGTCGAGCAATCGATGATAGCAATGTCTATAACGAGATTGTCGATGAATTTCGCGAGGTTGGCAAGAAACTGGATCTCGAACCGCTTAAAACTCTGATGAAGCGTAAACGTGGCAAAATAGCCGTCGTTGAACGTTCGCACGGAGTTTTGACGGATGCTGAGTACGGTCTCAAGCCGCATGTTAGTGCCCTGAGAACTCTTCCCTGTTTTTCGGAGGAGATGTTCCGTGCTTCTGGCTTTGAAGGCGAGATTATAAACATCGGTGTTCATCGTGCCTATGAGTATCGTCATGGCGCTGGGCCTATGCCTAGCGCCGATAGTAACTATATGAGCGATTTGCCTAGAGACAACAATCGTTGGCAGGGTGCGTCGCGCTATGGCTATATAGATACGGTACTGATGCGTTATGCTCTTGATGTTTCAAGGCCGGTAAAATTTGACGGAATTGCGTTGACTTGCATGGACCAGGTTCTGGATCACGGAAACTGGCCGATTTGTAAAGCCTACAAACTTGATGACGAAGAGTATTCGGATTTGAAAGATTTGGGCAATTACAATCTGTTTAATAAGATTGATAGGGTTGGAATTGTAACCGATGCATATTCTTTTGATGAAGAATACGCCGACAGTAAAAAGGCCATCGCTTTGCGGTGTGCGGATATACTGTCGAATTACCTGGATGTTCCGCTCTGCATGCTTAGCTTCGGCAGCAGCGAGCGTGACAAATACTATATTCCAAGGAGGAAAAAGTAATGGCAATTATTGATGAAGCAAAGGCAGCTGTCAAAAAAGAGGGTGAGGCTACTCCGGTAATGGATGATGCTAAGCTCGAACTCAGAGGTTTCCTCGAAGGTTTTGGCGCCTCAAATGACGTGTTTATCGGACTTGATATGAAGGGCGTCGAAAACATGGAGGATTTGGCTTATGTTAGCGAGGAAGATTTGGTTTCTTGCGGCATGAAGACTATCCAGGCAAGAAAGCTTCTGGCTTATCTTGCAGAAAAGACCAAAAAGGCTGAGCCTGCGCCTACGGCTACGCCGACTGTAATCGCTCCTGATCTGGCAATTTTGCCGGAACTGCCGAGTGATGAAAGTTGGCTGACGGCTCTCAAGGCTGGCGGTGTTCTGAAGGTAAATCAGGATAGCTATATTGCAGTCGTTCGTGCGGTATATGCTGAGCGCTGTGGTCTCTATGATGCTCCCAAGCGTCTCGAAGAGGCTATGAGAAGCTATGCAGAGAATGCTGACGAACCGGTTGGCCCTGAATTCTTCAAGCTGCGCAAGCTGCTGACTCGTCGTTCTTATGCGGACCTGTTTTCCGCAATTGAAGGGCTGGATGGTAGTTTTGTGACGGATTCCGAGCGCAAGAAGTTCCTGAAAAAGGTTAACGACAAGTTGCTGCCGGCAGTCTATACGGTAAGCAACGAAGTTAATGCTTGGAACGAGACTTACTGCTCTTCGGCAAATAATCCGATGGCTTGGGCTTCTCTGCTGGCTGGTGGCGGTATGGGCATGGTTCCGCAGGCGCCGCCGTTTACTGGAGTACAGAGCGCAACTGAAACACTGAATGACGCAATCAATTCCGTCTTCGGTGGACTTGGTGGCGTAACGGCTTCGGCTCTGGCTTATGATGCCATGGAGATCAAGAAGGCTCTTGAGAATCCGCAGCTTCCGGCAATGACTGGCTACGCTAATCGTGATCAGATGCTGAAAGCTCTGAATCTGAACATTTCTTCGAGCTTCGTGCATCAGGAGAAGATGCTGACGCGTTTTGTGCTGTCGGCAACAAAGTTCTCCGAGCTTTCGCCTGGCGAGGAGCCTCGTTATCTGACTGCCCTCTGGCAGCTCAGCCGTGCTATCGACTGGAGCGTGCTTGGCTATGCGCCGAGTGGTATTCGTGGTCTGGGTGGCAAAGAGGTTCTCTAATCTAATCATCTCTGAATAAAAAATGGGCGTCCCGATTTGGGGCGCCCTATTTTTGTGCTTTTTCTTAAAAACTGTAAAAGTTGATAAAGTTAACCTAGTTAACCTAGTTAACTTTTACAATTAAAGCTGAGGCAAGAAGACGTATTTTACGAAAAGCTGGGTGGCGATTCGTCGATAGCGTCGGTCGTAAAATGCGCTAGCGCCGTCAATGCCCATAAAATGTTTCGTAGCTTCGGAAACATTTTCGTAGATACGTTTGATGCCCTTGTGCATGAGGCGATATTGGAGCAGGTCTTGCTCTAATCTTTCGAGGCTCTGATTCCGCTCGACAGAATTTGGTGCTAGTTCGAGATAGCGGCGAATGCAATCATTCTGTATTTCCTTTAGATCATTTCTTTCACTTATCCAGACAGTATTAAGACAGATGTGAGCGATATTTTGATCAGGAATATTCAAATGGTCGCTTAGCTCGTCGCAATAGTTTTCTATTCGCATTTTGTCTGCGTCATATTCGTACGAGTCGATATCGCTAACCGTGGCGCTGTATCCTTTGAGGTAGGAGCCTCCAAGAAGGATAATTTTGTCGCCCGTTGGCGGTATTATATCCCAGACGTGATAGTTATCCGAGAAAGGTCCAGTGATATTACGAGGCTTGAGCTTACCCCACCGCTCTTCTGCGAGCTTTTCGAGCCAACTCTGTCGCTCGGGGCTATTATAGAGTGGTTTGCTTTCTCTCTTTGGTAGACTGCGAGCGCGCTTTGAGATGCGGAGCTGAAATTCTGGGCTAGTCTGGAAAAAGATGCTATAGAACATCTTTTCGCAGTCGCAGATGCTTCGAACAAGGCAATCGCTTCCTTGCTCTAGGAGCTCCAGAACGTAAGCCTCGCCAAGATAGCCGTATTTCAGGAGCCAGGGTATGAGGTGGGCGGCTTTTGTGACGTAGGGGAAATTTTCGTCTCTTGCGGATATTTCTAGGCTATCGCCAAGGTTGAAATTTTCGCGTACGTCTTCGAATCGCAGGCATTTTCTCCAGGCGGCCATGTAGCTAGCCTGAAAATAATCTGGTGCGTCTTGCAGTTCTTCGAGCGGGAGATACAGGACAAGCCTTGTATTCTCTGGCTGTTTCAGAAGCGTAGACATACTGCGGTAATAGTTTTCGATATTTGACCGATTGGGATGCATAAGATAATCGCAGATAACAATAGCGTGGAAATGTCTAAAAATGACACTCTTCTTTGCTATGGGGTTATCCGTAATCTGTGCGAAAACAAAGGGATCGGAAAACTTCTCGATTGCGGGTATTTCATACATGCTTTTGACCTCCTTAAAGAACTTGTTGTTGTGCTTGACAAACTATAAAATTATGATAACATATATTCCCCTTCTCTGCAATTTTTGAGACCAAGAAAAAGCCGGCACTTTGGCCGGCATGAGAGATTAGTTCGAGCTTGCAATGGTATCTTTGGCGCGCGCTTCGTCAACTTTGTACAGCTTGCGGATGAAGAGCCAGCCGTCGATAGCGAAGTATGCGAACAGCAGTGCCAGGAAACCAGTAAGAACTGCGAAAAAGGTGAATAGCGTACCGAATCCTTCGCCAGTCCTGTAGACTTTACGCCACTCTTTAGCCTTTACGTTTCGTTCATAGCTTTTGGTCATTTCGCCAAGCTCTGTGTAGTTGCGGCACTCGACATAGTAGCCGAGCGGTTCTGACGCGGCGTCATCTTCGTTGTAGCCAAAAACAACCTCATCGCACTGGTATGTGCTCATTGCTTCTGTTACAACCTTGTCTCTGTTGCGGAAGTTGTAGGTTGCGCATCCAGCAAGGATTATCGTGATTGCTGTAAGCACGACAACCTTAATGACGTAATCGCCCCAAAACTTCTTGTCTCTTGAACATCTCATGATAAAGAACCCCTCTCACGGAAGTAGTATTTTCAGGTTGCCCTGAATATGGATATTATAGCATAAACAGGTTAAAAAGTCAATGAAGCAAAAGTTAGTCGCTGGAACTGCTCCATAGAATTACAAGCGAGATGATGATCAAGAAAAGAATTAGAGTTGTGTTGTAGTTTGCTTTGAGGCTGTAGATTATGTATCCGATAATAAGAGCTATAGAAATAAAGAGCTTGATCAGATGATATTTTTTAATAATGCCCATTATGCTCAGCTTTTCTGGCGTGGTATTATACGTATCGATGCAAGATTCGCGAAGCTTTTTGAGAGCTTTTTGGCCACGGAATTTCTGGGCGGTCGGATCGATGATTTGGGCTTTATGATGGAGGTGAAGGAAGCTCAAAAGAATACTGGCGGCTGCGTCTTCACTTGCGCCTTTGGTCGTGATTTCAGCGATAGAATTGCAGCTTTTTAGGGCTTCTTTTCGTTCTGGATACTCGGAAAGGATCTCGTTTTTAGCTGCCCTATCCATCTTGTAGCTACGAAAAACAAATGGGTCTTGCGGATTTTTTGCTAGTTTTACTTCGATGACCAACTGGTCGTCAGTGTAATCGCTAGAAATAATGGCGTCTATGCCCTGCTCTTTGAAGTATTTGGCGCAGTCTTTCGGCTCGAAGTCTGAACTATGTTTCTGTAGGCAGTTTAATAACATGGCGGGAAATGGGTCTAAATGCGTCTATTTGCGATTTTTATTGCGGTTTCGGTTATTGTTATGTCTGCTGTTTTTGTTGCCGTTGCCGGAGCTAATAATTGGGCGCTTGGCGGCTTCGTCGGAGACGCTCGTGTCTGCTTTTGATTCTTCTTCTGATGCTTCGGTTTTGATATTTGGGCTAATGGTTGCGGCTTTCTCTGCAAAAAGTTTGCCTAGGTTGCGGAGGCCGTTACCGGCATTCTCGTCTTCGCCCTGAGCGGCGTTTGGTGAGATTTTTTGTTTGCGGAATTCTTGCTGCAAGGTTGGCTGGAATTTGAAGACTGGCTTAGAAGAATTGTTGCCTTGATTTTGGCTACCACGTTCACCAGCGGCGCGGCCAGAATCTGAGAGTTCTTTCTTGAACTTATCTGCAGCAGCAATACTAGCCGAAATATCTTTTTCGACTTCTTCGCGTGGGCGTGCATAAGTTTGGCGAGAGTATTCAATAATTTGTGGAGTGATATCGTGAGGTGGTTTTGGAATGCTTAGGGTTGTTGCGGAGAATGCAGGGACCTTTTCGCCATTAATAATCATAGAGATGACGAAGTGGCGGTTGTTTAGGTTGAGCAAATCTTGTGCTTCAAAGACTGGTTCGAATTGCTTGGCAAGAACTGGTGCGTCGTCGGCGGAAACACGGAAGGAAATCGTTGTACCAACGTTACCAAAGACGGCGTCACGAACACTATCGGTCATCTGGCTAGTATACTGGTTGGCAACAGTAAGGTTTAGACCGTATTTGCGAGCCTCAGAAAGAATGACCGAGAAAGAATCGGTGGCGAAGTTCTGGAACTCGTCTACGTATAGATAGAATGGACGGCGATCTTCGACATTCTCGATATCCGAGCGAGACATAGCGGCAAGCTGAACTTTCGTAACAAGGAATGAGCCAAGGAGGCCAGCGTTATCTTCGCCGATAAGACCCTTGGAGAGATTTACGACAAGAATTTTGCCTTCGTCCATAATCTTGCGGATATTAAAGCTAGACTTTGGCTGACCAATAATATTACGAACGATAGGGTTTGCGGTAAAGGCACCGACCTTGTTAAGAACAGGTGCTACAGATTCTGTAACCTGCTTATCGCTCCAGGAACCGAACTCTTTCTTCCAGAACTGCAAAACAGTAACGTCCTTACAATAAGTAAGCGTCTCTTTGCGGAATTCTGTATCTGTGAGCATGCGGGAAATATCTAGAAGTGTTGTATTCGGGCGATCAAGAAGCGCGAGCAAAGTATAGCGAAGAATGTGCTCAAGACGAGGACCCCAAGAGTCGCCGAACATACGCTTTAATACGCCGATAACCTCGGAAGAAATATTTGGTTTGCGGCTCGGGTCGTCGACTTCGAGCGGGTTAAAGGCCATAGGGTACTGAGTGTCGGCTGGGTTAAAGTAGACAACGTCTTTGATGCGAGATTCTGGCACGAAGCGAAGGTTATCCATTGCGAGGTCGCCGTGTGGGTCGATAATACAATAACCTTGGTTATGGAAAATATCTGACAAGCCAAAGAGGGTCAAAAGACCAGACTTGCCAGAACCGGTCTGACCAATGATATAGATATGGCGAGAACGGTCGCGGCGATACATACCGAACTGGTTCTTGATGCCACGAAAATCTGTCAAACCAAAGGCAGAAATGTTTTCGTCGATATTTGGATCGCCTGTCATGAGTGGAAGTTTGGCCGGTGGTTCGGCAGTCTTGCTGGAAGCCCAAACGATATTTGGTGTTTCGACGCTTGTATGTGGTAAGTGGTAAACGGAAGCAAGCTCGGAGACGTTCAAAATGAAGCCGTCATCTGCGAAACGACGCTCTTTGTAGGCGTTTAGAGTGTCTTTGTCGAAGCTGGCTTTGGTCATCTTGAAGCCGTTAAGAACGGTAGAGTTGTACTGCTTAAAAGTACCAACAAGAGCCTGCATGTTTAGCTTGGCATCCACCTCTTTAGAGCCAACGTAAGCGAGGCGGATCTTTACCTGGTAACCAAGTTTATCGCCCTTCTCTTCGGCCTTGGCGACACGAGTTTTATCGCGTTCGCTAAGTTCGACTTTGACTTCGGAAGCCCCGCCCTCTGGTGGTTTCCAGAGTGCTGCAAAAAGTTCTGCTAGCCACTTTGCGTCAATAATGCCGAATAGGCCGCCTTTTTTACCTTCTTTGACAGTCTTGATCCATTCGTCGCTCTTTTTATGCCAATCGTCAGCGATAGGACGGGTCAAAATCTGGATCCACATCTCTTCGCCGCCGGATGGATTAAGTTTGGCGAGAGTCGCAGTAATACCAGCGAGAGGGTCTACCTCGAAGCTATCGAAGGTCTTGATTGGCAGGGCTTCGTTATCTGTGAGGGTAATTTCGGAAGTATAAGCGACGGGATATTTTTCGCGCCTATCAACGTAATCTTCCTTCATGCGATAGATTTGTACGCTTGGATACTGAGCATAAATCTGGCCTTCGACGAAGGACTGGTAGATTTTTGGCACCCAAACAAAGAAACGAATCTGATTGCCAGTAGAAGCGATTTCGAAAGAAAGATGCTCCTGAACGCCACCAGAGTTCTTTAATTCTTCTGCGTCGCGCAAAATACCGTGCAGAGACATAAACATCTGTTCTGCGGAAAGTTCGTTCTTGTCGTTGTCTTTTGGAATTTCAAGCATCAAAAGTGCGCTCTCGGTATTGAGGACTTTGATGCGATTAAGTTTTCGGTAATTTCGCACCGTTAACACCACTAGGATTACAACGATTGGAATCCATACGATTGGCGTAAAAAGAAAGTGCAAGATATTATTCATGAAAATATTATATCAAAAAATGCAAGCATAAAAAATATCCAGCCTCCCAGCTGGATATTTTGTTTTAGACGTTTGTGAAGTGGTCGCGACCGACGCGCTTGTAAAGCTGTTTGTTCTGTAGGTTTAGAAGAACAGTTGTTTCTTTGACCTTGCGGCGGCGTAGAACCTGCTTGACGATTTCTTTGCGGGATAGACCTTCGCTACCAGCTTCCTTGAGAATGCGGGTAATAATGTCTGAAACTGTACCCTTTTCGTAACCCCAACTATCTAGCGCATAGATACCGCGTCCGATAAGTACGAAGCGCTGATCTTTGATTAGCTCGTTGTGGATTGCCTGAACGGTAACGTTCTTGCGGCGGAAATCTGATTTGCTAATGGCTTCTGCAATTGCTGAGAAGTGCATTGGCTCTTTATTCTCTTCAAGAACGACATAGATTTTGTCGCGGATATTCTTTGGGTTAACGGTTGGCCACTTGGAGAGACCCCACTGGCCATTCAAAGAAGATAGCTGTTTGCTGAGACTTGCGATTGCTTCGATGTAGCTTGGATGTTCGTAGTCTAGCTTGGCATCGAGCTCGTCGAGGCTCATTGCCTGTTTGTTAGATTTAATTATGTTTGTAATTTCGTCTATTTTGTTGCGGATAGTTTTTTCATCACCGTATTCGGCGATACCAATGGAATTGTGATATTTGTCGTTTTCGTTAACGACTGTAAGTGATGGAGAGATTTCTGCGATAAAGTTAAACTGTGCTTTTTCGGTTTCGTTGGCATTACGACCAAGAATCTTTTTAGCAAGCTCACTTGTGCGAGCGACTCGACCCATTTCTGTAAGATTGCGAATCATAATCTTTTCGGCTGGAGCCAATTTTGAAATACGATTCTCCTCTGCAGCTATGCGGAGTCTAATTAAAATTGCTTTCTCTAACTGGCGAACGCGCTCACGTGTAATAGTAAGCATTTCTCCGATTTGTTCGAGCGTCTCTTTGTGACCATTTAGGCCATATCTGCGTGAGATGATCTCTTTTTCGCGTTCTTGTTCAATGATTGCGAGGCTGTTATTGATAGCTTCGCGAATCGTTTCCGCATAGTCCATTGGTGGGGTGTCCTTTGTCTCTCCGTTTGTTAGGTTTATTATTTGAAACTACTATTACTGTAACATAATATATGGGTGCTGTCAAATGCAGTTTTCCCCTTTACTATCTTTAGTTTAACACAATTTTGACGTTGCTTCGAAAAAAATATATAAAACTTTATACGTTAGCTTTTTATGACATTATTCTTTATGGAACAGCCGTTTATTATATAGGACTTTACGATACTAATCATTATGATATTGCTTATGCTTAATTTTATAATATTTCACGATTTTGTAAATGCTTATCTTTGCCAAAACAGAGGTTTAGTGTTTTACTTAAGCTAATGAGCCCAGGGTTGGCTCATCAATTTTTATTGGGCTTCGCCAGAGTTCAATACGATCTTTTACAAAAGGAGGAATTTTAATGCTTAGTTATGTTATCGTTATTGTCATTGCTTGCATTGCTCTTCTCGTGGCTTGCTTGAACTATAAATATATCAAGCAGCTCGATGAAGGTACGCCTGAAATGGTGGAACTCGCAGGCACAATTCGCTCGGGCGCTAACACTTTCCTGAAGACGGAGTTCAAAATCATTGCTATTGTCGTTGTAATCGTAGCAGTAATTTTCTCTCTGTTCATCGAGACGTTTAGTGGCCTCACATTCCTGACTGGTTCTCTAATGAGTAGCGCTGCCTGTCTGATAGGCATGAAAGGTGCTACTTACGCAAACGTTCGTACGACTAATGCAGCAAGAACAACAAAATCCATTGGCGATACCGTAAAGGTAGCTCTGCGTGGCGGCTCTATTAGTGGTCTGTCGGTTCAGGGTTTTTGCCTGCTTGGTCTGGTTGCTATCTTGCTTATTATGAGCGGCATGGACGTTACAACCAAAAGTACTGGCATTGTTCCGCTGATCGAGTCTAATGCATTTGGACTGCGTCTGACGACCTATTCGCTGGGTAGCTCACTGGTTGCAATGTTTAATCGTGTGGCTGGTGGTAACTATACAAAGGCGGCAGACATTTCTGCAGATATCGTTGGCAAGGTAGATTTTGATCTTCCCGAAGATGATAGTAGAAATCCGTCCACAATCGCAGACTTTATCGGCGATACTGTAAATGATATCGCTGGTAACTGTTCTGATCTGCTTGAATCTACGGCAGCAACAATCGTTTCTTGTATTATTATTGCGATTACTCTCGCAAAGGGTACAAGCGGCGAGCTGCTTGATGCAGCTATGCACTTCCCTGTGCTGGCTGCGGCTGGCGGACTGCTTGGCTCGATTATTGGTATTGTCTATGCTCAGTATGCAAAGGGTAAGGACAATCCGTCTAAGCAGCTTAATCTTGCGACTTACGTTGCGGCGACAATTGCAATCATGACCAGCTTTGGAGCGTCGTACTATTTCTTCGGAAATATCGATGTCTTTGATAGCTTTAAGATTGGTTGGCTTTCGCCGGCAATCTCGAGTTTGCTGGGTGTGGCATCGGGCGTTGCGATTGGCAAGATAACCGAATACTATACCTCGACCGATTTTAAGCCTGTCAAAGATTTGGCAAAGGTTTCGCCTGAGGGTTCTGCGTTTGTAGTGACGTTAGGTGATGCAGTTGGCTCTAGATCTTGCTTGCTGCCGGTTCTGACAATTGCGATTTCGCTAGTTGCTTCCGGTCTGATCTGTGGTGCATACGGTATCGCGGTAGCATCAATGGGTATGCTCTCTTTTGTGGCAACTACTGTCACGATCGACGCTTTCGGCCCGATCGCAGATAATGCGGGCGGTATTGCCGAGAGTTGCCATTTGGACGAGAGTGTACGAAAGATTACCGATAAGCTCGACGCAGTAGGAAACACTACGGCGGCAATCGGTAAGGGATTTGCGATTGGCTCTGCGGCTTTTGCAACCGTTTCGCTTATCTTTGCCTATGTTGGTAACTACTCCGATGCTTCTGAGCCGATACTCAACTTTGCTTCGTATATTGTAATTGCTGGAGCAATGGTTGGTGGCGCTCTGATCGAATTCTTTACTGCACTGCTTACCAAGAATACTATTGATTCTGCAAAGAAGATGGCCGACGAAAGTATTCGCCAGCTGAAGATTCCGGGCGTTATCGAGGGCAATGTTAAGCCTGATTACGACAAGTGTATCGAGATGGCATCGAAGGAAGCTCTGAGAAAGATGCTTGCACCTTCTCTGCTCGCAATGCTTGTGCCGGTGATTGGCGGTGTTATCTTTGGTGTGGAATTTGTCGGTGGTATTCTGGTTGGCGCAACTCTCGTAGCAATTACTCGTGCGATCTTCATGGGCAATTCTGGCGGTGCCTTTGATAATGCAAAGAAGTATGTAGAGAGCGGTGCTCTGGCTGGTTACGGAAAAGGCTCGGATGCTCACAAAGCAACTGTCGTCGGCGATACAGTCGGCGACACAAGAAAAGATGTCGTGGGTGTTGCCCTCGATATCTTTATTAAGATGATGAGTACGGTTGCAAATACGCTGGCGACGGTATTTGTACACTTCCATATCTTCTGAATCTGAAGCGTTATGTTCCTCGTTTTATTTCGAACCCCGAGCTTAGGCTCGGGGTTATTTTTTTGCTTTAATCTGTAAGGTGTGGCATTATAGCCTTATAAGTTTCAGCTAACAGAAGGAGGGTGATGTTATGGCTGAAAAGGACTTTAAAAGTGCAGTTGCTTTTTCGAAGACGATTATGCCGGGGTCAATGAGGCGACTTGTTCTTGCCGACGACGATGGATTGTCCTTCCTTGGTAGTGAGAATTTACGAAGCATGGTTGACGAATGGAGGCTTATTGAAAAAGCTTCCGCTACAGCAATTAGTGCTACAAAAAGAATGAATCGAGATTATAAAGAAAAACGCTCGACGGAATTCTTTGAGCACGAAGTTAAGAAAGCTAAGGATGCGCAGGATAGGCTCTTGGCTCTAATGGAGCAGACTGAGTCTAAACCGCTGTTTTGCGATCGTAGGTTGTCTCCAAAGGAATTTGCGATTGGCGAAACGGTGTTTGTTTCATTTACGGATGAAGATTTCTTTTCCGAATGTATTGTTGCTGGTTACAAAGGCAAAGAAATTGTTTTATCGGTCGAGACCTACGATGAAGACGGCAACGAGGCTACAGATGAAGGCTACGTTCTCTTCACTAGTGAGTATTTGTATAAGGCTGATGATATAAAATATTTGGCGCTTCATCCGGAATATTTTTCGCTTTTCATATCGTATTTGAGGCTTGATGATAATACGGCGCAAAAACTCTTTACGATGATAGAAGATTGTGTAATGGCGTACTATCCAGAAACAAAGGATGAAATTATGTGTATGTTAACCGAGATTGCGGAAAGTTCCGATGATGCCGAATTGAACGACGCTAATACTACTTCGGCAGCAACTTGATACTAAATTGCCCCGCTTTTTTGCGGGGTATTTTCTTGTTTAAATTTTAGACATAAAATTACCCCGGCCGTTTGATTGGCCGGGGCAGTCGAAAGGTTTGTGGCTTACCAGTAGCGGAAGCTAGTGATGCCGTGGTTGTAGTCGAAGAGCGTGATGCCGTAGGCGCTGTTGTCGGCTGCGACAAATTCTGCACCATCCGCAAGCATTGCTTCGAGAGTTTCGCTGAGGCTAACCGGGATGAAGCACTGGATAGCGAAGCCACCGTTGCCGTACTCAGCGTACTGGCCGATAGCGTCTGCCTTTTCAATGTTCTCCTCTTCGAGGAGTGCATGCGCTGCATCCTTTTCGGTTACTGCCTTGTCGCCGTCGATGTCCCAGAGCTTAACGAAACCGTCCTCCATAGACATCGTGGATGTCTCTTCAACGAAGAAGGTGCCGGTGTAGTTATTCAGGAACATGAAGCGTGCGGTCTCGAATTTGCCGTCGCTATCTTCGTCTACGCCCCAGACGGACGTGAGTTCGAAGTCTTCGCTCTTGATGCGATCGGAGATATCCTTGAGAGATACCGGAGACACGGTGAACTCGAGCTGACCATCTGCAAGAATGTAGTTGCAAACTGCAGTAGCGAGAGCGTCGTTGCCGTTGCGCTTGAAGCTGATAGCGTCGTTGACATGGATTTCCTTGTCGCCGTTACAATCGAGCTTATAGCGAATGTCGTCCCAGGTAGACTCGGGGATTTCCTCCTCGTACATCAGGCGGATAGGCGGAGCGAGAGCGTACTCGGGCTCCTTGTCGACGTTGTTGCAAGCAGCAGCGCTAGCGGTGAGGCTTGCGCCTGCGATAGTTGCGGATACGGTCACGGACATTGCGGCTGCAACGATAGCAGCCAGGATATTCTTCTTAGTCATAAGAGAATACCCTCCTTTCTTTCTTGAAATATTCTTTGCTCTGGAATTCCAGGCAATATGATTATTATAGCATAAACGTCTTGAAAAGTCAATAATTTAGAGTGGTTTTTAAGATATGAAAAAGATAATACTAAAAAGTCGAAGCTCCGGGGATTTTTCTTGCTTTATTTCTTTGTTGTCTTTTTGGTTGCAGTTTTCTTGGCTGTAGACTTCTTTGCGGTAGAAGCTTTCTTTCTAGTAGCTGGGCGACGCGTAGCCTTTGGCTTGTTGGCTAGCATTTCTTCGGCCTGTTCCTTTGTGATAGTCTTTGGATCGACATCTTTTGGAACTTTGACGTTGTTTCTGCGGCCTGGGCCTTTGACGTATGGGCCATAAGCGCCATTGATGATCTGGATCTCGCCCCAGTCGGCAATATAGCTATCGCGCTTGGCGACATAGAGAGGTTCGGCCTGTTCGAGCGTAATTGTATAAGGGTCGAAGGTCTCTTCCTTGCTCTTCATTGGGACGTTGTATTTGCCAGCTTTTAGATATGGACCAAATGGACCAGCGGCGGCAATAATTTCTGCGCCGTCAGCGGCTTTGCCGAGGCTGCGTGGTAGCTGTGGTAATTCGAGTTGCTTGAGGGCCTGCTCAAGAGTAACAGTTTTAACGGATTTACGCTTTGGCAGTGGCGCGAAGCGTGGCTTTTCGCCAGATTCTTTCTCGTTTTCACCAAGCTGAATGAAGCCACCGTTTTTGCCAACCTTAGCATAGATGGTCTTGCCGGTTTTTGGATCATGGCCAAGAACACGGGCGTTATTGTAGCGCTCGATTCCCTCGGCGGCCAAGACATCGTTATTGAATGGACCATAGAAATCCCTGAGCATCTTGACGCGCTCGAGTTTTCTCTCGGCAATAAGGTCGAGGTCTTTTTCGATATTAGCGGTAAACTTGTAATCGACAATATTCTTGAAGTTATCTGTTAGGAAGCCAGAAATAAGCTCACCAATAGGGGTTGGCATGAGCTTGCCCTTGTTGGCGCCAAACTTCTCTTTGACGATGCCTTGAGTAATAACCTGATTCTCTAGGCGAAATTCGGTTACTTCGCGCTCTTCGCCTTCGCTTTCGCCCTTGGTAACGTAGCCACGAGACTGAATTGCGGTCATAATGCTGGCGTAGGTACTTGGGCGGCCGATACCAAGCTTTTCGAGCTCTTTAACGAGCGAACCTTCGGTGTATCTGGCCGGCGGTTTGCTATAGGTCTGATGGGCGACGATAGCTTTTGCTTCTACGGTATCGCCAGTCTGAAGATCTGGTAGCTCGCTCTCTTTGAGGCGACCGTAAACCTTGAGGAAGCCATCAAAAGTGACAACTTCGCCTTTACCTTCAAAAACGTATTCTGTAGGTGTACTGACGGTAATTGTAGTTTTTGCAAGTTCTGCGTCTGCCATCTGGGTAGACAAAGCGCGAGCGCGAATAAGAGCATAAAGATGCTGTTCGTAGGTGTTTTTGCCTGCACTCTCGACTGCGATGTTAGTTGGGCGGATAGCTTCGTGGGCTTCTTGGGCGCTGGCATCCTTGGTTTTGAAGCTGCGGACCTTTAGATACTCTTTTCCGTAGGTGGATTCGATATAGCTTGCCATGCTGGCGATAGCTTGTTTACTAAGGTTTAGGGAGTCGGTACGGTGATAAGTAATAAGGCCAGCCTGATAGAGAGCCTGGGCGGCATTCATGGTAACGCGCGTAGAATAACCGAGGCGAGTGTTGGCCTCAATCTGCATGCTTGCGGTTGTGAATGGCGGAGCTGGTTTGCGAACGCCAGGAGTATGCTCGACGGCGCTGACGATATATTCAGCATTAAGAAGCTTCTCGAGGAAGGTTTTAACTTCTTCTTCGGTTTCGAAAGTATGGTTAAGGGTGGCAGGAAAACCGAAATCACCAGTGACCTTGTAGGTGTATTTGCTAGAGAATTTCTCGATTTGCTGTTCACGCTCTACGATAAGGCGAAGCGCTGGACTCTGAACGCGACCGGCAGAAATAGCGCCAGGAACTTTCTTGCGTACGATACCAGAAAGATCAAAACCTACAAGCATATCTAGGGTTTGGCGAGCCTGCTGGCTAGAAACCATGGCCATATCTACGGTGCGAGGATGCTTGATAGCCTCTTCGAGGGCAGATTTGGTAATTTCATGGAAAGTAATACGCGCGGTATCTTCTGGAAGTTTTAGGACCTGTGTAAGGTGCCAAGAAATAGCCTCTCCTTCGCGGTCTTCATCCGTTGCAAGCCAGACTTTGTCACAAGCTTTCATAGCTTTCTTAAGGTCGGAGAGGATTTGTTTGTGACCTGGGTCAACTTCGTAAGTGACGTCAAAAGTGTTTTTATCTACCTTAGTATCTTTGCGAATGTGGCCGACAGATGCAAGGACCTGAAAATCTGAACCGAGATACTTCTCGATAGTGTGGGCTTTCGCTGGAGACTCTACGATTACTAAGTTTTTGCTCATATTAATTTATAATAACATAATCTTTGCGGGCTTTGTCTAGCCTCTATCTGTTCCTGAACTAGTGTATAATAAACTTAATTATTTGTGTGAGGAATTATATATGGAATGGGATGAATATTTTTTGAAAATTGCCGAAACGGTGGCTTTGAGGTCTAAAGATCCTTCGACTAAGGTCGGTACAGTTATTACAACAAAGAACCATCGTCCGATTTCTTTTGGCTACAATGGCCTAATTCAGCACGCCGACGAGTCTAAGCTTACTCTTTCTGAGCGTCCAATGAAGTATTACTTCTCTATTCACAGCGAGATGAATGCCATGATTTTCTCGCATTGTGATTTGAAAGATTGCACGGTTTATTCTAGCGTGGCGCCTTGTGTAGACTGCCTTCGCCATCTTTTGCAGGCGGGCGTAACAAGGATTGTTTATCGCCAGCTTCATGTAAATTCTCATGCCAAGAAAGCAAAGGCTTCGATGCAGAATGCTGAGACCGATACCGCAATTATTGCTCTTCTCGAGGCGATGCCGCATGTAGAGACCTTGAACTATACAAATGGCAAGAACTATATCGAAGATCTAAAAACCGCCAAAGAATAAAAAGTCCCCCGGCACGAATGTCGGGGGTTCTTTTTATAGACAGTAAGAGAAAGTTGTTGCGCAGTATTCGCCACAGATGGAGCTAAGGCAGTCGTGGAGGCCGTTGATGGAGCCGACGGTTCTTTTCTTGATGTTTATATCGTCCGAGACTTCATCATAGTAGCTGCAGATGGCGATATTGATTTTGAGAAGAATTTTGCCTTCTTTTGTGCCTTCTCTCTTCTTGATGATTGCAGTGATGATTCTTGAATCATCTACCGAGCTAGTAAAGTCATCAAGGATGAGCTGCTTGTCGATAAGTTCGCTGCATTTGATTCTCTGGTAGGGATTGAAGCGTCCGGTTGTATTAAAGGGGAATGCGTATCTGGCATTCTGGCAATCTTCGCCGAAGTAAGCCTTAGCGAACATCGGATCACAGACCTCGAAATGGATCATTATAGCGCCATTGTCGTCGGGCTGCTTCTTTTCTGCCAGATATAACCTGGTCTGATTCGCAACAGATCGTGCGATATCGTAGAAGTTTTTCATAAGTGAACCTCCTTGAAGTATGGACGGAAGGCGCTTTTTTCTTACTATTTATAGATAAAAAGAGCGCCAAAACGGATTTCGTTATTATGGCATAGAAAACACGCAAAGTCAATTATTTTAAGGGGTAAAAAGCATAAGCGCCTATTGACTTTTTTGGGCATGTGTGTTATAATACTTAGTATCATGCGTTGGGAAACCAAACGCATAGAACATTACTAGGAGGTACATAGTTATGTACATGAGCAAGAAAATCGCAAGCGCTGCTGTTGCAGCAATCACCCTGGTCAATGGTTTTGGTGCTGTTCTCTCTGAGAACACTACCGCTTCCATGACCGCACCGGCCTCTGTTAGCGACACTGCTATCATTGAGGCTTCGTACGCAGCAAATACCGAGTTCGCATCTGGCGTGTCCGATGCGATCGAGGCAATTGATGATAATACAGACTCTGCAACTGCAATTGGTTCTGCCACTTCTGGTTACTACGTTAAGCCGGGTGACCAGACCGTCCGTGGTAATTTCGTTATCGACTGGAAGGATTTTCAGTTTGTGACTGAGGTTACCGAAGGCAGTACGATTACCCTTTCCGGCCACCTTCTTGATGAGGGCGACTGGACATTCACCCTTGATACGGTTAACAGCTGCTACAAGGGTGATGATTTCGCTCCGCTGACTTGGCACGATGATGGCGTTGCTATCGGAATGCCTATCGCGGCTCACAAGGGCGAGACTACTGTTGATGGCTGGACTTTTGAGGCCGAGGGACGAGTTTCCTACTGCCCTGGCCCGGGTACTACATTCGTATACGGCGATGGTTGGGAGGCACTCGTCCTCGACTATCGGCACTATGCCGAATGGAAGTATGCCGCACATCAGAACACCTTTGCTGACTATGAGAAGTATGCACTTGTTGCATACGGCAATGACAGCTGGGTAATCGCAACTGATGGCGCTCCTGCAATTGTCGCTGAAGGCGAAGAGGTCGAAGAGACTACCGCTTCTTCCGAGGTTTCTGAAACCAAGGAGATTTATACGGTTATCGACAAGATCTCTACCAATATTATGCCTCTGAACGGCATCAGCGATCCCAAGTGGGGCTCTATCGAATGGTCTGAGTATGTTCGTGAGGACGCTCAGAACACCGAGGGTTCAGTTTACTGGCTCGACGGCGAGCTTAACGGACATCAGTTCAGCATCGAAATCGATAGCATTGATGCTCCTCTCGGCTTTACCGAGAACCATACTTGGTCTGCGGCGATTGTTCCTGCTGATTATGTCAACTGCCACGACGTTAGCATTCTTCATTATGGCAAGTACGATATTAACGTGCTTCGCAACAATGTGAATGTTGTCGACAGTGAGACTGGCGAAACTCACAGCTTCAATCTTGAAGGCAATGCCTGCCAGGATACAGCTGTTGTGCTTGCTACAATCAGCGACGGTAAGCACGCTAAGTGCGTTACATTCCGTCCGGAACTGATCAGCGTTATCTATGCTCTCGGTCTTAATTAAAGTAAACTCCTATCCTACAAAAAAGGCTCGCTTCGGCGGGCCTTTTCTCATGCCTTATTTTTTAGTAATAAAAAGCCCCGCTAGGCGGGGCGTGTGGTTTAGTCTCCGAGGTCTTCCCAAAGCATCAAACACTGGATTACGAATCCGAAAACGCTAAACAGGATAGCTAACGGGATGGTAGTCGAGAGATCTGCGAAGTCCTGAGGCCAACATGTCATCCAGAGCCAGTTTACGAACTGACCGAATGCGCAGGAGGCGGTCGCGCAGGCGAATCCCTGATGGTCATAGCCAACCAGAGGGCCGTAGATGCGCTCGAAGCTCGCCAAGCCGACGAAGACGACTGCAGCGATGATGGTCGCTGCCAGGTTGTTTGTCATGGCGATTTTGCACTCGAGTACGGAGAGGGCGATTAAGACAACGTGGAGGGTGAAGTATGCCACGGTCTCGACCAAGCGCTTGCGGACGATGTATCTTTCCTCGGGGTTATTGTAAACTGCTTTCACTATAGATCACTCCTTTCGTGACTATATTTGGCTTTCGCCGAAGATCTGTAGTGAACGATGTGAATATTATAGCATAAACGCTATTAAAAGTCAATGGAGGCACCAGATTTTTGACCATCAAAAAGCCCCAGGTAAGGGTGGGCATCACCTGGGGCTATTTGACCCTTTAACACACCTCCTAAGGCAACCGGGATAGACCCGGAGCGTGACCCACCTCACACATGGGGTCCGCCGGTTAAAGGGATTGCTAGCCTTAGAAACGTCTTTCTAAGTGGAGGTAATACTTTTCTCTTTAAGCTATAATAAAAGAAGACTTAAAGGCCGAAAGGGTTTCTAAAGCACGCAACACTTGCAAACTAAGTTTGCAATGTCTATGGGTTATTTAGGTGCATTTTTTGATCCTTGCGAATCAAAACTGTTTACATAATAGCACTTATTTGCTTTTTCGTCAATACTTTTTCTAGTATTTTGTAAAAAATCAATAGTAAAACCGGCTTTTTTGTTCTCTGTTGTCGTGATTTTACAGGGGTGAAAGTGCTTATTGTTATTTCCTAAAAAAGTGTTATAAAATATGCCAAAAATCGCTATTTTGTCAGAAAATTGCAAACTTCGCCAAGAATATTTGGTAATTTTTCTTTCTCTTCTGGTGTGAATTTGGATAGCACAAAATCTACGTCGCCGACTTGTTTGCGGACTTCGTCATTGGCGGTGCCAATGCGAAGGCGTGGAAAACCTTCCGTGCCGAGCTCTGCGATGCAGGATTTGAGGCCATTATTGCCGCCTGCGCTGCCCTTTTCGCGGAAACGGAGCTTGCCAAAATCTAGGTTAAAATCGTCACAAACGATCAAGAAATCGCTAGGTTTTAGCTTATAGAAGTTCATAATGGCGCGTGCGGCGCGGCCGACTTCGTTGTAATAGGTCGTGGCCTTGATTAGAAGAAGATCGTTGTCTTTGTCCTTGGTGCTTTGACAGAAGAATTTTGGCGTGTCTTTCCATTCTAGCTTGTGAACTTTGGCGTAGAAATCGAGCGCCAAAAAGCCAGTATTGTGGCGCGTCCAGTTATATCTAGAACCAGGGTTACCAAAACCTATTATTACTTTCATGAGTTAATAATAGCCTATTGTTCCATTTTTTCTCAATAAGCCACATTGAGAAAAAAGGAACAAATAGGCCATGAATTGAACAATGAAAGTAATAAATAGGTTTGTTCTGACCTCGAGATATTGGGGTTATTTTTTTAGAGCAATATTTATTATATTTTTGGAATGTTCTTTTTCCAAAAAATAATAAATATTGCGAAAAAATACCCCCGAGCGTACTCGGGGGCTAAAACAAATAAATACATAGAACAATGAAGTATTGAAACCGTCAATTTTATCCGAGGCGCTTAGCGATTTCCTTCGCTGCCTGCGAGCGGGTGATCTCGCTTTCGAACATGCTAACTACAATAGCGTATTCTGAACCACGCATTTTTGTAGCTGCATAGCTCAGACCATTGGAGTGCTTGCTCAGATGGCGGTTGAATACCTGCTCGGGGTCGCCAGTGATGATAAGCTTAGAACGATCGCCCTCTCTCTTCATCAGCTGGTTCATCTGGAATCTTTCGAGGTCCTGAGTCTCGTCAAGGATAATAAACTTGTCCGAGAGCGAGCGGCCGCCCATATTGATAATAGGGATAAACTCGAAGTATTCCTGGATATAGCGCTCAATATCTTTTTTGATTTGGGCTCTACCCTTGGGTTTTCCGTCCTTTTCCTTGTCGCCACGAAGCTTGAGATAAGACTCGAGGTTATCCGTAATGGGTCTAGCCTTCGCAAGGGTCTTCGCTGTTTCGTCGCCCGGAAGGAAACCGATTTCTTTTCCGAGCTCGCCATCTCTCGGGCAGACAAAGATCGACTCGTAAGTCGGATTCTTGTCAAAGATTGTCAGCTGTGCACCGATTGAGGTGGTAAGGAAGGTTTTTCCAGTGCCAAAAGGTGCAGGACATATGACAATCGGGATTTTCTCTGCAGGGGCCATAATTGCTTCTGCAAGCATTGCCTGACCGGGTGTCCTGGGCTGAATGCACTTAGGAAGATTGTGAATGTAGTGGATCTGCTGAATCACGTATTCCTTAACCTTTCCGCCTTCTTCGGTTTCTTTTTCGATCTCTTCGAAGCGTCCGATATAGTAAGTGAAATGCTTCTTATCGGTCTCCATTTCCTCGAACGGATCAAAATGGACAAACTCATTTACGTTGAGCGGTGCTTCGTTCGGGAAGTTTCTTTCGAACATTTCCTGAGTTATATAGTTGTATTTGCACCAAGCCTCCATTGTTTCGGCGGTGAGTGTGAGCCTACGTCTTCCGGTATATACATCCGGATTCACGTGGGCTACATCTATGCCGTTAAGACTGGCTTCTGCTACGAGGAAATTGTCGCCAGTGAGGATCGCTACGTCTTCTCTGTCCTCGAATTCGCTGTTATGGATAAACCATTTAGCAGCAAGAACAGTGATGGCGGCGGTGCTTTTGGCTTCACGTTCGCTCTCGTCGAGCTGTCTCTGAAAAGCGACACGCATGCCGTTTTTGCAGACGTATTCTTCGCCAGAGCTTTTGTGGATTGTCTCCAACATATGTGCAAAGCTAACGATGAGCTTGCTAGCTGCTTCGCCTCTGTTTGAGAGCTCATCCCTGAACTGTCTGCATCTTTCGATGTAGTGAGTCGGGATAATCATGAGCTCGGCCTTGAGCTTAGTTTCGGCGGAAGGCTCGAGGACGTCAGGATCGCCAATAAGGCAGTCCAAACCAGGGACGATATACTTATGCAATCTTTCATTTTCGCTCATGTCAAAACCTCCTTTTGGTTGACACTGGAACTTCTGTGTTCCATGGATTTGTAATGTACTAGAATAGCTTCTACCAGAGGAGTTATTCGTGGGGTTACTATAACATAATTTATAGAGATTAGAAAGCTTAAGTATAAAAAGCCCCGAGCGCGAAGCTCAGGGCAAAATAATAATTATCGAGTGCTCTTTGGCCACCAATCGGGCGGTGCGATGTCTTCGAGTTCGTTGTCGGGAGTGCGGCGACGGAATCCTTTGAAATCGTCGAGTCTACCAACGTAAAGGCTGCCCGAATAGGTAGTAAAGTATGCGTGAGTGCTACTGCAGCGGAACTTTACGATTTTGGTGGTCTCGATGAGGGTTTTCCATTCGTCGCAGTAAGCAACGATGTGCATGTGGAACTTTGGGGTTGTAACCATGCCGCCGAGGTTGCAGATGAAGACGTCTTTATATCCTTCTGTCGTCTCCGGATCGCTGCTGTACGGGATCATGATTGTCCACTTTTCGATTCTCTTTTCTTTCATGTCTTTGTTTCCTCCTTGTTCTATGAGATGGACTGAAATTAGGGGTAGAAACACTCGTAAATGTGCGATGCTTTCTATGCGAAAGCTTTTTTAGAATACCATCTTTTTGGCGTGTTGTCAAATTGCACAAAAAAAGAACCCCTGCTCTGTGGGGGGTCTTTTAGTTTAGTCGCGGTTGCGGAAGCTAAAGAAGATTGGCGTGCCGCCAAAGTCGTAGGCTTCGCGAAGGCGGCGTTCTAGATAACGCTTGTAGCTCCAGTGAAGAAGGCTGAGGTTGCTACCGTAAACTACGAACCAAGGTGGGCAAGTGTCGGTCTGGACCATGTAGCGTAGCTTTGGATGGGTATTCTTGAGGCCGGCCGGTGGATGGGCGTTTATAGCGTCTTGCAGAAGCTTGTTAAGGTCAGCAGTCTTTAGTTCGGCATGGCGAGCTTCGTTGATATTGTTTGCGAGCTCGAAGATCTTAGTGGTGTTCTTGCCAGTTAGAGAGCTAGTCATGATAACTGGAGCGAATGGGATAAAGTTGAAATCGTAGGTGATTTGATCAAGGATTTCGTCGGAAGTCTTGCCTTCGAGGTCGGTCTTTGTGACGACTAGGATGATACCTTTGCCTGCCTTGATGATTTCGCCAGCTAGGGTCTGATCGAGCTTGCAATGTGGCTCGGTGCTATCGATAAGGAGGCAGCAGACGTCAGATTCTTCGATTGCGGACAAAGTGCGGAGTGCGGAGAATTTTTCGATGCCTACTTCCCTCTTGCCAGAGCGGCGAAGACCTGCGGTGTCTAGAAGCTCGATTGCTTTGCCTTTGTAGCGGATTGTGGTGCGGTTGACGTCACGGGTGGTGCCAGAAAGGTTAGCGACAATGGCTTGCTGTTTCTTGGCTAGGTTGTTAAATAGAGAGCTCTTGCCGACGTTTGGACGGCCAATAAGGGCGAGTTTGAGACTGTCTTCTTCTTTGACCTTCTGAGAAGTTTTGAAGCCGATTTTTTCTAGTTCAAATAGGATGCGGTCGCGAAGGTCGTTAATGTGTAGACCGGTGGTTGCGGAAGTACGGATGAGATCCTTGATGCCGAGGCTATAGAATTCGTCGACTGACAAAGCTTCGCCGAGGTCGGCTTTGTTAAGGAGTAGCAAGGTTGGCTTGCCGCTCTTGAGGGCTTTCTTGGCGATGAGCTTATCGTCCTGGTTTGGATATTTGGTGCTATCTAGCGCAATAAGAATAAGGTCCGCACTGTCGACGGCGTCTTCGATTTGTTCCTGAATATGGCTTTCGAATTCGTCGTCAGGATCTTTAAGACCAGCTGTGTCGATCAAAATATAACGGTCATCGACGCGGCCCATGACGTTATCCCTGGTGGTACCAGCTTCGCGAGCGACGATGGCCTGCGAGTGGCGAACAAGGCGGTTAAAAAGGCTGGACTTGCCAGCGTTGGTTTGGCCGATAATGGCAACAACTGGTAATTTCATAACTGTTTAGATTATACCAAAATTGACAAATACTGTAAAGTGTGTTATAATGAAAATGTTCCTGTTTGGAACCAAACATTTGACCTAACTTTTTTGAAAATAAAATAGCCCCTTTGAGAGAGGGCTATTTTTGTGTTTGCGCCAATGATTCTGCTAATGCTATAATTGATGTATATAAATTTGGAGGTATATATAAGTGAGAAAAGTGGGTGTTTTTCTTTTGAGCGGAGTTGCGGCGTTAGCTCTTGTGGCTTCTCCGTTTATTGGAGCTGAAGCTTTTGCAGATAATAAGGACATAACCGTTGATCATATTGATCTTACGAATGGTCAGGATGTTGTCATTGAGGACGAAAACTTGGCGGAAATGTTCTCTAAAATGATTGATGCTTCTGGGTATGGTGAAGAATGCTTTACGGTTAAAAATGGTAAATTCGTTCAGATAGATGATAGTGGAGAAGACGAGCCATTTTTCTGCGTATATAAAGAAGACGATAAGATTGTTATGTATGATGACTATCTTCAGGACGAAGTGGCAGTCTACGAGAATCTTACGGGTTTAGTGACTTGCACGACGAATACTGAGACTTCTGAAGTATCCTGTATATGGGGTAATCTGTTGGATAGTGTCGTTTTGGTTGGCGACCCAAATAACATGAGTGCCTCGATAGAAAATTTAGTAGTTAATCAGTATATCTATAATATTGGCAAGATTTATACTGGCACTGGCTTTGCTCTTATTAGTGGCGAGGATCAGACTTATATCAAAGGTAGCGAGAGCGGTCTAGAGTTCCATACTACTGGCGAAGTGCGAAATTTGGATATCTTGACCGTTGATGGCAACGAGCTTGGCGAAGGTGATTATGATGCAGAAAACGGTAGCATTATTCTGACGCTAAAACCTAGCTATTTGGATGGTTTGTCGACCGGTAAGCATACCTTGAAGATTTCCTTCGAAGACGAGTATGCTGGCGCTGCCTCTATTGAGGTAGACTTTACGGTCGAAGACAACCCAGATACGGCAGATTTGCCTGTAGAAACATTCATTGTGTTTGGCTCTTGCTTGGTACTTAGTGCTACCAGCATGGCTTATATGGTCAACAAGAAAAGTCGTCGTTAAATAAAAAATAACCCCGTAACGGGGGTTATTTTTTGTGCTTGGATTTAATGAATGAATAGATTGCGATATAGATGGCGATGCCTGCGCAGGCACCAAGGCTATCTATGACTATATCTAGGGGATTACCGTCGCGTTCTGGGATGAAGCTCTGATGGAACTCGTCGATGCAGGAGTAGGTGGCGGCTATTGCGAGCGAGATTATGGTGTATTTGAAGCCGATGATTTTGCGATGCTTGATACTTCTAAAGAAGTTGATAAGCGCAACGCCAAGTACTGTATAAATTGTAAAGTGGGCGATTTTTCTAACGACGCCATTTGGGAGCCCTAGCTTAGCAGCGAAGCCTAGCGAAATACTGTCCGAATCTTCTCCGTTTTGCGCGGAAAAATTCCAGATAAGAATCATGACTAGGATTGGGAAAATGATTTGCCAGTATTTTTTGATATATTTCACTGTTCTAGGATAGCACAACTTTTGCATTTTGGATTTTACAGATAAGATAAAATCTGTTATTATGTATCCAAGTGGTCCCGTCGTCTAGTGGTCCAGGACGTCTGGTTCTCATCCAGAAAATCAAGGGTTCGACTCCCTTCGGGATCACCACAAAGGAATAAAAATGCCCATCGGGCTATTTTTTATTCCTTTGTGCTTATTCTTCGAAGGGAGGCGAGCCAGGGTTCGTTCAATGCCCGGTTTGCTTGCAAACGACGGCGCATTGTTTATCTCCCTTCGGGATCACCATTTTGAAGTTAAAATTGCCTATCTAGGCATTTTTTCTTGCTCGCTCTGTCGATAACAGCGCTTCGCAAGAAGAAAATACCTATCTAGACAATTTTATTCTTCAAAAAAGCTATGAACGAAGAGCCTTGTGGGTTCGTCTAAAACCTGGTCGAACGAAGTGAGGCGACGGCGTTTTGTTTATCTCCCTTCGGGATTGCTATCTAATTGATTCTTTTAGGATCCGTTTATCTATTTCATCTACGCGGTAAGAGTCGCAGATTTTAGATATTGTCTTTTTGTAGGTCCAGTCATTGAGTTTCGTCTTATGCATAAAAACTTCTGTTTTGGATCGGAATTTTATATAGCATTCTGCTAGGAGCCAAGCTATTGCCATTTTGACATAGTATTCGTTGCGATCTTTTAGTGATTCGATGCTCTCGAAGATGGTTGATAAATATTCTTCGCTCATAAAAAGATCTAGTAGGCAGACTAAGCCAGTTCGGGTTTCGAATTCTTTCTGTGATTTTAGGAGTGGTTTTACTTTGCGCTCTAGAAAATCTGCTTCATTTTTCTTGACACTTTTGCGCAAAGCGGCACAAAAAGTATCTACCGTGCACCAGTTATCGAAGAGAGCGATTTGCGAATCGAAATATTTGAGCATTTCTTCGTATGGTAAACGTGCGATTAAAAAGCCGCGAGCCAGTATTTCTTCATGATTCTCTGACTTCGTTTCTAGATAGTTTGGGATTTCTTCTTTTGGGATTTTCTGAACTAGTTTCTTAATCTCTGGAATGCGCACGCCGAGCATTGGCCAATTTGTAGGGATGGTTGTTTTGTTGGTCTTTAGATAAGTGGTATCTGTGAGTTTTTCTAGTTCATTGCTTAGATTCATGATTTCTCCCTTTGAGGTATTGAAGCATTTCTCTAGCTGCGTTCGGATCGTTTCTGTCTACTAAGTAGAAACTATCTTCGAGATTATGCTCTTTGAGTCTTTCGGTTTCATAAGATACTTCGTAATCGTCGAACCAGACGAAAGGCTCATCGAAATCTATAGCCTCAGTCTTTAGGGTACTCCAACCTGTTGACTGGACTTTTTCGGCAAGTTCTTTTACTAAATTGTCGGAAAGGATTCCCTCGAGTGCGCGAGGCGCGTAATTTACTCCGCCTTTGCAGTGCGATGTAAGCCAGTAAACTGAAAAGTTGTCTAGACAGTAGCGCAAGAAGGATTCAATATCTTCTTTTGGCGAAGCGCAGCCGCGTAGGACGCCATCGATGTCGAGGTAGATGTTTAACATAGTTATAGTATAAGGGTTTGCGAGTGATGGTGGCAATTTTGTACAATGCTCGTGAAGATGCTAAAATAATAACAAGAGCGGAGCTCTAGGAACCCCGCTATAAAGGTAATTTTGGATTAGCTCACCTTATCGGCGAGCTTTTCTTTTAGGTTTTCGGAACCTTACCTTCAACTCCACACTCATACCTAAGATTGTTAACCTCAGAGCCATGCTTTGCCTATTCTCAGGAGCCTCCTAGCTACCTAGAATCGCCGTTTACTTAATATTACTCGTTTGAAGCCCCTGCGAGCAGAGTTCCATTCTTTCATATTTTTCGACACCCCGGAAGCTTACCAATAACTCCCGTGCATGTAGCATATTGCATATCTAAAATTGTTACAAGCGGAAGCATGATGTTTTTTGCTTTTTGGTAAGAATTATGTCGTAAAAAAGTTATAATCATAAGTAGTATGACTAGGAAGAAACAAGCTAAAAGCAATAAGAAGAAGATAATAATCGCTAGTATCTGTGGGGTATTTGCTTTCGTTGTGTTGGTGATTGGGATTTATCTTGCGAGTTATTATCGTGCGGACAATGTTGCTTTAGATAGTCTAAAAAGCACGGATATTGTTAGTGTCGAACAATACGATAATGAGATTTGGTTTACTAACCTTGATCGGACTGATGATTTGCTTGTATTCTACCCTGGTGCTCGAGTTGAATATAGGGCTTATGCTCCGCTAATGTCGCGCTTGGCTAAAGCTGGTCTTAGCTGTGTGGTTGTAAAGATGCCATTTAATTTTGCGATATTGAATCAAGATGCTTTTAAAGATGTCGTAAGTCGTCTAGGTGAAGGCTATCGGCCATACGAACATTTGTATATTGGTGGCCATTCTATGGGTGGTGCAATGGCGGCAAAATATGCGGCCGAGCATCCAGAAGGAATAGAGGGCTTGGTCATGTTGGCAGCCTACCCGACTGCTAAACTGCCGGATGATATGAAAGTGTTAGAGATTTATGGCTCAAATGACGGCGTGATTAATCGCGAGAAAATAAGCGAGAGCGCAAAATATTTGCCATCTAGCGCAATAGTTTATGAAATTTCTGGCGGAAATCATGCGCAGTTTGGTAGCTATGGCGAGCAAAAAGGCGACGGAAAAGCGAGTATTTCGGTCGACAAACAATTAGATATTACTGTTCAATACGTCATGGATATGATTGAAGAGTAAAAATAACCCCCAGATTGGGGGGTATATTTTTACTCTGCTATTCATTGGCTTTTAGGCTCTTGACCAAAAAAAGAACCCGCCGAGTTGGCGGATTCTTTGTTGTTTAACCAAAGATGCTTTGACGTGGAGTTTCGTATTCGTCTTCTTGCTCGGCGTTGTTATCGTCGATATATTCTGGATTGTTTTCAGTATCGTCGGTATGAGTATTGAAGATATCTCCTTTGGTGTAATCGCTAGCTTCTTCTGGACTGAGCTGATTGTTTGCAGGAAGGCTATTTTCTGCTTCTTGTAGGTTTTCTACTTGCTGCTGTTCGGCGGCGGCGATTTCTGCCTGCTCTTCTTCGAAGCGGCGGATTTCTTCTTTCTTTTCTTCGGCCTCTTCTTGCCTTTCTTCTTGGCGATCTGTGGTCTGTTCTAGGTCGCTAGCGGCATTGTCTACCATATCTATAGCTTCAGAGATGATGTTTTCGCTAGTTCTCTGAGCTTGAATTTCGCCTGGTTGTTCGTTCTGGCTCATATGGGCTTCGGATTGAAGCTGGCTTAGCTGAGCCTGAGCTTCGGCGAGGCTTGCTTCTGCAGATGTGGCGCTTTCGGTGTTATTGTGATTCAAGTCTTGAACGGCTTGTTCTGTTTCGGCTTTAGCACCAATTGCGACAGCTGTAGCGGCTTCGGCGATTTCTTCTAGATTCTGCTGCTCGGCAGCTTCTTCTGTAACACCATCTTCGTTTGCTTCGATAGTTGCATTGCCAGTATTGCTATTTTCGCGAGTGATTACGGCGACTTCTGGCTCGATTTGTTCTGCGGCAACCTGCAAACTCTCGGCGGAGTTTTGGGCACGGATACCATCATAGGCATCTTCTAGGGCTACCCCGCCCTTACCGTTTCTCCAAGCTTCGTCAAAAGCATGCGCGACGGGGTTGCTTGGATTATTTAGTCTTGGGGTCATGTTGTTGTCTGGGCTGACCGACTGGATATCCTTAATGTCTGCTGCTTGCTCGGCATTGGCTGCTTCGACGGCTTCTTGGGCTTGTTGTTGAGCCTGCTGGGCTTCGGCTAGCATGGCGTCGTCGCCAGTTTCGATGGCTTCTTGTGCACTTTCAGAAGCCGCGTTGTAATCCGCCATGGCGCTTTCCCATGCTGCGGCATTTTCGGCTAGTTCTTGGGCTTTCTCTGGTGAAACGTTTGCTTTGCTCTCGCCTGGTAAGGTTTCGAAGCTCTGAATTTGGTTGTCGGTATTATACATGAGGAGTCCTTTCTTTATTCCCAAGTGATAGTGTTGCTGTTTGGATAGGCTGTAATCCAGGTTTGTCCGCGATTTAGTGCTACAGTATTGCCGTTTTCGTCTAGGAAGTTTAGCTCGCTGTTTTCGTCAGCTCTTTCCCAGGTGCCTGCTACAACGGTGCCGTTTTGGAAGATAAAGGCTTTGCCGCTGCCAGTTGTAACGTAATCTGAGTATTGTTCTTCGCCTGAGCGAGCGATTGCAGTAACCTCCATAGCAATAACCGTATCTGGTGATACTCGGGAAATGACTCCACTTTCTGAGACGACTTCATGTGTTTCGCCGTCCGCATAGCTACGATCGTAAGTATTTGTAGCTTCGTTGTAGGTATAGACAGGGTTGAACATGTCTGAAGACATTGTGATAGAGATTGTTCTGGCGGTAATATTATCCGACTGAGTCTTTGTGTCTGGTTTAACACGAGTGAAGCCATTGAAGTTTGAAGTTGTATAGCCCAAACCTTGATTTAAAGCGTCGAGTTTATCGAAGCTCGTGTAGACGTTGTGTGGAGCGTAGCGATGGCTAGCGCGCCAGTAAAAATCGTCATTAAAGCCATAATCAATATCGCGGAACTCAGGGTTATTGCGAATAAGATTGAGGGCGTTTGCGGAACCGCCAACGTGAGCAATACTACAGTTGTATGGTTTGGCGAATTGGGCAAAAGTCATGCGAACACTACGGACTGGGCCAATATATTGTGGCTTAGCTTCTTGGAAAATGGCCATAAACCTTGTAATGCCACCTTCGGCGATGACTTCATAGACTACGCCAGCTTCGTCTAGGCCAGACTGCGGACGAGCGTCTGGGCTATTCTCGATCATGACGCAAGTAGCTGCGGCGCCAACTTGGCTCTGATTGACTGTTCGGCCAGTAAGCTTGGAATAATAGATTTCGTCTGCTTTGGTCTGAGCTTGACCCTGTTCGCTGGATTTCTCGCTAATTTCTGGGCTAAGAAAGATAAAATATGCAACAGCAAAAACACCTGCTAAGATAAGTAGCGGAATAAAAATTTTGAAGAATGTCTTAATTTTGGAGCCGCCAGATTTCTTGGCTTTTAAGGCCTTTTTATGGTCTTCCTGGGTATACTTCTCGCGTTTTTTGGCGTCTTTTTGTGCCTGTTTCTCGAGGCATTTCTTGTCTTTCTTGCTTGCCTCTTGAATAATGTCTTCGTTATTGCGGCTAAGATCGTCGTTTTCTACTGGTTTCTCTTTTGGAGCATCAGTAGTTTTAGTGCCAGCTTTTGAAAGCTCGCTTTCTTCGTAAAGTTTGATAAGCGTGTCATCCTGGACGGGTTTCTTTTTTATCTGAAAACCGGCCTTCGGAGGCTTCGTCTTATGTTCCATACTTTTAGTATAGCATAAGAAAGATAGTGATTATTGCTGGTCGTTTTTGAAGGCAGTAACAACGGCACGCATGCGAGCTAGAGCTTTTTCTTTGCCTAGGACGCTTAGGGTGTCGTGCAAAGCCGGGCTAAATGGCGCAAAGCTAACGCTTAGACGAATAAGGCCAAAGAATACGGCTGGCTTTTGCTCGGATTTTGCCATGAGTTCGTTAAGCTTGTTCTGGAGCATTTCTGCAGACCATTCGTTGAGTTCGGATAGACCATTTGCGGCATCGCTAAGGATTTGGCAGAGTTCGGACTCGCTAAGCTTCTTGAGGGCTTTGTTGGTCTGAATCATGCTCATGTCGATAGTTGGATCTTCGAAGAAATAGGTAGTCATAGTGCGAAGATCGGAAAGGGTCTTGAGGCGGTCGTAAATAATGCAAAAGATCTTGTATTTCTCTTCGTCGGAAACATTCTTGGCGCTTTCTGGCCAGAAATTTGCAGTTTCGGCAAAGAGTTTCTTTGGATCTTCGGCAAAGCGGCGGCGGATCCACTGACCATTGAGCCAGAGGAGTTTTGTCTCGTCAAAACGAGCACCAGCGCGCTGAATGCGATCTAGTTTGAATTTCTCGATAAGCTCTTCTTTGGTATACATCTCGTCTTCGGTGCCGTCGTTCCAGCCAAGGCATGCGAGGTAGTTTAGCATGGCTTCTGGAAGAATGCCATCGTTGCGGTAATCTGTGACGGATTTTGCGCCATCGCGCTTGCTGAGCTTCTTGTTGCCACTTGGGCCAAGAATATGTGGAAGATGTACGAACACTGGGCGTGGAACGCCAAGAGCTTCATAAAGTGCAAGATAATTGCCCATACTTGGCAGGTATTCCTGACCGCGCATGATATGAGTAATTCCCATGCTAGAATCGTCAACGATATGTGCGAAGTTGTAGGTTGGCAAACCGTCAGACTTGATTAGAATAATATCGTCCTGAGTTTCTGGGCCCATGTGGAGCTCGCCATAAACAGCGTCTTCGTAGGTGTAATCTTTTGGCTCTGCCTTGAAACGTAGTGGCATGCCTAGCTCCCACTCTGGTGGGTTCTCTGGGCGATGTTCGCGGAATAGGAATGGTTTCTTTGCTTTCTGAGCTTCTTCGCGATATTTTGCCATCTCTTCCGGAGTGGTTGTGTCGGCATAAGCACGACCTTCAGCGATAAGTTTCTTTGCCCACTCGATATATAGGTCTTTGCGCTGAGTCTGGTAATATGGGCCGTGCTCGCCGCCTTTTTCTGGGCCTTCGTCCCATTCTAGGCCGAGCCATTTTAGGGTATCAAGAATAAGTTCCGTTGCGCCTTCGACATATCTGGCCTGGTCAGTATCTTCGATACGAAGAATAAAGCTTCCCTGTTCTTGCTTAGCAACAAGATATGGGTAGATTGCGCTGCGGACATTGCCGATATGGATATATCCCGTAGGAGACGGGGCGAAACGTGTAATAGTCATGCGAGTATTATACCATGAAATCAACAAAATTTAAGGGGTGGCTCTATGAAGAATAGGGTTTTTATGGTATAGTATGGGCAATTTGGTACCTTAAGATTCTGATTAGAGATAATCTAGACCTTTCGGTGCAAATAATCTTATTCATATATCTTCAAGATGGGAGGGGTCAATATGAAGATAGTTTATTCGATTTTTGTTAGTGACGGTAGGATTATCGTTGCTGAAGGCGGACAGTCAATTGGTATTTCGGAAGAACTGGCTCGTTTTCCGGTTTGCTGCTACTCTGGCTCAGGACTTATCGTCTATCTGAACGACGGCGTTATTACGGAACATTCTATTGTTCCGCTGCGTGAATTCATCTTGACCATCCTGAAAAGCCTTATGGAAGATGGTTTAGTAAGAGTTGAGTTCCCGGATTGGCGCACGATGCACATGTATTCGGTTGACACTAACGTCGACGAATGTTCAGATATTGAAGACGGTGAAGATTCGGGTGCTGGCGAACGCTATAAGAACGCGGAAGATATGCTGGATCATTTTCTGGCTTACCAGGGACCTAATATTCTTGTCTGAAGGAGGGATGACGTATGATGGGAAAAGCTAGTAGCTTTATGACGGATGCTTTTAGTGAGGATTCGACAGCAGCTGATCTGATGTATCTTGATAAGGGGATTCATATTGTGTATGGCACGGTTGGCTCGCTTGCAAGTGATGTCTTCAGGGGAAAATACAAGGTGCCTTTCGTACTCAGATCGGAAAAAGGCGACCTGGCTGTTGGCGGACTCAAGGTAAAATCTGGCAAGATGGCCAAGGATTACATCGTATCGGCTGTGCTTGCTCAGGTTGATAAGGTTCATGAAAGTGGCAAAAAATGTACTCTGAATCCGATTTTCTGCGATCCCGATGGACGTAATTTCTTGGTTCTCACTGTAGTTGAGGTGGATAAGTGTAAAAACCTGACTCCGCTTGGCAACGTAGAAACATTTGTGCGTGATTGGGTTCAGGGTTACCCTGGCGTTTATCTCTAACAGAAAAGCACCGAGCGATTCGTTCGGTGCTTTTTGATGGTTTTTGGAATATAGTTAATTGCTTGCGATTTTTGCAAGTAATTACACCTGAGCGTAATAGGCTTATCTGACATTACTTGCGGATTTTGCAAGCTTATTAATACATAAGAAAAACAACGTAATAGTGGGCGGCTATATAAAACATATTAGCCGCGCTGAAACTAGCTCTTTTTAAGTGCGACCTTGATATCTTCGATTTGGTCGCGCAGCTCGGCGGCTTTTTCGAATTCGAGGTTGGCGGCAGCAAGTTGCATCTGAGATGTGAGCTCTTTGATGATTGCCGGGTATTCTTCGCGTGGGATTTTCTTGAGGTTGAGCTTGTTGCTCTTCTCTTTCTGCGGAATGATGGCGCGTAGGCCTTCGGAAATTTCCTTTGCGACAGAATGTGGTGTAATGCCGTGCTTTTTGTTGTATTCGTCCTGAATTTTGCGGCGGCGGTTGGTTTCTTCGATGGCGCGATACATGCTGCCGGTTTGGTTATCCGCATACATTATAACTTTGCCCTCTTCGTGACGAGCGGCGCGGCCGATAGTCTGAATAAGGGCTGATTCGCTACGAAGGAAGCCTTCCTTATCTGCATCAAGGATTGCGACGAGAGATACTTCTGGCAAATCCAAACCCTCACGAAGGAGGTTAATGCCAACGAGAACATCGTATTTGCCGAGGCGGAGATCATGCAAGATGTCTGCGCGCTCCATCGTGTCGACGTCGCTGTGAATGTATGCAGTTTTAATATTTAGCTCAGTAAGATGGTCGGTTAGGTCTTCGGCCATGCGCTTTGTGAGGGTTGTAATAAGGACACGCTGATTCTTGGCGATGCGCTTGTCTATTTCTTCGATAAGATCATCGATCTGGTTTTCGCTTGGACGAATTTCGATTTCTGGATCAAGCAGGCCGGTTGGGCGGATAACCTGTTCGGCGACGGCTTCGCTATGTTGTCTTTCGTATTCTCCTGGGGTTGCGGAAGTATAAATGACGTGGCTGATATGTCTATCAAACTCGGCAAAAGTGAGTGGGCGGTTATCTAGTGCGCTTGGTAAACGGAAGCCGTATTCTACGAGAGTTTCTTTGCGAGCGTGATCGCCATTATACATGCCACGGATTTGTGGCAAGGTCATATGCGACTCGTCGATAAGAGTAAGGAAGTCTTCTGGGAAGTAATCCAGAAGCGTGGCTGGCGGCTGACCGAGCTTGCGTCCTTCTAGGTGTCTTGAGTAGTTTTCGATGCCCTTCACGAAACCCGTCTGTTCAAGCATTTCTAGGTCGTATTTGATGCGTTGGCTAAGTCGCTGTGCTTCCAAATATTTGTGCTGACGGTTAAAGAAATCTAGACGAAGCTTATATTCTTCGCGGATGCGGTCGATGGCAAGATCGAGATCTTCTTTTGGTGTGGCATAGTGAGTATTTGGAAAGATGCCAATTTCGTCTGGAGTGGCTAGAACTTCTGCCGTGAGCGGGTCGATAACCTTGATATTTTCGATCCCATCAAAACCAAACTCGATACGATAGGCGCGGTCGCCAGAAGCTGGGAAAATATCTACAACATCGCCACGGACGCGGAAATTACCACGCTCAAAAGCGATATCGTTGCGATGGTATTGGATTTCGGTTAGCGTGCGAATAAAGGCGTTGAGCTCTCTTGGCTCGCCCTTTGCGATACGAATAGCCATTTGCTTGTAGTTGTTCGGCGAACCAATGCCATAGATACAAGAAACGGAAGCGACAATAAGAGTATCTTTTCTGGTTAATAGCGCCTCGGTTGCGGCGTGGCGCAGACGGTCGATTTCTTCGTTAATAGCAGAGTCTTTTTCGATATATGTATCTGTGCTGGCGATATAGGCTTCTGGCTGATAGTAATCGAAGTAAGAAACAAAATAATGAACTTCGTTTTCTGGGAAGAAATCGCGAAACTCGGAATAAAGCTGTGCGGCAAGGGTTTTGTTATGGGCGAGAACTAGAGTTGGTTTATTAATCTTCTCGATAATATTTGCCATCGTGAAAGTCTTACCAGAACCCGTAACGCCAAGCAAAGTCTGTTCGCGCATGCCTTGATTAATACCCTTAATAAGGGCCTGAATTGCCTGTGGCTGATCGCCAGTTGGCTCGTATTTGCTATGTAGCTTAAAATCCATTTGCTAGTTTGTTTCTTTTTCTTGTGCGATTTCTTTAATCTTGTTGATGTAATCTTCGCCGCGCTCGGCAAAGTTTTTATAAAAGCCGTAGCTGGCGGCAGCTGGAGACAAGAGGCAGATTTTGCCTGGAGTGGTTTCTTCGAAAACTTTCTCTACTGCGGCGCGCATATCTTTTACTTCGTAAAGACACTGGCGGTAATTCTTCTCGTTAAATAGTCCCATGAATTTACGGCTAGTATTTGGCAAAAGCAAAATATTACGGACGCTACTGTCGCGAAGGAAATCTACGAGCGGGTGGTAATCTAGGCCGCGGTCCATGCCGCCAAGGATTAGGGTATCGACATTGCCAAGAGCTTGGACAGCCTTGATGACGGCTTCCTGTGCGGTGGCGATGGAGTCGTTATAGAACTTAATGTTGTGGTATTCGCCAACGTATTCTAGACGATGCGGCAAACCATGAAAATCTTCGACGGCTTGCAAGCATTCACTGCGAGTTAGGCCAAAACCTTCGCAGGCGCGAACGGCTGCGCGAATGTCATTCTTGTTGTGTTCGCCAAGGAGGCTGGTATGAATATCTCCGTCGTCGATATTGATGCTTGAAATCTCGACAGTTTCGGAATCGAGCGCTTCAATTTCTTCGCGAGTGGCATGTTCGAAAATGTCGCCGTAGATAAGGAGGTCTTCGCTACTCTGGAAGCGATAGATATTCTTTTTTGCGCGGAAATAATCCTCTGGCTTGGCGTAATGATCAAAATGCTCTTCGTAAAGGTTGAGCAAGATTGAAACGTGTGGGCTAGTGCGGACGTATTCTAGCTGGTGACAGGATAATTCAAAGACAACGATTGTTTCGTAATCTAGCTGATCGATAATATCAAAACATGGTTGGCCAATATTGCCGGTTAGAAGCGCTTTCTTGCCGCAGTGATTCAAGATATGGTAGACAAGAGACGAAGTTGTGCTTTTACCCTTTGTGCCAGTTATACCAATGATTGGGTTTTGGCAGAAACATAGGAACAAATCGGTAAGCGAGGTGACTTTTTCTTTGTCTTCGTCGCTGATATCGTTTTTGATTGCTACGCCTGGGGATTTGATAATAACGTCAAAATCTTTGCAGTGCTTGAGATAATCTGGACCATAAAAAGTAAGCACGCCATCGATTTCGATGCGATTAATGTCAGCTACTGCTACGGCGGCGTCTGGTAGGTTTTTCTGAATAAACTCTAGTGCAGAATGCCCTTCTCGCCCGTAGCCAAGGATGAGAATGCTTTTTCCTCTTAAGAATTGAATGATGTCGTTTTTCATAGGTCTAGGATTAGCTTTAGATAATCTTCTGGTATGCCATGTTCTGGGTTGTAATAGGTCGGAATGTTGTATTCACGGAACTGATTATAGCCGGCTTTGCGATAAGCCTTGAGGAGTTTCGGTAGGCCCTCGATTTCTTTTTCCTGAACGGCAAGGTCGAGGCTGTAGCAAATCTCGGCTTTTGTGCCAACGCATTCGAATGGCTTAGTGAGGTCTGGATTGATTAGGCCATTGAAAATGTCTGTCAAAGTCTCGTCGTCTAGTAGGTCATGGCCGAAGATTTCGTGTAGTACGGCTTTGTCTACGAACGGATAAAGCATGATGTAGACATAGAGACATTTAGCACAGTGACCACACCATTTGTTCTCTTTTGTGCCAACATTACAGCTGCGGAAGACCTTGAGGTAGCTTGGGAATTTGAGGAATTTCTGAACAATCTCAAACTCGTTTAGGCAGCGCAAGATGCTGAAGTAATAGATCTCTTCGGTTAGGTAGTAGGCGACATATTTCTGGAAATCTTGCTCGAACTCATAGCACTTTGAATACTGGTGATTAATATTTGTGCCAAAGATGTTGCCTTCGTTGGCGCTGGCTTCGTTGGATAGAACGATATATTTGCGGTTGTTCAGATAGGCGCCAATAAGGGTTGCGAAAGCAAGCGTAGACGAGAATGGAATATGACCATTTAGATAGCCTTCTTTATTTAGCTCGAGAAGGTGTTTATCGAAAGTAAGGTTGAAGTCGATCGTATCTTCGCTTCTGTAGCCAGCGAGTTTAATGCAACCAAGTGCGGCGACGTTTTCTGGGTAAAGGTCGCGATTGTACTGGAAGCAAAGGTTATCGGCGTGCATGGACTGAAGAGCCTCAAGGGCAACGACGGAATCTTTGCCGCCACCAACCGTGATTAGGTTGCCATGGAAATTATGGCCAATATTAAAGCGATCGGCTGGCTTCTTGATGGATTCTTCTGGGTTGAAGTCGGAGTTGTTGTCTTCTTCTGGGGAATCCTCTTCGTCCTCTACGGTAGGTTCGTTTTCTGGATGTTCTTCGCATTCGATGGTCATGAAAGATTCGAATGGAATATTGATGTTGTTTACAAACATGAATTCGCCAAGACCATTGTAGAAGAGTTTGCGGAAGAAGAACTTCTGAGTGTCGTCGAGCTGGCCAGCGCGAATAACGAATTTTGGTGCGCAAGTGAGCTTGTAGTAGCTAATAGCGTTAATGATGCCAAAATTAAAGAAAAGCTCGTGCAAGAAGCTGTTGTTTATCTCTTTATTGGAGACGCTTTCGATCGGAATGGTGACAGTTGGGCGAAACTCGTGCTCGCCAAGCTTGTAGAGATATTCAACAAAGATGCCTGTAGGCAGAGCTTGCATTTCGAAAGAATCAAAGATAAATTCTGGATATTTCTCTCGTAGATTTTGCATAAGAATATTATACCACGAAAGCAGGTTTTTACCCTTGGCGTCTCTTTGATTTGCGGTTATAGTATGTGATATAAAGATAAGATACTTTGCTCTTTAAAACGCATTTCGATTCTAAAACCTAAGGGGGTGTTTTCATGAAATATTGGTTTCTGAGAGATAAAGACTATTCGTATTTCGCTTTTTCTGACGCGCTGGGCAAGACTCACTATTTCAGGGTTATTAGCAAGGACTTCATAACAAAATGCGATGCTCCTGACGGCGAGATTGAGAGCCATGAGATTCAGCTCGGTATCACGCCTAAGGACATTCGCATCGCATCCTTCATGAACCTGTATGGTACAGCCTGGCTCGATTCGATTGTGGAAAGAGGACGCCTTGTCCTGTCCGTAGAAAAGACCGTAGAGATCGCCGTCTTCATTCTTGGTAAACCGATCAAGGATGTTTACGAGCTTCCTAAGGTTGAATATGAAGACGGAACGGTCGAGCGTCGCTGGAAGGCAAATGGCGAGATGATTCAGCAGTATATTGCCGACGGAATACCTGGAGAGCTGATTTGTAATAAGCTCAGCTATACGCGCGATAAGCTGACTCGTAATGAGTGGTTCATCTGTCGCGATTTCGGGCCGAATGATATCTATTATGCTGCCGAATATGAGGGTGAGCTGTGCTGCTGGAGGGTACGTGACGTAAACGGTATACGCTATGCAGATGCCTGCGGTGTGCCGGCTGGCTTCTTTAAGTCGATTTCGACCTATGATGTGCCGATGAGTGTACGTTCTCTTCTTTTCCTTGAGGAGCATGGCGATTCTTGGCTGAAGGAGATTCGAAAATCCGGGAAGTATAGTGAGCTCTCTGACGGTCAACTGATTCTCCGTGCTTTTGTGCTGGGGCGGCCGATTTGGCCCTGGGATCCGGAATGATGATTTGTAAAATCGAAATGCGTATCAAAGCGTCGCTAAAAAGGTAAAACTCTGTGCGGCGCTTGATTTTTTATGCCGTTTATGATATAATAAGGGTATGTACTTTAAGATATTGCATTAGATACCACATTTCCGTTTTTTTGCGGCGACTTTAGCGACTTTGGATCGGGCCGTTAAAGCTGCCGCAGAAAAGCCGCGGCAGACAAAACAATCTGCCGGCGGGCTTACGCGGAGGTGAATTATGTACAGACTGTATATTGATGGGTGTAAGAATTACTTTGCAACAAGAGTTAACGGCGAGGAATTTATTGTTCGTTTCTTTCCGAATAGCGAAACATCTTCGCGTGGAAGAGCGATTATATGCAATGATGTTAAGTTGAAAGATTCTTGTTTTCAAAGATTTGTTCCCGACGAAGAGGTCTCGATTGATGCTCGCGTTGAAGTTCTGACAGCAGCTTATGGAATAAGCTGGATTGATGATCTTGACGAGCTGATCGAGGATGATCCTGCGCTCACGACCGAGGTCGCGGCGCGTTGTTCTGCTCCTTTGGATTACGTAGAGCTTACGAGCCGAAAAGTTTCAAGTTATGCTCCAGGCGTAGGAACTTGCATTGTTATTTCGACATATAGCATTTCCTATGAAGTCAAACACGAGTCTAAAGAAGACATTGTAACGGTTGTTTCTATCGAAGGCGATGGCGAAGAAGACATTTGGTCTGCCGTTTCGATCGAAAGCATCGATGGCGACTTCGATGAATCCTTCGAAGAGATGGATATCGAGGCAGAAACAGCCGACGATGATGACGGTGAAGGTTTCACTGAGGCTGATATCGACGATCTAGGTGATGAGCTTGATCATTACGAGGATGACGAAGATCCGGACAGCGATGGCGACAATATGGTCACATTTGACGGTATCTAAAATCCTAAGCGCTCGACTTGTTCGGGCGCTTTTGCATGGCTATAAAAGTATTGATTAGAAAATAAAAAGATAATCTACGCAAGTCGTAAGCTACTGGATTTTTGGGCGATTTTAAGGTATAATTTCTAGCCATGGATGGAGACGTAATCAGGATTCGCGGTGCGCGCGCGAACAATCTTAAAAACATAGACATTGACATTCCGCGAGATAAGCTCGTTGTCATGACGGGGCTTTCTGGTTCCGGAAAATCTTCCCTTGCTTTTGACACGATTTATGCTGAAGGTCAGCGTCGCTATGTTGAGTCTCTTTCGTCTTATGCTCGTATGTTCCTAGGCGTCATGGATAAGCCTGACGTTGATATGATTACTGGTCTTTCTCCAGCAATTTCGATTGATCAGAAATCCACTTCGCGCAACCCTCGTTCTACGGTCGCAACCGTTACCGAAATCTATGATTATCTTCGTCTTCTCTTTGCTCGTATTGGTGTGCCACATTGTCCGATTTGTCATAAAGAGGTTGCAAAGCGTAGTGTCCAGGATGTGATTGATCAGGTTTTGACTTGGAAAGTTTCTTCTAAGCTTATGATTTTGGCGCCAATTGTTACGCATAAGAAAGGTTCTTTCTCGCATATTGGTGAGCAGTATCAGGCAAAAGGCTTTGCGCGTGCGCGCGTTGACGGTATTATCTACTCTCTTGATGAATGGCCAGAGCTAGACAAGAATCTTTACCACGATATTGAAATCGTCGTGGATCGTTATGTGATGGCTCCAGATATGGAGAGTCGTATTTCTAGTTCTGTCGAGCAGGCTTTGACGCTTGGTGACGGTATTTTGAAGGTACTTTGCATTAAGGATAATTCGACGGCGCTTGGCGGCAATCATATCAATACTTTGGATGCGGAAGTTGTAACTTATTCGCAGCGCTATGCTTGTCCAGATCATCCAGATGAGTTGATTCCAGAACTTGAGCCTCGTCTATTCTCGTTTAACCAGCCACAGGGTGCCTGTCCAGTCTGTACTGGCCTTGGTACGAGGATGGAAATTGATCCAGAACTTGTTTTGAATCCTAACTTGACGATTGCTGAGGGTGGGATTCGTCCATACAACCGCATTAATCAGGATTCTTGGTGGCTAAAGCGCCTTGCTGCGGTTGGCGAGAAGCATGGTTTCTCGGTGCGTGAGCCGATCGGTCTGCTTTCTGACGAAGCAAAACATATTATTCTTTATGGTACAGGCGACGAAAAATATCACGTTAAGCTAAGTAATGGCTATGAATATGATTCGGTTTATGAAGGCGTGATTCCTAACCTTGAAAGAAGACACAAAGAAACTGAGTCGGAGTTTATTCGCAAAGATATCGAGCGCTTTATGCGTGAGAGGGTTTGCCAGAGCTGCCATGGTGCGCGCTTGAAGCCGGTTGTTTTGGCGGTTACAGTTCATGATCTTAATATCATGGATATGTGCTCGATGGATGTCGATCAGACGCTCGATGTATTGAGTGGCGACCTTGGCCTAACTGAAAACGAGCAAATGATTGCTGGTCCGATTTTGAAGGAGATTAAATCTCGTGTTGGCTTCATGAAAGACGTTGGTCTTAACTATCTTGAGCTTTCTCGCTCGGCAGCTACCCTTTCTGGTGGCGAGGCGCAGCGTATTCGTTTGGCGACACAGATTGGTTCTGGTCTTCAGGGTGTTTTGTATGTGCTCGATGAGCCTTCGATTGGTTTGCATCAGAGAGATAACGACCGTTTGATTGCTACTTTGAAACATCTTCGTGATCTTCATAACACGGTTATTGTGGTTGAGCATGATGAAGATACGATTCGTTCGGCAGATTATCTTGTAGATATTGGTCCTGGTGCGGGTGTTAAAGGTGGTGAAGTGGTTGCCGCCGGCACGCCTGACGAAGTTGCAAAGATGAAAGATTCGATTACGGGTCAGTATCTTTCTGGCAAGAAAAAGATTGCCGTGCCAAAGAAGCGCCGCAAGCCAAGTGGCAAGTTTTTGGAGGTGATTGGTGCGCGCGAGAACAACTTGAAGAATATTGACGTGAAGTTTCCGCTTGGCGTTATGACGGTCGTTTCTGGCGTGTCTGGTTCGGGTAAATCTACGCTCGTGAATAGTATTGTGGCTAATGAGCTCCTAGCGCGCCTGCATCGCGCTCAGACGGTTCCTGGCGCACATGATCGCATTGATGGTATTGAGAACCTAAATAAGGCTATCGTGATTGATCAGTCGCCGATTGGTCGCACTCCTCGTTCGAATCCGGCAACCTATACTGGCGTATTTAACTATATTCGTGATCTATTTGCTAACCAGCCAGAGGCGCAGGTGCGTGGTTATGGCCCTGGTCGCTTCTCTTTCAATGTTAAAGGTGGTCGCTGTGAGAATTGTCAGGGTGATGGCGTTATTAAGATTGAGATGCATTTCTTGCCAGATGTCTTTGTGACTTGTGATGCTTGTCACGGCAAGAGATATAACCGCGAGGCGCTCGAAGTTCGCTATAAAGGCAAGACGATTTCTGATGTGCTCGAAATGACGGTCGATGAAGCGGTTGAATTCTTTGAGAATATCCCTGTAATCGCTAACAAGATGAAGACTTTGCAAGAAGTTGGTCTTGGCTATATTCGTCTTGGTCAGCCAGCAACAACCTTCTCTGGTGGTGAGGCGCAGCGTATTAAGCTTGCAACCGAGCTTGCGCGTCGTTCGACTGGTAAGACTTTGTATATCCTCGATGAGCCTACGACGGGTCTTCATACAGATGACGTTGGGCGCTTGCTCTCTATCTTGCAGAAGCTTGTAGATGGTGGCAACTCGATGATTATTATTGAGCACAATCTTGATGTGATTAAGAGTGCGGATTATATCATTGATATGGGTCCAGAAGGCGGCCAAGGTGGTGGTAAGGTTGTCGCTGTTGGTACGCCCGAAGAGGTGGCAAAGAATGCCAAATCTGTCACTGGCGAATATCTAAAGAAACTATTGAAATAGCAGAGATTTTTCTTTGTTTGTTGTTTTTTTGCTATATGGCCATTTACTTGCAGAATCCGCAAGTAATGCCAGATGAGCTAATTTTGCTAAGGTGTAATTACTTGCGATTTTCGCAAGCAATTGTATACGGTTTAAGAAAATAGCTAACTCTAGTAGAGATTAATGTTTTTTTGTCGGTGATATGATTTAAGCTTTATCTGTTTGCTAAGATAAATTAAATGGGGTAACATATTAGATATAAAAGGTTAATTTAGGGAAAGAAAATCATGAGTGAAACTTCATTGAATCTCACCAAGCGTGAGCTTACCGGAAAGAAAGCAAAATCCCTCCGCGAGCAAGGTATTGTTCCTTCAGTCGTATTTGGTGGTAAAGAGCCGATTTTGACTCAGTCTGAGTATGTAGAAACAGATAAGGCAGTTCGTGCTGCTGGTTATCATTCTCCAATCGATCTAATGATTGATGGCAAGAAGCAGATGGCTATGATCAAGAATGTTGCTATTAACCCAGTTAAGCATTCTATCGATAACGTTGAATTTCAGGCAATCAAGGCTAGCGCCGTTGTTGAAGCTACTGCTCCAATTAAGGTTGTAAACTTTGAAGCATCTGAAGCTGCTAAGGCTCACCTAGAGATCCTACATGTTCTTGAAGAAATCGATGTTAAGGCAAAGCCTGCTGATCTTCCAGAAGCAATCGAAGTTGACGCAACGAAACTTGCAGCTGCTGGTGATCGTCTAGTTATTGCAGATATTACTCTTCCAAAAGGTGTAGAGTTCGCAGATAAAGAGCTTGATACTGAAGCTGTAATTGCAAACGTTTACGATCCAGCTCAGGAAGCTGCTGAACGCGAAGCAAAGGCTGAGGCTGATAAGGCTGCCGAAGAAGCTCGCGCAGAAGAAGAAGCTGCCGCTGAAGCTGCTGAAGAAGAAAAGAAAGAAGAAGCTTAGTTTAGTAGTTTTGAAAAACACCCTGCTGGTCGGGGTGTTTTTTGTGGATATAAAAATACTCCCTTTCGGGAGTATTTTATTTAGCTATTTGTCTTAGACAATGCGTCGCAGTTTGCTACGAGGCGAGCTAGGAAGGCGTTCTTTGCCTCGGTATAGTTTGCGTTGTTGCCCTTCCAAGCTTCTAGGGCTGGGCCTTGCAAGGCGCGAGCGTAGCTGAAGGTGACTGGCCATGGGAATGGGCCATTGTTTGTGACCTCTTGTAGGTTATCTGTGGCCTGCTGAACAGTCTGACCACCGCTTAGGAATACAACGCCTGCAAGTTCTTCTGGAACGTGCTTGCGAAGCGTATCTGCCGTCGCTTTACCGACTTCTGCTGGAGTGGACTGAGTTTCGTATTTCTTGCCTGCTAGTACCATGTTGCACTTGAGGATGCAGCCGCGAAGATTGACGTTCTTCTTTTGTAGCTCTTCGAAGAGTTTGTCTAGAATCTTGCCGGTTGTTTCGATGTTTTGTTCGATTGTATAGTAGCCATCGTAGACTAGTTCTGGTTCGACGATAGGAACGATATTGGCATCCTGGCAATCTTTGGCATATTGAGCAAGGATTTCGGCATTCTTCTGAATGGCCATGTCGCTTGGGCTATGATCGGTAAGCTCGAAGGCTGCACGCCACTTTGCGAAACGTGCGCCCATCTTGTAATATTCTGAAAGGCGTTCTGGGAGGCCTTCGAGACCTTTGGTGTATTTCTCGTCGGAATTTTCGAAGTTTTCTAGACCTTGGTCAACCTTGATACCGGCAATAATCTTCTTCTTGCGAAGGAAGGTTACGAAATCTTCTCCGCTGTCGGCTTTTTGCCTTGCGGTTTCGTCGAATAGAATGACGCCGCTAATAAAGTTTTCTAGACCTGGGGTCGTAAAGAATAGATTGCGGTAGTCGCGACGATGTTGTTCGTCGTCTGGGATGTTCATAGCTTCGAACTTTTTATGAATGGAGCCACCAGATTCGTCTGCGGCAAGAATGCCCTTTCCTGGGGTCATCATGAGCTGGGCGTTTTCTTCGATTTCTAGCATTTTATGTCCTTTCGGGGTGAATTTTTCTACGAGATACTTATCGCCAAGAATGGCTTTTTCGAGCTTGGTTAGGTTTGCAGTATTGCCAAGTTTGGACTCTTCGACGTTAGCGCGAGCGAGTAATAGGCACTCGTTGACGGTCTTGCCGCGAATAATTGCGCCAAGAATAGTGGCGGCGACAGTTAGATGAATATTTAGCTTGGTGAGCAAATCTTTACTGTCGACATGTAGTGGGGCTGAAATCTGGCGACCCTGGAAGATGACGTGAGTGTTTGTGATTATGACTGGATTCTTGGCAGGGAAGCTTAAGGCAGTGTCGGTCATAATGATACTGGCGCGGCGAAGCAACTTTTGCATATGGCGGGCATTTTGGTTGCTGCGCTTGCTAATAAAGATGGCGAGTCTGGTCTTTTTGTTTAGGCTTAAGTAGATACTAATTTTTTCGCCAAGGATTGGCGTGATGTTTGCACTACGGTCGATATATAGCCAATCTGGAGCAACTTCTGGGTCTTCCCAGGCGGATTCGCGAATCTCGCTTGGGGTTAGATAAGAAATATCTCTGTCGTGGCAAAGAATATAGCGGTAATCTGTTTGGGCTTCGTTGGCCAAGAATTGACCATCGATAAAGCGGGCTGGCGTGTTTACAATTTGGGTGTTTATTCCAAAGCGTTCAAGGATCTCTAGGCTAACGCTTGCGCCGCCATAGATTGAGGCGCGGGAATAGAATTTGTGTGAACTTCCGTCAAATGCGATATCTAACCAGTTTTTGTCGTACTGGTCTTTCTCGAAATGATTGCGACGGTTATCCATTCGAAGATAAATGTCTTTAGTAATATTGCCCACTATTAAGACTGTTGCCATAGTATTATTGTAGCATATTGCTTGTGGTTAAATTTCCTAATACCCTGGTTGGTTTTAATTTGTATGGATTAGCTTGCGATTTTCGCAAGCTAATCCACCTGAGCATTATTGGCTTATCTGTAAAAACTTGCAGATTTTGCAAGCTAATGGCTATATAAACAAAAGAGTATGGCGCGGAATGATACTATTGATGTATGAGAAAACTTCGAATTTGCGACGGAAAAGTATTGTTTGTAGAATCTTTGCGCGTCGATGGAAATATGCGTTCTTTTTCTGAGGATGAAGATGAAAAGGTGATTTCTAATCAGAAGAAGGTTACTAAAGAATGCGAGACGACTGGAGATAAAACAGCGCGAGTTTTGACGACTTATGATCGCGGAACGTATCTTGAGTATTTCGAAGTCAATGAGGACAATTTGGCGGATTTTTGTATTTTGAAGCCTGAGTCTGAGCTAAAGACAGCTGATGGCTTAGTGACGAAATCCAAAGATATTGCCCTGCTCTTGCCGCTGGCGGATTGTTTGGGTGTCGTGCTTTATGATGCCCGGCAGGAAATTTTGGCGCTTGTTCATTCTGGCAGACAGAATTTAGAAGAAGATGGCGCATATGAGTTTGTGAACTTTTTGAAAGACAAGATGGGTAGCCGACCAGAAGACCTGAAAGTTTATCTTTCTCCGCATGCGCAGAATTTTGAGATCTATAAGTTAGATAATGCGAAGCTTGCTGAGGCTGCGCGAGAGCAGTTAATGCGAGCGGACGTGCTTGAAGAAAATATCGAAGCCTCAGATGTCGATACGGTTACAAATGAAGAATATCCATCCAACTCTGCTGGGGATAAATTTGAACGCTTTGCGATTTGCGTGAAGATGATTTAGGCCAAAAAATAGCCCGCACTTTTTATTAGTGCGGGCTGGGTGCATTAGGAGTCTTCTCTCAGCTTTTTAATTGTCTCGTTGATTGCCATGTTGTCATTTTCGACCTTTTCGGCCATTCTGACGGACTCGTCGGTGAGCTTCAGAGCAAGATCGGGATTGCTTAGTGCAAGAATCTGGCAAGCGGCGATAGCTGCGTTCTTTGCAGCATCGGGACCAACGGTCAGAACGGGCTTTCCGGGCGGCATCTGAAGCATAGCAAGAACAGCATCTTCGTGACCGTGTTTGCTGCTGAGTGGCAGACCAATAACCGGTCGGATAGTCAGAGCTGCGATGCATCCCGGAAGTGCTGCGGCCATACCTGCGGCGGCGATAAATACCTGAGCGTGGCTTTCGACCACGATCTTTTTAACAAGATCGGGTGTTCTGTGCGCGCTTGCGATATGTACTGAGTACGAAACGCCGATTCCTTCCAGGTAATCGAGGGTAGGAAGAATCTTCTTTGCATCCGAAATGCTTCCCATGACGATGGTGACGAGGGGCTGATTTTTCTGTTCCATATTATTAACCTCCTGTGGCATAAAAGTGCGAAAACGGCCCGGATGGCCGTTTCTTACGTTGTATATTATATCATAATCTGGATTTTAGGCAAGAAAAAGCCCCCGACGTAAATCGGGGGGTGAGTGTTATTTACTCTCTAAGACTCGGCGGGCGATGAGCTGGTAATACTTGATTCGCTCGATGCCGCTGAGGATTTCTCGGAGCGCCTTCTGTGCATCGGGGTCTTCTCTGTCTCCCTTGATATAAGGGGTAACCTGAACGACGTCGCCGCTCGGAAGATGACGCTGATGACCACGCACAATCCACCACTTTGCGGTGTAATGACGGCTACTGTTGCTAATGACTATATCGCCAGCCTCGACGTCGTAGTAGATATAGGCGACGTGTTTTTCGGGCTCTTTGGGCTTAGACTTAGCGGGTTTACTGTCAGTTGGATTGCGGTGTGTGCTCTCGGGTTTTTTCGGACCCAGACCAGGAAGCTTCGGAATCTCTTCGCCCGCAATGAAGCGGCTTACGAGATACTGTGTGGCTTTGCAAATAATGCCGACATTTTTGGTAACATTCCTGAACTCTTCGTAGCGTGCACGGTTTTTGTAACCAATGTCGGCGGCGCTTTGTGATACGAATCCAATAAAATCGCATCCGGGAGTTAACTTCTTGGGTTTGTAGCCTTTAATGCCAAACACTTCCTCATAAGGCGGATTAATAGTTCTTTCCTTCGGATTAATGATTGCAAAGGAAAGGCCATAGATGTTGTCGTATTCGTAGTAAACTTCCGCTACGATACAATCTAGCGAAAAGTTCATTACGCGGATATTTTGACTGAAAAATGAGTCACGATTCACGTGCGTCAGGTAGGTTTTGATGGCCTTGCGACGCATGTCATTATTGAGGGGTTTCCAGTGAATCTTGAGTTTTTTGCCGTTTTTTGCGGGGACCTCAAGGTAGAGATCTCTTAACGGGAACTCGATCATGCTGTCTGCTCTCAGGATGAGAGCTTCCGCAATGTCAATGTTCATGCCCTTGAATATTACTGAATCCTCGGTTGGTCTAACGGAATCCACATAGAGAGCTTCGGTGTCATCTACTACGATGCGTTTCGCGGCTTCGTAATCTGCCTGTTCCTGCATTGCCCGCTTTGCGGACTGGGTTTTTGCCTTTTTGACTTTGGCGTTAAACTTAGTCTTACCATTTTTGCTCATTTTAGAGACCTCCTTTGGTAGTCTGGGGACAGAATTTGTAAAAGTGCCAATAACTTTGTATATTATAGCATAAAACGGCTTAATAGTCAATTGTGGCTATGGTTATATAAGGGGTGGTTGGGGTATAATGATAACAAGTATGAGCAAGAGCGATTTGAAGGGTGTTGCTAATTCTCTGGGCGAGAAAAGCGAGAATCCTTATGCGATTAATAAGACTGGCGAAGGCTTGAGTCCTGACGAGGATTTTATTCTAGATACGGAGCTTCGAGTGGCTCAGGCTGAGGCAGATAAGGAGTTTAATAGGAAGCTTCAGGATGCTTATGGTCCGGACGAAAGATTGCCACATGTAGACGAAAAGACTGGTGAAACTTTCTATGCTACACAGGCTGAGATGAAATCGCGCGAATTTGCTAAAGAAAGGCAAAAGGCCGATGGAATTATCACGCTAATTATTGTGGTAATAGTGTTTCTTGGGCTTTTTGTGTTTGTGTCATTATTCTGAAAAATCCCCCGAATGTGCTCGGGGGATTTTTGTCAGCGTTTAACAAGCTTGTAGCACTGAATACGCTGATGAGTCTCTGTAAAGACTTTCAGTGCTCTCTGGGCATCAGGATCGTCTTTGTCGCCCTTTATATAAGGCGGAATGTCGACGATTTTGCCGCTAATGTAGTGTCTTTTGTGACCAGACACAATCCACCATCTCATGCTATAGTTTCTGTTGCCGCCGATAGTTACCGAGCCGTCCTTTACATCGTAGTAGATGTAGGCGACACAATTGTTCGGGTCCTTGTCTGCGGGGTCTTTCTGAGCAGAAGGTGTACGACTTGAGCGAGAGGTTTTTGGTGTTGAATCGGATTTCGGTTCCGAAATGTCGAGTTTTGGGAGTTTTTCGCCTTTGAGGTAGCAGCAGATGATGTATTGCACGGAATAGATGGCGTATAAGCCAAGAATACACATAGCTTCAAAGAGTGCGTTTTTGGCGTAAATTTTGGATAATTCGATCCTATCTTGCTCTTTTTGGCTTCTCTTGTATTTGTTCGTTGCAATAGTTTCGGCTTCTACGGATTTGATGACGTCTGCTGTGTCGATAATGACGCCCTGAATGGCGCCTTCATGATCCGTCATGATGTAGCCCATGGTTATCTCGTCGTCGTACTCGATAAAAAATGTAGCAAGAAATGAATCTTCGTCGCATTTTTTGAGTATTTCTAGCATATCTACGGCGTCTTCGTTACTGTATTGGTTTCGTTCTTTGTAGATATCCTTCATGAGAATGAGAAGATCGCTAGGGCTGCAAGGAGCCATTGGCTTCATATATCTCACCTTTACGGTTTTACCTTTTTCATTCTTGAACTCTGTATAAAAGTCCTGAAGAGCTGTGAAACTGTAGTCGTTTGATGTTACGGTAGTTTTTAGCTCGTCAAGAACCTTAGCGCTGAGTCCTTTGAAGATTACAGTATCGTCGTCGGGCTTGACATAACCGGCAAGTTTTTCGTGGTTTTCGGCCATGAAGGCGGCTCTTGTGGTTGCGATTTTCTTTTCGCGGTTTTTAGCTCGCTCGTTGTTTTTGCGAACTTTTTGACTGAAAGTCTTTTTGCTCATAATGTGCTCCTTTCGGGTAGTAGGCAGAAATTCGGATTTGATTATTATAGCATATTCTAACGCTTATGTCAATAAATAACAGGGGTGGCGCATCAAAAAAAGAGACCATTTTATGGTCTCTTTTGGCTTTATAGTTCGCCCCAGTTGTTTGCGATTTTTACGTCTGTAGCAAGCTTGACTTTGAAATCTGGTGCAATGTTTTCCATCTTTTCTTGGAGAATCTTGGCAACTTCGCTTGCTTGATTCTCGTCGCACTCTACCATCAGGGAGTCGTGGATCTGAAGTACGAGTTTGGCGCCTTCTGGCAGAGCTTTGTCGACTTCTATCATGGCGAGCTTTACGAGGTCTGCCTCTGTGCCCTGGATTGGCATATTGGCAGCGGCGCGTTCAGCGGCGGCACGAATAAGGAAGTTTGGCGCGGATAGGTCTGGGGTTGGGCGGCGGCGACCAAAGTAGGTTTCGACGTAGCCAAATTTTCGACCGTGCTCGAGCTGGGCTTTGAGATAATCTGCGATTGGTGTGCGAATTTCCATATAGCGATCAATGAATTCTTTGGCTTGATGGAAAGTCATACCGGTGCCGTCAGATAGACTCTTGGCGCTCATGCCGTAGATGATACCGAAGTTGATCACCTTTGCGGCGCGGCGCTGTTCTTTTGTGACCTGATCCATCGGGATGCCGTAAGCGTCGCTGGCGGTCTTGATATGAATGTCTAGGCCAGAGTTGAAGTCATTGATTAGATTCTCGTCGCCTGCGAGCTCTGCGGCAAGGCGAAGCTCAAATTGGGCATAATCTGCCGCGACGAAAACTTTGCCCTTCTCTGGTACGAAGCAATAGCGGATGCGCTTGCCGTCTTCACTACGGACTGGAATGTTTTGAAGATTTGGATTAACGCTAGACAAACGGCCGGTCGCCGTAACATCTTGAGTGAAAGTGCTGTGAATGCGGAGGTTTTTATCCGCAAGAGTCGGAAGTGGCGTGATATAGGTGCTGAGTAGCTTGCTAACTTCGCGGAGGCGCTCAATCTTGCCAATGATTGGGTGGAGGTCGCGAAGCTTGTCTAGCTCTTTCTGACCAGTGGAATAGGCGCGCTGGGTTTTCTTGATGCCCTTGGTTGGGAGTCTAAGATCTTCGAAGAGAACCTGCGAGAGCTGGAGTGGCGAGTTGATATTAAACTCGTGGCCGACCATCTCGTAAATTTCTTTGCTAATCTTGTTTTCTTCGGCGCTAAACTCGATACGGAGGGCTTCGAAACGATCTGGGTCGATCTTTAAGCCTTCCTCTTCCATCTTGTATAGGACTGGAATTAGAGGCAGGTCGAACTTCGTGACGATTTGCTCTAGCTTTGGCATAGCAGCGAGCTGTTTGCGTTGCTTGATGTATTCTTCTTTGCTGTTCGGGAGGTCGATAAGGCTTAGCTGGGATTGCTTTTTCTCAAGTGGATTGAAAAGGAAATCTACCTGGCCAAGATCCCAATAGTCGCGACCGTTTAGGATTTCTTTGGCTAGAGCTTTGTCTGCGTGCATGTCTTCTTTGACGTGCTGACTAAGGTATAGCCCGTTCGGAATCTCGACCTCGATGTCTGCTGGTGGTGGCAAAATATCTGTCGGAACAGCATCTGGGCTGTTTTTGACGACAGGCTTTGGTTTTTTGAAATCTGGTTCTGGGGCTACCTTGAGGTCGACATCTGGAAAGATTTTGGCGAACTTGTGTAGCAAAGAGTTGAAGCGGAGTTTTTTGAGCTCGGCAACGACAGCTTCTGGTTTAAAATCTTTGAGCTCGCAGGCTTTTGGATCGAATTCTAGCGGCGCATCGAACTGAATACTAGCAAGCTTTTTGCTCATGAAGGCGGAATCTTTGCCTTCGACAAGTTTCTTGCCTGTTGCGCCAGTAATTTCGTCGACGTGGTCGTAAAGGTTTTCTAGAGTGTCGTATTCTTGCAAAAGTTTAACTGCGCCCTTCTCGCCAATTCCTGGAACGCCAGGAATATTGTCTGAGCTATCTCCCTTGATAGACTTGAGATCTAGGAACTGATCCTTGCGGAGACCATATTTGGCTTCGATGGCTGGGATATCGAAGCTGGCGACGTCGGAAAAACCACGCTTGAGCTGATACATATGAATGTTTGTATCGACAATCTGGAGCATATCTAGGTCGCCAGAAATAATCTCAACGCGTTTCCCTGCGGCCTGAGCCTTGCGGGCGAGCGTGCCGATAATATCGTCAGCTTCGTAATCGTCGAATTCGTAGAGTGGAATATGAAAGGCTTCGAGAAGCTCCATAAGATAAGGAATCTGAGCGTAAAAATCTGGCGGAGCTGGCTTTCGATTGCCTTTGTATTCTGGGTAGATTTCGCGGCGACGGCGAATGTTGGTTTTGGCTTTATCCCAAGCGACTGCAATGTATTCTGGCTTGAGTTTCTCGATGATTTCAATAAGCATTGCGGCGAAGCCATAAACGCCGCCTGTCGGCGTGCCGTCTGGGAGCGAGAGATTGCCCATGGCGTAATAGCCGCGATAAAAGACGCTTTTGCCGTCAATAATTGTTAGGTTTTCGCGTTCATCCATAAGATAAGTATAGCAAAGGGAGTATGTTTTCTATTTTTAAAACAACCATCATTTTTAAAAAATAGAACAACATGCCTCCCCTTTGCTATATAAGCTTTCGTAGGAAGTTTGTAAACGATGCTAGTGACAATTCTCTTTTGAGCCTTAATGGGTATTTTGGTGATAGAGGTAGAAATAGCTTAAGTTTTACTTTTTATGGAGCTTGTCTTATGGTTCATGCACGGGCTGGTGGTATCCCGTGAGTGTCCGATCATTGAGATTATTGAGGCTCGATTCGCAGGAGTCTCAGTGAACGGCGATTCTAGATGAGCTAGAGGCTCCGCAGAAAGGTTTTACATGAGCGTGAGGATTACGGTCTTTTGCGTGAGTGTGGAGTTGAGTATTCGGTTTCCGAAACTCAAAAAAGTTACCCGCCGCTAGGCGAGTAACTTAACCCAAAGAGCTTGGTTTTCTAGAGACCAAGCCACTGCGTATATTGTAGCATTTCTATGTTTATTTCAAAACTAGAACATGTTTTGGAATAAACATAGAAATGCCTGTTGAATTGTTGGTTTTTATTCAATAAATGATTCATTTTTAGATATATTTTTAAATTTTTAAAATGATGGCTGTTTTAAAAATTAAAAATATATCTAATATATTGACACCACAAAACCATAAGCATATACTATGAGTAAATAAGGTCAAAATAAAAATTGGGAACATAAAAATGAAGAGCAAAACTCTGTTTGTTGCAGGTCTTGCTGTTGTAGGTGCTTCGTTGCTAAGCTCAGGTTTTAGCTTTGCGGATAGTATTCATACTTACGACGTGGAAGACGCGCGAACTTATGGCGAACATGTAATCAAAAAGGTTATTGAGACATTTCCAGAGGAAATCTCGAGTAAATATCCGGCTTCGATTCATGATTCGACTGGCGAGAATCCGCTAGAAGTAACTTTAAATTCGATTTATGGCAAAACAAGCTCCGAAGATGTGATTGGCGTCTACTATTATGATGACGATATTATCCTAACGGCAGTTCCGCTTGATCCTTCAAATGCAGATATTGTTACGACTGAAGAAGTTGCAAAGATTGTAAATGGTATGCTCTTTGATGCGGCAGAAACAGATACGACCGAAGGTAACCAAAGTTCAATCATCGTAAAGCGTTATCTAAATAACGAAGGTGGCGATCCTAGTCTGCTGTCTAGCAAAGCTTACAAATTCTTTGACGAGCAACATGATGCCTATAGCGAATATGAAGCTGACTTCGAATCTGATGAATATGAAATTGAAGCTGTAAGCAAGACCTTTAAAATCACGATTCCTGCTCATAAGAAATGGGGCTTCTATCTGACGAACAATACAGATGTTCCTGCGAATACTTACTATACTGATGAGGCTTTCAACGAAAAACCAGCAGAGCTTGCCGATCGCTATTATAGTCGCACGGCAGACATCGCTGTAGACGGTCACGCTATGACAATCTTTGGTCTTGAGGACTGGAAGGTTGATGATAGGTCTGGCGATGATGAAGAATGTGCTGTTGGTGGTAATCCACTCATTAACTGTATGGACGCAAACGACATTGTCTTCATATATAACGATAACTATGAAGAACCAGAGGAGCCTGAGGAGCCAGAAGAGCCAGAAAACCCTGATACTGGTGAAAGCATGACGAGCTTGGCAGTCTTTATTGCTCTCGCGCTTGCTGGAATTGGAATCTTTAGTATCCGTAGTATGGATCGCCGAAACTAACTTAAAAAGATACCCTATCAGGGGTATCTTTTTGTTTATAGGAATCTGGTAGAACCGAATGGGATTTTGACTTTGACTAGCTCTGTGCCGAAAGAGTCGGCGCAGAATATTGTGCGGTCGCCGAAACGTCTATTAATGATGTCTGTAGCTTTACAAAGTCTGTTGTCTTGCTCGATTCTATCTTGTTCTAGGCTTAGTTGGGCTTGGGGCTTGTCTTGGATTTTGTATAGTGTGACGCCGATGATTCTGAGTGGTGCTGGAAAATCTTTGAATAACTCGCGTGATACGCGGATGATATCCGCATCGGTATGGATTGGGTCTTTTAGGAGGATATTTTTGTGGAGTGGGGTGTCGTTATAGTCTACGGCCCAGATATAAACTCCGCGCGCATATAGTTCTCTGCTACGCAATCTCATGCCGGCATCCTCGGCGAGGTGGATGACGCGAGCCTCGATTTGCTCGTGAGTGAGCTTGCAGGACTCTAGAACATATTGGCGGCCGATAGATTTAATATCGCTAACCCAGTCGTCTACTTCGATGCCACGAAGCCTCTGATACCATTTGTGCCCATCGATGCTTTTGCAGACCATCTTTACGAGGATTTCTTCATCAGCATCGAGGAACTGAAGTGGCGTAAAAATACCGACCGCGTTCAGTCTGGCCTCCATACGAACATTTATGCCAGGTAAATCTTGGAGTTTGAGTTTGCTGAAAATCTCGCGCTGGTTCTCTGGCGTAATCTCGTCATAGCCGTCAGGTTTGTGGAGTTCGGCGGCAAGCTTGGCTAGGAAGCGGTTGCTAGAGATGCCAATATTACAGCGCATATAGCTTCCGACTTCGTTTCTGAGTCTGTCTTTAATCTCTGCTACAAGTTCTGGGTTGGGCATGTTCTGGATGCGCTCTGGGCTGAGAGCGAGATTTAAGACGCCTTCGTCGATAGACTTCATGACGACATCTGGCGCATAATCTTCCATAATCTTGCGGAGCTTTTTGTGAACGAAAATATATTTGTCTGGCTCGGTCTCGACAAAAACGACATCTTTTGAGATTCTTTCGGCTTCCATGCGGCGCATGCCGACCTTGATACCAAGATCTTTGGCTTCGTAGCTAGCAGCGACAATACAGGCATTAGGCGTGAGTCGGTTAGTGACGGCGACGGGGCGACCACGAAGCATTGGTCTGGCCTGTTGTTCGATGGTGGCGAAGCAGGAATTGAGGTCGATATACATGGTTTTGAGTGGAAGCTTATACATATTGATCTCCCTCGTAATCTAGATACCAGTTGAGGCTTTCGGTGTCTAAAGTAATACGGTAGTCTGTAGCTCCGTCTGTGACGTCGAAGGCAAAAAGCGTGTTTAGTCCGTCGTATTTTGGATGAATAAGGCCGATTTCGGAGATTTCTACTTCTCTGCCCGATGGGAGGCGGAAAGCGATTGGTTTGCAATGGCCAAGTAGCTGACGTGAAAAAGTAGCATCGACATCGATTGGTTCATGTAATGGTTCTTGGTTGTATGAGTAAGAGTTTTGATTCATAAAAATCCTTCGCAAGTTCGCGTTATCTGATAATGATTTGTGACGCGATTTGTTTTTGCAAATCTGTAGCGTCGGATTTTATGAATCGTAGCCAGGGGCCGAAGCGTAGCTCGATATAATTATTTTAGCACAAAAAAGAGGCCGCCAGAATGACGACCCGAAAATAAGATGAAATGAGATCATATGCTTTCATTTGACATTAAAGAGATAGAACTAACGAAGAAGTCAAATTAGCCCATTGGTTTCACTCCCCTTTCGTAAGATGCTTCCCGCGAACCGTTCGGGACCTATATGTAAAAGAGAGGTGGAATATCTCTCTGGTGCTATTATAACATCGCTTACGAAAAAGTCAAAAGCGTAAATTATCTACTCTTGACTCTGCTTTTGATTGGTAAGATAAGATATGTTATAGTATATCCATGGCCAAGAGAATCAAGATTGCGAAGCTAAATCGCAACAATAATCATAAGCATAGCGAAAAGCGCAAACACGCTCGCCACAAAGATGGTCGCTAATACTATTTCGAAATAACCGCCAGCTAAAAGGGTGGTTATTTTTTTGAACAAGAAAAAAGACTCCGCGAGGCAGAGTCTTTTGTGAAAGTATGACGTGTGGTGCGTGCATTACTCCTTGCCGGTGCCGCCGCATCTCTTGCAAACCTCGTCGGGTCCTAAGAAATGGACAATCTTGCCGGTGCCGCCACAGTCGCGACACTTAGGTCTGGAGCTGAAACCAGAGCCAAAGATTGAACCGCCAGGAGTAGTAGCCCCCTTGAATGATGCACAGTCACTGCAGTAGCCGTTATGAAGATAACGGAGTTTGTTGCAATTTCTGCAACGATCAAAAACGTCGCCTGCCATACAATTCACCTCCTTTTGAAAGAACTTACCGCCTCAAATAAAATTGAATGCAGTCATGGGAATCACCTCCTTTTGGGGTGGACTCACTTCTAGACTATTGCCCAGAAGCGGATTGAGTGAATTGTACCATAAATGGCAGGGTTTGTCAACTGTTTACTCTTCGCTAAGGAGCTGATCGAAGAAGGCTTTGGTTGGATTGCTGTTTTTGTTGGCTTCGCTTGTGTCTGGGAAGTCTAGGGATTTGATATGTTCGTAAACTACGGAGATAAGCTTCTTAATTTGTTCTGCTTCGGCGTCTTTGAAGTTGAGCTCTAGTGGCACGATATCTCCGTCAGAATCGGCAGGAATATAATCAATGCGACCCTTGGTGACCTTGTAATTTTGGTAGGCGCGGCAGTTTTCGATGAGGAACTTATAGAAATAAAGCTGGATTTTGTAAGTGAAAGTGCTGTCGGCGGTGCCCCATTTGGATTTTGGTGTGCCGGTTTTGTAGTCCGCGACTGTGATTGTCTTCTCTTCTTCGTTAATCTCGATGCGGTCGATTTTACCCGTGAGCGGGACTTCGCCAAGAACGATGCCTTCGCTCGAGAAGTTGCGTTCGGACTCGGCTTTGACGCTGCGCAGGTAATCTCCACGCTCTTCGAGGAAGCGAGATAGCTCTTGCTCGCCGCGTTGCAGTAGGTCGTCTTTCTCCTTATCTGTGGCGTCGGCATCGGCGACTTTAGACTTGAAGAGATTCAAGGCGTCTTCGTTGCTGAGCTTTTGGCGATTGAGCTGGTCCATAACATCATGGATGAGCGTGCCGTAATCTGCACTGAAGTTTGCTTCGCTAGGCTCGCCAATAATAAATCTGCGCAAGAAGGCTTCTGGGCCGTTGTATCTTAGGTCGACAAAAGTATTTAGGCCAGTTGGGGTAAGCCTGAAATGTTCGACATAAGGTTTCAAGAGATTCCTCTTGGTTTCGTCGCTTGGAATATAATCGTCGAACCAGCGGTTTGGTGCGAAATCTTCTGGGTTCAAATCTTCGCTCTCGCCTTGGAGTTCGAAGTTGAATGGTTCTGGAATAATCTTGCTGAAGTAACCCTTTTCGCCTGTGTTTGGATTAGCGTCTTCGCGGATGTCTAGGAATTTGAGACGGTCAGCTTCGTGGCCAGCAAAATCTGAAAGACTATAAGTGAGATATAGCTTGGCTTTAGCGCGAGTGATAGCAACAAAGAAGACGCGAATTTTTTCGTCGGCCGTATCGCCAGTGTGGCGAACGAAGGCAAGGTTGCGTGGTAGCTTGATAAGATCGCGGTTACCGCCTGCGTCGGACCAGTTTTTGTTGTCTGCGGCGATTAGGAATACGGCTTCGTATTCTAGGCCCTTGGAGCTATGAACGGTCTGAAGAATGACAGCCTCGTCGGATTCGCTATATGGTGAGCTGTCCACAATCTGAAGCTCAGCAGAATTGTATGCGTCGATATAGTTGCAGAAATCTTCGACGGAGAACTTGTGGTTGCCGCGTGAAGCTTTCTTGCCGATAATCTCGCGGAGGGTGTTGAGCTTACTAAAGAGAGCTAGGTCGTCTTTCTCGTTAATGATGATGGTACAAATCTTTGCGATGATACTTTCGGCACTGTGATCTGCGGCTTTCTTGGCGAGTTCCATAAAGAAGTCTGCGAATTCGTGAAGCTTAAGATTCTCTGCGTCGGCGTCATCCTTGTTGGAGTAAATGGTATCAAAAATGCTTTGGCGCTTTTCTCTGGCATCGTGAAGTAGGTTTACGATGGTGGCGTTTTTGAGATTCCAGTACGGCAAGCTGATTGCTCTAAAACAATATGGGTCAGCCTTGCGCATATCTCCGGTAGCTAGAGTATTTACGAGTTTGGCGCAGTTGATTGTTTCGCTGACTTCGGCGTCTTCTAGAATATTATCTCGGCGTGTATAAGAGATAGGAATATTCATAGCATGGAGATATGGCAAAATCGAGACCAAATATTTGTGCTTTGGTGCAATGATGGAGATTTTGCTTCCCGGAACACCTTCGCTCATGAGGCGATGGATTTCGGCGGCAATATACGAATATTCACTCTGATAGGATTTGAAGCTACGAAGCTCGATGCTGGTCTTTTCTGGCGGGTTTTCGGCAGTAATGTGCTTGTCGATATTGACGCTTGGGGATTTACAAAAGCGGTCTGCGCCCTGCTCGATAACATTATGAGCGAACTCGAGGATTGGCTCGCTAGAGCGATAGTTCTTGGTTAGGAAAATCTGTTTTGGATGGTATTTGGCATCGAAATCAAAGAAGTTGGAAGTGTTGGCGCCCTGGAAGCCATAGATAGCTTGATCATCGTCGCCGACTGCCATAATATTTGGGCGGCCTTCGTTGCTTGGATTATCTGTAAGGAGACTGACAAGCTTGGCTTGCGCGTCGTTTGTATCCTGGAACTCATCAAGAAGGATATATTGGAAGCGTTCCTGGGCATTGTAACGGATTTCGTCGTCGGTCTCAAGGAGATTGATGGCATTCAGAATCATATCATCGTAGTCGAAGAGGCCTTCGGCGTCGAGATGCGTCTGGTATTGCTCCATAATACCTGCAAGACTCAGAAGCTTTTTGTTTGCGATATCGTCGCCAAAGACAAATTCGCCCTGCTTGTTTTTCTTGAAGAACTTTTCGCGCCATTTGCCTGGAAGCTTGCTGCTTGGCTTCTCGCTGTTCTCTTCGGCAAGCAAAGCTTCGGCGAGTTCTCGGTAGTAGATTTTTGCGACGGGTTCAACCTTGCCAAGGATTGGTTTTTGGTAGTCTGAGCGATCAATAAAGCTCTGCAGAGCTTCGAGGATTTCGGTATATTTGGCAGTAGATTTTGGATAGCGAAGACCTTTGGTTTCCTGGAGCTTTTCGCTGATGGCGGAATAAATCAGGCCGTTATCTACTTCGTTACGCTGAACGATTTTGCGGAGGTCATTAGGGGTAAGCGCGGCAGCCTTGAGTTCGGAAATGGCACTAATGATATGTGGTGTAAAATAATCTGGGCGCAAGATATCCATAGCTGGAAGGTTGGCCTGGATTTTTCGAATCAAGGTAAAACGTTCAAGATCATCGATGGCGGCATTAAGATCTGGGCGGTGTTCTTGTAAAATATACGATCCAAAGGCATGGTAGGTCTGAATCTGGACCTTATAGGCTTCTGGGCCAATAAAATCTGCAAGACGATGGCGCATATTGCTGGCACCTGTCTCGGTAAAGGTTAGACAAAGAATATTTTCTGGGTTGGCATCGGTTTGTTTAAGGATATTAGCGACGCGCACGGATAGAAGCTGGGTTTTGCCTGTGCCTGGACCTGCAATTACAAGAAGTGGTCCGTCGATATGATCTACAGCTGCGCGCTGGTTTTCGTTGAGATGATTATATGCCTTGTCGAATTCCATAAGAAGATTATAGCAAGATGAGGGATAGATGCGGTATTGCTTTTGCTTTTTTGAACAAAATATGATATAATATAAAGATTCTGGAAGGCATCTAGTGTGCTTTTTGGATACATGTATCCGACATGCGTTCTTTAAAATCTTTTACTTTGGTATAGGTTTTTGAGGCGCGAATTTACTCTGAGGAGGTCTACTTATGAGAGTAAAAATTTCCCAGCAGTCCCAGCCTGTTGCTGCTCCTGAAACTACAAAAGGAACTAGCACTATCACAACCAAGACAAAGAAGAAGCCCGAGAGAACAATGGCCATAAAAGGTGTTGATATCTCGACCGAAACAATCTCTATCCCGAGCAAGAGCATAGGTGCTCCGGTTACAGAATCTGTAGGGGCAACGGTTACTACTATCAAGATCCCGCTTTCTCAGCTGATGAACAATGCTGATGTTCGCAATGCAGTTATCGACTCTTTGGCTGACCGTTTGACTGACGAGATGATGGAACATTTCGAGAAGTTAATGAACGGCGAAGAGGACGATTTCGAGTTTGCTGGTCAGGATAAAGATCTCTGCACTGCGATCATGACTCGTATTCGTGAGAAGCAGCTTCAGCTGATGTTTGCTGAGCGTTTCGAGCTCGAGGGCAAGCTGATCAAGATCAATCAGGCCCAGATCGAGGATCTGAAGGAGAGCATAAAGAAGCTTTTGGCAAGAATCAATAATCTCACTGAGGAAATCAGAGCTACTGTTTCTCGTCATAGTGAGCTTGCCGGAAGAATTGATCGCTGCCGTGAGAACTACGAATGGCATCTTCCTCAGAAAATTGCCAAGCTCGCAGACAAGGCACGCCAGTATAAGAATTCTATGAAGGATTATTCTGGTAAGCGCCGTGAGGCTATGGAAAAGAAGCACGAGGAAATGCTCGCCGAAATCGCCGCAAAGGAAAAAGAGCGTGAGGGTGTTAAGGTCAAGATTGAAAGATTGACCGCAGAATCCGAAGCTCTTGTAAAGGTGGCCGATGCTCTTCGTCTCGAAGTTCCTACGCTGGAGGCAGAAAAAGACAAGCTGCATGAACAGATCGAGGTTCTCGAAGCTGAAAACCATGAATACAAGAAGCCACTGTTCATATTCTGGCCATTCGAGGAGGGCGTCGTTTTGACTACTCATAACGTCAAATATGATCTTGTTGACGATAATATGCGCCCGATGACAGAGCGTGAAATTTTTCAGAGTATCGAGTGGGCGGACAGACTCAAACGTCACTGCGACAGCAATGGTATTGAGCTTACAAGCTACGACGTTGCTGCTCTGGTTCGTTTCTTTGTTCTGGCTTCCAAGGAGAGCGAGTGTGAAATCCTGCTCGGCGACGGTGCAGAATATCTGAGACCGATCATAGACACTCTGCTTCCCTAATCTTGTCTAAAGTAAAAAGATCCCCCCCAAAAAAGGCGGCACGTTTTGTGTCGCCTTCTTTTTTGTCTTATTTTAGTCCAGCTATTCTTGCGATATGGAGTAGGAGTGGATAGTCTTCGTTTACGTCGAGTTCATGCAAGGCATTGATACCTTCGACGGTTTGTAGTTCGGTTAGGATATCGTCGAGGTTTTGGCCAGCGTGAAGTTTTTTGCCGCAGGTATAGTTGCGTGAAGTGTCGCTGCTGCAGGTGAGGACGAGATCGCCAATACCGCAAGCTAGTTCGGCGGTGTCCGGGTTGGCGCCGTGCTCGAGCAAATATTTGCGCATTTCGGCATGAGCGCGGGTGATTAGGGCTGCGACGGCATTTTCGCTATCGCTATTAAAACCAGCGCCGATAGCATAGGCGTTTTTGAGTGAGCCACAAAGTAGAACGCCCTGGATATCTTGGCAGATTTCTATTTCGATCTGTTGGTTAGCAAAAATATCTACAGCGAGCTGATTAGTGGCAGTAAGCATAGATTGCTTGCCGTCCATAATTTCCTGAGCGAAAGTCGGGCCAGAAAGAATGGCGAAGTTATCAAAATCTTTAAAGATGCGTACGTCGCGAAGGCCTTTGGTTGCTAGGAAGGTTGGTAGTTTTTTGTATTCTGCTGGATAGTTTTCAAGGAAAGACGGTAAGAAGTTAGAAGGAATACAGATAATGACAGCCTCGGCATTTTTTACTGCTTGCTCTAGGCTGACATCTGGCACGACGTTTGGATCAAAAAAGCTTAGGTCGTGGCCATTATTCGAGACAATCTTACCAAGCGCACGTCCGTAAGCGCCGGCGCCAAGAATTGCGATCTTCATAGTTCTAGTTTAGCATAATCTCTATTTATAGATACGAAGAACGCGTTTGCTGATGCTGCAAAGCACTTCGTATGGGATTGTTTTAAGATAATCTGCAGTTTCTTTGATGTGCTCTTTGTCTCTTAAGAGCTCTACGGTATCGCCAACTTTGACGGTGTTGTCGATTTTAACAAAAAGCATATCCATACAGATGTTGCCAACGATTTCGTAAGGTTGGTTGTTGATATAAACGTTTCTGCCCTTGTTTTTGCGGATGATTCCGTCGGCGTAACCAATAGGAATGACGGCGATTTTGGTTGTTTCGTCTGCGATAAAAGTACCGCCATAGCCAAGGCTTTCTCCGGCTTCTAGGGTGTTGATTTGGATGACTTCGCTCTTGAGCGAGAAAGTGGATTCTAGACCGAGTTCGGCTGGAGCATAGAAACCGTACATTGTGATGCCGAAGCGGCAAGCATTTACAAAGTCTGGCTTTGGATAGTTGAGAGTAGCTTCACTGGCGCCAGTGTGAATGATTTCAATTTCGTTTAATGGAAGCTGAGTGGTAAGCTCTTGGAATTTCTGGATTTGAGCTTCGGTATGTTCGCGGCTATCTGTATCGTAGATATGAGTATAGATACCCTCGACATTCTCTAGAAGGCTATATGCTTCGGCGAGTTCGCTTTCGTCTTTGAGACCGAGGCGATTCATGCCAGTATTTACTTTAAGATGAGTTTTGATGCCTGAAAAAGCTTGATCTGGCGCATTCTTGACGTAATCCAGATTACTGATTGTGAGAGTAACGTTATTCTCTTTGGCTTTATCTAGACCAGAATATGGAATGATGCCAAGACAAAGGATTGGTGTTTCTGGATGAAGCTCGCGAACTTCCAGGGCTTCTTCGAGCGTGGCGACGGCAAGATAATTACAACCCGCATCGAGCATTGGCTGGATTGCTTTTAGGCCGTGACCATAACAATCTGCTTTTACAACCGCGAAGCGGTAATCGTAATTAGAAAACTTTTGGTTTAAAATTTCGAGATTGTGGCGGATAGCTTCAAGATTAATCTCAGCATAAGTGTTTCGATACATTATTTCTCCAAAACAATAAGATTTTCGATATGCGGTGTGCGTGGGAAGAAGTTGAATGGCTGGGCGGCAGAAATCTTGTACTTCTCTGCAAGAAGTGCAGCGTCTCTAGCCTGTGTAATTGGATTGCAGGAAAGATAGATGACTTTCTGTGGCTCAACTTCAAGGATTTTGTCGATAAGCTTTTTATCACAGCCAGCGCGTGGTGGATCAAGAATAACGATAGAATCTGGCGCGATGTATTCTGTGACTTCTTCGGATTTAGCAAGGATGCATTCGGTATTTGGGCGACCGTTGGCATTATTCTTCATTTCTTCGACGGCAGCGCCATTAACTTCGACGAGAGTGAGCTTTTGGCCGTCTTTTGCGATAGATAAGCCAATACTACCTACGCCTGCATATAGGTCGAGAAGTGGACCGTCGCCAACATGCTTGGCAATTTCTTTGAGGGCTAGTTCGTAAACTGGAAGATTGATCTGGAAGAAACCGTTTGGTGAGTAGCTGTATTCTTTGCCAAGCAAGCTATCTGTGAGCGGATTCATGATAGGATGTGGTTTGCCGTTTTCGAATAGATCGCCACTTACTTTGCCAGCTTGGTTGCAACGAAGAAGCATGGATTGGTATTTGCGAGCTTCTTCGTGTTTGTCGTTGAGGTCTTTTACGATTTCTTCTGCTCTTGCAAAGAGTTCTGGGCGTTCGATGGAGCTGCCAGAAATCTGGATTTTGCCGTGGCTGCCGCGCTTATGGAAGGCAAGATGGATTTGCTCGTCATCATGATTGAAATAGAGAGAGTATTCCATCTTGTTGCGATAGAAAAATTCTTTGCCGTCGGTCATGGTTGGAAAGACTTCGATGTCTAGCTTTTGCTGAGTAAAGCATTCTTTGACAAGTTCGGCTTTGCTTTCGAGTTCGAAATTATAATCCAAGATTTGCCAAGGGCTAGTAGAAAGATAGCATTCGTCTTTTGGCTCGATGCGCTTTGGTGAAGCTTTAAGGATTTTAGTTGCGATACCTTCGCAGTAGCTGGATTTGGATTTGGTAGTCTGGAACTCGACGTCTTCGCCTGGGAGGACGCCCCAAATAAAGGCTTTCTTGCCGCTTTCTAGAGTAGCGATTCCCTGCCCACCAGGAACAAAGCTGTCGACGTGAGCCTGCAAAGTTTCACTTAAGAATTTTTTCTTCATCTGCTATATTATACCATTGGGTCTAATATGGCGCATTTTTTACGGGGATAATATGACTTTAATTGCAAAAAACGAATTTTCGTGTTGGAATAAAGACAGCATTGCGAAGATAAGAAAGTGTGTTTTAACTTTCTTATCTTCGTAATGCGAAACATTTTGCTCGAAGGGGGTATAGATTATGAGCATCGTAATTTTCTTTCTTAACGTCGGTATTTTTATCCTGAATCTGATTTTGGCTGAGCTGGTTGCTACTATCATTACCTTTGGTGTGGTTGGCGCAATCTTGCTTTTTACCAAATGGGCCAAGAAGGATGACGTTCCGGATTGGATGTCTGGTTCATTTGTGCCATTTCAGATTGTTATGACCATTGGGATTCTCGTTTTCTTCCTTTCTGGGCATGGGATTCCTTACCGATAAGACTCAAAAAAGCCAGCCGCTTTTCTCGCGACTGGCTCTTTTTTAGCCGCGACTAGATATACCGTTTACGAATAATTGTTTAGCGGCAAATTCACTAACATAGACAGAGACGGTGCCGTTTCCGACGCTAAACTTTCCGTTTCCGTTCTCGTCTACCGTAACGATATGCTTGTTGGTTCCGATTACGTCAATGTATCTTACGCCGGCGAATTTTCTGTTGATATACATTTCTTTTTCGCCGCCTTTGCTGTTGCTCATAAGAACAACGACGCCTGAATCTGGGTATGTTTCGCTGCCTTCTCTTGTGAAGCCAACGATATGCTCGTGATCGAAGTAGTCGTGAAGTTTGCCTTTTGCGAAGAATTCACGAATCTTTAATAGAGCCTTGAGGCCTGGCACAACGCCGATATTATCGTGAGGGATTCCGAATAGGTCGCCCCAGAAGACACATGGTGTACCTTCGCCACGAAGTAGAATCAAGGCATAAGCCATAGTCTTGAACCAACCGTCGACCCAAGAATCTAGGCCTTGGTTTGGCTGAGTATCGTGATTGTCTACAAAGGTTACAGCGCGATCTGGGAAGCTCTGCAATAAACTATTGTCCAGAATCTTGTTCATTGGGAACTGGTCGCCGCTTCTGGATGCCTTGAATAGGTTAAAATGCAGCGGAACGTCAAATAGCCAGAATTGGTTACCTGTTCTTTGTAGATATTTACCTAGCTCGCCCATATCGTTGGACCAGTATTCACCAACAGTTGGGAGTTCTTGGCCGGTTTTCTGACGAAGTTGAGTGAGCCACCAGGAATAGAAATCGCTACCGATGTGTTTGGTTGCGTCTAGTCTAAATCCGTCTACGCCTGTTGTAGCCAGATACCATTCGCCCCAGCGAAGCATCTCTTCGCGAACTTTAGGGTTATGCAAATCCACGTCGGCGCCCATGAGGTAGTCGTAGTTGGCTTTTTCTTGACCAACCTTGCTATCCCATTGTTTGCCCTCGAAAAGGTAGATGCCAGATTTTTTGTTGCGCTCATCCCAGTCGATGCCGTTAAAGTATGCGCTGTTCCAGGTAAAGTTTGAATACTTGCCCTTGCGACCCGGGAAGTTGTATTTGGTCCAAGCTTCGATTTCGTAGATGTCGCCGACTTGTTGGAGACGGTTATCCCATTCCTGTTCGATAGCGCGGACGACTTCGGTTTCGTCGCCGCCAATACGGTTGTTTAGTACGATGTCTGCAAAAACTTTGATGCCGTAACGTTGGAAAGCTTTGATTGCGGCTTGGTATTCGCGGCGAGTGCCATATTTAGTAGCAATGCTTCCCTTTTGCTTGAACTCGCCGAGATCATAAAGGTCATAAACGCCATAACCGACGTTATCTGTATCTTGGCCTTTGAAAGCTGGCGGAAGCCATACAGCATTAAAGCCCATCTTGTGGATGTCTTTTGCCTCGCGAACGGCGCGCTGCCAGAGCAATTGGTTGCTCGGCAGGTACCATTCGAAATATTGAAGAAGTGTTAGATTATTCATACCTTAGCGAATCGATCGGGTCTTTCTTTGAAGCTTTACGAGCAGGAAGAACACCGGCGAGTAAGGCAATAAGCATAATAATTAGGGTAATCGAGATAAGATCGACTGCTCTGAAGATGATTAATTGGAAGGTTGGTAGGCTGCTTAGGATTGTTTCATGGGTTACGAAGTTAACGGCTTGGCCGATAAGGAATGACACGATAATACCGAAGAGTGAACCCCAGAAACCTAGAGAGATGGCTTCAATAGCAAAGGTAGCGAAGACGCGACCATTGCTCATACCGAGGGCTTTGTCTAGGCCGATTTCGCGGGTGCGTTCCTGAACAGACATGAGAAGCGTGTTAATGATACCGATAGAAGCTGCGACTAGAGCGATGCCACCAAAGATTTTTAGAACCGTTAACATGGCATCGAAGAATGTTTTAATTTGTCCGATTTCATCTTCGATAGACATTGCAGTAAGGCCGATTTCGGCTAGTTTGTCTTTGATTTCATCGATGCGGTCTGGATCGACCTGAGCTGTAGCCATAATGGAAACTCTGGCTTCGTTTGGTAGGCCGGTATAATTGATGTCTGTAATTCTGTTCATTGCGGCAACGTTGATGCGTGCGCCGCCCATTGCCATTACGCCCGGTGCCTGAACGCCTACAACGGTAAGTTCGACGGGTTTCGTGCAATCGTCGGCATTGCCAGTCATGCTACATTTTAGGGTTTCTGGAGCATAGAGTGTGATTTTCTTCCCAACGATATCTTCGTCTTTTTCGAAGCCAAAGTATTTGACATAATCCTGGCCAACTAGAATCTCGTAGGTGGTTTCGTCGTCATTGTTTGGCATACGTCCAGCGGTTAGATCCATGCGAAGCGTGCCGCGTGGCATGAGGTTGAAACCCATAGAAGAATATTTCTTATCGAATCCTTCGAGCTTGAAGTATTCGACCTGGAATTGCGTCATTAGGTCAATACTCTGAAGTCCGTCGATTTTGCGAGCTTTTTCAACTTGCTCGTCGGTAATCTGGAGATCGCTTTGGTTCGTGCTCTTCTTGTCGTATTCTTTGATGACTTCGCCGTTCATGAGCGAGCTAATAGAATCGCTGGTAGCAGTGGACATGATCTCGAGATAATCTTCACCGCCAGCGGATTCCATTTGCTTGTCGATGAAATCATTAACGCCTGCGTTGATGGCGGTGCTAATGATAATAACGAAACTACCGATAAAGATGGCTAGAATAGTTAGGAAACTACGAAGTTTGTTGCGAAGAAGGCTTTGGTTAGCCTCTTTGATGATATCTAGGGCTTTCATTACTTGACCTCCTTAACTTTGACGTGTGAGACTGTGGCGTCGTCGCGAAGACCGTCGGCATCCATGTCGCCAGTCTTGTGATTCTTGCGAAGCTCTTCGTTTTCTGCGGCGATTTCGGCTTCGATTTCGCGCTCAGTGGCGAGGTCTTCGTCGGATTCAATGCGGCCATCAGAAATGCGAATTTGGCGATTGCACTTCTCTGCCAATTCTTCATCGTGGGTGACGATAATTAATGTAATATCTTTGTCGCGGTTTAGACTAAAGAGGGTTTCTTCGACCTTGGCGCCAGTGTTGGAGTCTAGGTTACCAGTTGGCTCATCGGCGAAGATGACGGCTGGATTGTTTACGATGGCACGAGCGATACAAACACGCTGTTTCTGGCCGCCAGAAAGGTTGTTAGCTTTGTTCTTGGCTTTGGATTCTAGCCCAACGATGGTCAAAGCGTGCATGGCGCGACGGCGGCGTTCTTTTACGCCGACACCTGCAATCTTTAATGGGAGCATGACGTTGTTAAGAACGGTGTCATTTGCGTTCATGAAGAACTGCTGGAAGACGAAACCAAACTCTTTATTGCGGAGCTTGTTAAGATCGCGCTGTTTTAGTTTGGAAGTATTGGTGCCGTCTAGGATGATTTCACCTTTGGTTGGACGATCTAGTAGGGCCAAGAGATGCATGAGTGTGGATTTACCGGAACCGGATTTACCAACAATAGCAACTGATTCGCCTCTGTTGATTTTGAGATTAATGCCACGAAGGGCCTCGAATTTTGAGTCACGCTTTCCATAGACTTTATGGAGACCACGGACTGTAAGTAAATTTTCTGGCATGTTTCCTTTTCGTTACTTGTCTATCTTTTTATTTTAACATCCTAGGTCTTTATGGTAAAATATAGGGAGCGTTGGGCCTTCGCCAAGTGGTAAGGCAACGGGTTTTGGTCCCGTCATTCGCAGGTTCGAATCCTGCAGGCCCAGCCAAACCAAGAACAAAAAAGAATCCGTAAGGATTCATTTTTTGTTCTGTTTGGCTGGCTTGAGATTGTATCTCAAGAAGCGAGATGCAATCTCGCTTGCCTGCAGGGTTCGAGCCAGGTTCGCCCAATGCCCGGTCGAGCGAAGCGAGACGACGGCGCATTGTTTAT